>CAIXPF010000094.1 GCA_903921205.1 uncultured Acidimicrobiia bacterium | reverse complement strand
CGAAGACGGCAGCAGCCGCCAAGAAGCCGCCGGCCGCCTGACGGTCGGCGTGTTCGTCGCCCCCGTACTCGATCGCCCTGATCCCCTAACGTGTCGCAGGTGACACCTTCCGGAGGTCGGGACTCGGCGGGGTGCCGACCCGACACCGATCCCGGCGGCCAGGGAACGGCAACAATCGCCACCGCAGTCGGCGCCGCCACCGTCGCGGCACCGGCGGGCAGTTCGTTCGTCACGCGGGTCTTCGGTTCCCGGTCCTTCTTCCGGCTGTGGCTGGCCATGTTCATGTCGGCCACCGGTGACTGGCTCGGCTTCCTGGCCATCGCCGATCTCGCTGCCCGCCTCGGGGGCGAGACCTCCGGGGCCATCGCGGTGGGCTTCGTGTTCATGGCCCGGATGTTGCCGGGGCTGTTCTTCGGGGCCGTGGTCGGCGTCGCAGTCGATCGTTTCGACCGCAAGCGGGTCATGGTGCTCTGCGATCTCGGCCGGGCAGCCGTGTTGGTGGCGTTGCCCTTCGTCGACTCCGTTGCCGGCCTCATCGTGGCCTCGCTGATCCTCGAGTTGCTGACCCTTGCCTGGCAGCCGGCGAAGGAGGCCACCGTTCCCAACCTGGTGCCGCCGAGCCATCTCGCCACCGCCAACTCGTTGTCGATCGCCGCTGGGTACGGGACCTTCCCGCTGGCCGCCGCGCTGTTCGCGGTGCTGGCCAAGTTCGGCGAGTCCAGCACCGGTGATCTCGCCACCGGGTTGCGCTTCGCCCAGGAGGGCACCCTCGGCTTCTACGTCGACAGCCTGACCTTCGTGGTGTCCGCAGCCATTGTCTGGCGGCTCGCCATGCCGCCGCGGCCCCCGCGTGCCGCCGTCGTCGATCACGGGGCATGGACCGGTCTGTCCACCATCTGGAGCGATCTGCGGGAGGGGTGGTCCTTCATCGCCGCCAGTCCGACGGTTCGGGCGGTGTACATCGGGTTGGCCACGGGTCTGGTCGGCGGTGGCATGCTGGTGCCGCTGGGCAAGCTATTCATCGACCAGGTGCTCGGCGCCGGGTCCGCCGGGTTCGGATTGTTCCTGACCGTCTTGGGTGTCGGGGTGGCCGCCGGGGTGTTGGCGGTGCTGGTCACCCAGCGCTACCTGCCCAAGGAGCGGGTCTTCGCGGGGGCGGTGTTCGGCTCGGGTGTGTGCCTGTTCGCCGCGACGTCCACCACCACGCTGACCCCGGCGGCGATCCTCATCTTCGGGCTCGGGGTGTGTGCGGGAACGGCCTACGTGCTCGGGTTCACCCTGTTGCACGAGAACGTCGACGATGCGCTGCGGGGCCGGATCTTCGCATCGCTCAACACCCTGGTGCGGCTGTGTCTCGTCTCGGCGTTCGCGCTCGGCCCGTTCCTGGCCGGCCTCATCGGCACCGTCGTCAACCGGCACACCACGAACAGCAAGATCACCGTTTTTGGCCTCGAGGTGTCCGTGCCCGGGGTGCGTATCACCATGTGGCTGGCCGCCACGATCATGATCGCCGCCGGGGTTCTGGCGGCTCGCTCCATCGGCTGGAAGCGTCCAGTGGTGGCGTCCGACGAGGAGACGCTGCGATGAACGACCCGGTCGGTCGCGCCGATCCACCCGATGACGCCGGTCCCGGCTCGCACGGGGGTCGGGCCGCCGACGCCGGTCCGGGTGGCACGGTGGATCCGTTCTCGGCTGTGCTCGGCCAGCCGGAGGCGGTGACGCAGCTGCGCGCGGCGGCCGTTCAGCCGGTGCACGCCTACCTGTTGGTGGGGCCGCCCGGTGCGGGCAAGCGCGAGGCTGCGCTGGCCCTCGCCGGCGAGCTGCTGGCAGCGAGCGCCCTGGCGTCGGGCGACGACGTTGCGGTGACCCGCCACCGCCGTCTGGCCCGTTCCGAGGCCCACCCCGACCTCACCATCGTCGAGCGCGAAGGACCGTTCATAACCCGCGACCAGGCCCGTGGCGTGGTCACCCAGTCCGCCCGGTCCCCGGTGGAAGGGTCGCGCCGCGTCCTGTTGTTGACGGAGTTCCACCTGGTGGTGGACGCCGCTCCGGTGCTGCTCAAGGCCGTCGAGGAACCACCGGCGTCGACCGTGTTCCTGATCCTGGCCGACGAGGTGACCCCGGAGCTGGTGACCATCGCCAGCCGTTGCGTGGTGATCCGTTTCGGGGCCCTCGACCCGGCGGTGGTGGCTCAGCGACTGGCGGAGGAGGGGGTCGACGCCGAGGCCGCCGCGGTGGCCGCCCATTCGGCCGGCGGTGATCTGCGACGGGCCCGCATCCTGGCCTCCGACCCCGAGCTCGGGCGCCGGGTCGAGTTGTGGGCCTCGGTGCCCGAGCGGCTCGACGGCACCGGCGCAACGGTCGTGGCCCTGGTCGCCGAGCTGCTCGGCGCCCTCGACGCCGCACTTGCGTCGATCGACGCCCGTCATCGTCAGGAGCTTGCCGAGCTCGCCGAACGCGACGAGCGTTATGGCATCCGCACGCCGGTCAAGGCGCTGGAGGACCGGCAGCGCCGCGAACGCCGCCGGTTCCGTACCGGGGAGCTGCGCTTCGGTCTCGCGGTGCTGGCCCGGGCCTACCGCGACCGCTTGGCTGGGCAGTTGTCCGGACCGGCTGCGGCACGGGTGTCCATCGACGCCTTCCCGGCGCTGCAGCGGGCGGCGGAGTCGCTCGACCGTAACCCCAACGAACGGTTGCTGCTCGAGCGGCTGTTCCTCTGTCTCGGCCCTCCGGTCTGATCGAGGTTCCGCTCGTGGCGGCCCCGGGAGCGTGCCGGGCCGGGATGCGTTCAGGCCTGCAGCAGCCGGAGCATCTGGTCGGCATCCACCGGTGCGCCCACCACGTGGCCCTGGGCGAGGTCGAAGCCGAGCTGGCGGAGCTGCTGGAGCCGTCGTGGGTTGTCCACGCCCTCGGCGACGACGGTCAGGCCCAGCCCCCGGCCGAGGCCCAGTAGCCCGGCGGCCATGGACCGTTGCAGCGACTCGCGCCGGTCGCCGCTACCGCGTTCCGTGCCGCCCATGGAGGCGATGACGGAGGGGTCGACCTTCAACAGGTCCGCCGGCACCCGTTCGAGGATGCCCAACAGGGTGGTGCTCGGCCCGGCTCCGACGTCGTCGATGGCGATGCCGACGCCGAGCTGGTGGAGGTTCTCGAGGTTGCGCAAGGTCATCGCCCCGGCCGTGGCCAACGCCGTCTCCGGTACGTCGATGACCAGGTCGTGGGGGACGAAGTGGTGCCGGGCCAGGGCCAACTCGACCCGGGCCACCAGCTCGGGGTGGGCCAGCTGGCGGGCGGACAGGTTGATACAGAGCTTCGGCGTGCGCGCCGTTGTGGTCCCGGCGGCGACGCTGCTTGCGGTGCCCCGGGCGAAGGCGGCCACGTCGGTGAGGCCTCGTTCGATGACCCACGCACCGAGTTCGAGGCCCTGGCCGCTGTCCTCCGCGGCGTCGAGGAAGTCGAGCGGTAGGAGGCGGCCGTGCTGGGGGTGGTCCCAACGCAGCAGCGCCTCGACCATGCGGATCTGGCCGCTGCGCAGCTCGACGATCGGCTGGTAGACGAGCCGTAGGTGCCCTTCGACCAGGGCGGCCCGCAGGTCGAGGCCGAGCTGGGTGCGGTCGGCGAGGTGGGTCTCGAGCCGGGTGTCGTAGATCTCGGTGCGGTTCCGCCCGAGTTCCTTGGCCCGGTACATGGCGATGTCGGCGTTGCGCAGCAACGATGCGGGCTGGTCGTCGCCCTCGCCGATCACGATGCCGACCGATGCCGTCACCGCGAGGTCCTGGCCACCGATCTGGAACGGCTCGTTCATGGCGGCCTCGAGCCGATCGGCGATCTGGGTGGCCTCCTGCTCGTCGATGACGTGTTCGACGAGCACCACGAACTCGTCGCCACCGAAGCGCGCCACGGTGTCCTCGGGCCGTACGAGCAGCCGGAGCCGTTCGGCGAACTGACGGAGCAGCTGGTCGCCGACGTCGTGGCCGAGCGTGTCGTTGATGGTCTTGAACCGGTCGAGGTCGAGGAACATCAGCGCCAGGCGGCGGCCGCGTCGTTTGGCCCGGTTGAGGGCCTGTTCGAGGCGGTCGAGCAGGAGGTGTCGGTTGGCCAGGCCGGTCAGCTCGTCGTGCAGGGCCTGGTGGGCGAGGCCCCGTTCGGCCTGCTCGCGTTCGATGGCCAGTGCGGCGAGGTCGGCCACCTCGCGCAGCAGGTCGAGCTCGGCGCTGTCGGGGGAGTGTGCGTGCTGTCGCAGGCACACCAGCACACCGAGGCCGGGGTGGCGGCCCGATTCGGGCTCGGCCATGGCGCTGGAGACCGGGACCACGACGAGGCTGCGGCAGCCGGCGAGCTGCAGGGAGGCGTGCAGGTCGGGGAACTCCCGCAGGGCCTCGAGGTCGGCCACCACGCGCGGCGCGTCGGGAGCGGTCGCGCCGAGCGCGTCGAGCAACGGCCGGACGTCCTCCAACGGGAACGCCCGTGACGCGTAGCTCGGTCCGCCGTCGCTGCCGTTGTCCTGGTGTTGCACCAGGGCCGCGGTGGCGCCGCGGAGGTGGCGATCGACCAGCTCGACCAACGGCCGCAGGGTGACCTCGAGCGGCGCGGCCGAGGCGATCTCGCGCAGGATGTCGGTCCGGTCGACCAGGAACGCCTCGTTGCGTCGGCGGGCGGTGACGTCCCGGGTGACGATCAGGATCCCGGCCACGTCCGGGTCGTGCAGCAGGTTGACGGCCCAACCCTCGAGGTAGGCGGTGCGCCCCTCCGCGGTCCGCGCCCGGAACCCGCCGGAGATCCTCGAGCCGGGCGTGGCCAGCAGGCGGGCGAAGGCGTCCTCGACGCACGCCTGATCGGCCGGTTCCACCAGGCCGAACACGTCGAGCCCGGCTTCCCACAGCGCCATCGGGTAACCGAGCGCGTCCTCGTCGCCCGGTTTCGCGATCGACAGCGTCCGGCCGGTCCGGTCGATGAGGGTCAGGGTTTCGTCGAGGAAGGGCAGGATCGCGTGCAGTTGCGATGCCGTTGCGCGGGAGCCTGTGGCGGCTTCCGGGGACGGGCCCGTGCTCGGCCGGAGCAGCCAGGTCAGCCGGATGGCGGTCGGCCCGGTCGTCGTGGCGTCGTGGGGTCCGGCATCGTGGGGTTCCGCGTAGCCGGTGCCGGTAACGGTGATCGTGACGTTGACGGTCGTCGTGGGCCCGTCAGGCCCCGGTTGCTCGATGACGAGTTGGCGAGGCACGACCGGCTCCCCGTCGGCGGCCGCTCGGATCAGGTCGTCCAGCGAGGTGGGCGAGAGGCCCAAGGCCTCGGTCAGGTGCCGGCCACCGGTGTCGGTGCCGATCAACGCACCGGTCGCCGGCGAGCGGTGCAGCACCTGTCCGGTCCCGTCGGTGACGATCAGGGCCGCGCCGATGTGGCGCAGCGCCAGGTCTGTCCCGGCGAGCTGGGCGCGCACGGCACGTTCCTGCAGGTACGACCGGGTCCGGTCGATCAGGTATGCCGCAGTGCGTGCCTGCCCGGTGCCGGTCGGGGTGAGTGGCACCAGTTGCACGTCCACCCAGCGGGTCCGGCCGTCGGCACGGACCACACGCTGAAGATGGTGATGAACCGTTGCGGCAGCACCGGCGCCGGGTTGGTGGCGGAGCCGCTCACCGAGTTGCAGGTAGTCGGTGGTATAGGCGGCGAGGCGACGGTTGGCGTCGAGGCCGAGCAGCTCACAAGCCGCGGCGTTGGCGCGGACCAGGCGCCCGTCGCCGTGCAGCAGCAGCACGCCCGCCGGGGCGGCGTCCACGAGAGCGGACCACGCCCGGTCATCGTCGGGGTAGGGGGGTGCCGGCCTGATGTCCCCCGTTGCCGTCACCTCCACCGCCCGTACTCCCGCGTCGTCGTCCGATCGCCTGGTCCCGCTCCGCCTGCAGCGTCACCTCGGTCGCGTCCCGCGACGTTCGGTGTCCGACGATCTGTCCGGAGTGTACGGCGCAGGTCACCGCGGCGTGATGGCGGAGCGATTCCCGGTCGTGCCGGCGCCACAGCGGGAGCTCGACCCGGTGGTCCCGTCGGTCGCCCGGAGGGGGACGGGCAGTGAGCTGCTAGGCTCTCTGATGGTCCGCTGCGGCGGTTCCAGCCCGGGTAGCTCAGTCGGCAGAGCGGCTCACTCGTAATGAGCAGGTCAGGAGTTCGATTCTCCTCTCGGGCTCTACCAGGACTCGTGCAAGTTCTGGCCAGAGCACAGCGCGGGTCAGACGGATCTCGGTGGCCCCCGGTCGGCTCCTGTTCCCAGGCCCGGCGTGAGGCCGTTCGGGCCGCCGAGGAAGCGCAACCGGCGTGCCGTGCGGTCGCAGACGAGAACCCGCCTGCTGCGGTCGTGGTCTCGGACCCCGACCTGCTCAGCCGCCATCCGGCAGGTCTGGGCCGGGGCCGTTCACGCTCGGTTGGACCGTCGCGTGACCGTCGCGCCCGGGCCCGGAGCACCCGGCGCTCAGGGGCACGAGCCGTTCTGCCGGCTGACGCCCACGACGGCGATCGTGCAGGCGCTGTAGGCAGAGGCGCGGTTGCCGCTCCCGTCTCCTGCGATGGCCGACCCTGCCTGCTTGGCGGTGGCGGTGTTGCGGTTGCCGGTCCCGCTCCACAACCAGTCGACAGTTCCGGCGAAGGCCTGTCCCTGGCGTTTCGACGTGGCGCTGTTGGCGGTGCCATTCCCGGCGATCGACGAGCCGCCGAGTTGGGCGTTGGCGGTGTTGCGGGTCCCGTAACGGGCCCGGGCGATGCTGCTCGCCGTCACCGTGGCCGCGTAGTAGTTGGTTGCGGTGGCGGAGTTCCGGTCCCCGTCGCTGGCGATCGACTCGCTTCCGGTGCCCTTCGACAGGGCGGCGTTCTTGTTTCCGGCTCCGGCCGTGGCCTTGGCGTTGGTACCGCTCGCCGCGGCCTTGTTCCAGTTCCCACTCCCTTCGACCGTGATGGTCTCTGGGTCGACCACGGTCATGGCGTTGGGCCCGGCCACGGCACGGCTCGAGCCCAGCGTGGCATTGGCGCTGTTGCCTGCGCCTTGTTCGGCAACGGCGTAGCTGTCCGCAGCGTTCGACGTGGCGACGTTCTTGGATCCGAGACCGGCGTAGGACCGTCCGCCGGCCGTGGCGGTCGCCGTGTTGCCGTCCCCTTCGCCGGCGATGGCGTAGCTGCCCGGGCCGGTGGCGGTGGACGTGTTGTCGGACCCGTTGATGACGCGGGCGACGCCTCCGTCGTCTGCCGTGGCGGTGTTGCTGTAGCCGATGGTGGCGGTGGCTGTGGTGCCACCGCTCGGGCAGAGCGCCTTCGCGGAAGCCGCGCAGGCCGCTGCAACCGTCGCCACGGTGCTCGCAGTCGCAGTCGCAGCCGCAGTCGCAGTCGTCGTGGCGGTGGCGGTGGCGGTGGCGGTGTTCCACGAGCCGACCACTGCGGAGGCGGTGGTGTCGGCGCCGTTGGCCGTGGCCCGATTGCGATCTCCGTCGCCGGCGGTGGCGAGGCTGTTGGTCCCGGTGGCAGTTGCGGTGTTCTCGTTGCTGTCGGTGCCCCCGGCGGTGGCGAGGGCGTTGGTGCCGGTCGCGGTCGCGGTGTTGCCGTACCCGCCGCTTGCGACGGCGTGGCCGCCGTCCTTGGCGGCAGCGATGTTCGATCGGGTGCCACCGACCGGTGCGCTGCTCTCGCAGATCGCGGTCGTGCCGGGGGTCTGGAAGACCAGCACGCCGTCCACCGAACGGCAGTCGAACGTGCTGAGCGGAATGTTGTCGCGCGTTCCCGGGGCCTTGGACGACGCAGCTCGCTTCGCCGACAGCGCACCGGCGCGCTTGGCGACGGCCGCGCTCACGCAAGCGCCGGCGGTGCCGGCGGACCGGCCGGCGTTGAACGTGCCGGTCAGGCTCGGGCAGGCGTAGTCCCCGGCCGACCGGCCGACCTTCGTGGTCACCGGCGGACTGGTCTGCGCTCCGGCCGGCGCAACGGCCCCGAGCAGGGCGGTCACGCCGATCAGGCCGGCGACCAGGGACCGAGCCAGCTGAACCGACCGCCTCGCCTGAGCCTCGGCGGGTCGATTCGGGATAGACGTGCTGCGCTCCACGTTGGGCCTCCGCTCCGTAGGAGCGGGACCGTAACGGCGATACCGGGTGCCGCCCCTGTCGGAAGAGCGGGACAATTGGCCCAGCGGACCGGGCGATCAGCCCCAGCCCGGTGCGGCAGGTACGCCGGTCGCCGGCCGTACTGCGCCGTCTACTCGATCGGGGTGGTCCCGGTCTTGGACGGGATGATCAGGCCGCCGCCGTCGCACACGATGGTCTGGCCGGTGATCCACGAGGACGCATCCGTTGCCAGGAACAGCGTCGCCGCGGCGATGTCGCCGGGTTCGCCGAGCCGCTTGAGGGGGTACTCCTCGGCGACGGTGTCGCCGCGCTTGCCCTCCCAGAGCACGCGGGCGAAGTCGGTCTTGATCAGACCCGGGGCCACACAGTTCACCCGCGTCGTGGGGCCGAGTTCCGAGGCCAGCTGCTTGGTCAGGTGGATCAGCGCAGCCTTCGTCACGTCGTACACCCCGAGGATGAGGCTCGTGGTGAACCCGCCCACCGAGGAGATGTTGACGATCGAGCCGCCGTGCTCCTTCATCCACAGGTTCCATGCCAACTGCGTCCAGACCAACGGCGCGGTGACGTTCACCTGATAGGTCTTGTTCCAGCGGGCGAGATCGACGTCGATCACGGGGCCTGCATAAGGGTTGGCAGCCGCGTTGTTGACCAGCACGTCGATGGAGCCGTGGCGCTTCATGACCTCGTTGAGGCACTGCTCCGCCTGGTCCGGTTCACCGACGTTGGCAGCGATCCAGTCGACCCCGTGGCCGAGTTCCTTTGCGGTCGCCTCGAGCTGATCGGCCTTGCGGGAGACGATGACGACCTGGCCCCCCGATTCGGCGGCGAGCTGGGCGATCCCGCGCCCGATGCCCTTCGAGCCCCCGGTGACGACCACGACCTTGTTGTCCAAACGCAGATCCATGGGCGGACTCTAGGTCCCGGCGTGTGAGGATTTCTTTCCTGCCTTCTTTATCTCCCTCTTCGGTGCCATCACCTAGGGTTTGGTTCGTCGCCCAGCGGGAAATGTCCCCTGGGACACGGAAGCAACCGTCACCCGGGGGCTTTCTCACGCCCAGACGCCGGGCTTCGGCGCCAGGAGGAGACGTGGCCGACCGGTCCGAGTTCGCAGAACAGGCCATGCCCTACTCGAGCGCGCTGTACGCAGCGGCGCTCCGCATGACCCGGAACGCGGCCGAGGCGGAGGATCTCGTCCAGGAGACCTACCTGCGGGCCTTCCGCGGTTTCGGCGGTTTCCAGGAGGGCACGAACCTCAAGGCCTGGCTGTACCGCATCCTCACCAATACCTACATCAACATCTACCGCGCCAAGAAGCGGCGGCCGGAGCAGACCGACCTCGAGGACGTCGAGGACCTGTACCTCTACCGCCGCCTCGGTGGGCTCGAAGCTGCTGCGGCTGGTCGCAGCGCCGAGGACGAGCTGCTCGACTTCTTCACCGAGGCCGAGGTGGTCACCGCGGTCGAGGAACTGCCCGAGCAGTTCCGTATCGCTGTTCTGCTGGCCGATGTCGAGGGCTTCTCCTACAAGGAGATCGCTGAAATCCTCGACATCCCGATCGGAACGGTGATGAGCCGGCTACATCGGGGAAGAAAGGCGCTCCAGAAGAAGTTGTACCGCTTCGCCAGCGCCCGCGGCCTGGTCGATCCCGTGGTCGCTGTCATGGACGGCGAGCCTGTCCACCAGAGATGAGCGGTACGAACTGTGGCTGATGACGAGATTGATTGCGACCGGGCGCTGATCGAACTCTACGAGTTCCTCGACGGCGAGCTCACGATCGAACGCCGAGAGCGCATCGAGTTGCACCTGCACGGTTGCCAGCACTGCTTCGCCTCCTACGACTTCGAGCAGGAGTTGCGTTTCGTGGTCCGCTCGAGGTTGCAGATGGAGGTCCCACCCTCGCTGATCGAGCGGATCACGAGGTTGCTCGAGCACGAGGCTCGGTACATCGACCAGCCCGGTCAGGGCTGAAACCCGGCTTATTCCGCTACCGGCGTCCTCCCGGAATTTCCGGGAGGACGCCGACGCGTCCCGAACCGAACGATCGTTTGAAACTTTCGTGAGAAAAATTCGGGCGGTCGGGGAAGAAGTGAAACAGGCCCGGCGGTTGCAGGGGATATGAACGAGACATCCGTAGTGGGCTACCGCTTCGACAGCGAAGAGGGCAGCGTGCGGCGTTTCGCCAACGGCCGGGTCTGCGCCAATGGCGACTGCTCCACGAGGCTCTCGATCTACAACGACGGCGACTTCTGCGCTCGCCACGAACCGATGACGACGCTGCGCACCCGCGGCGTGAAGATCGCCTGATCCCCCTCCCCGTCGTCTGTCCGGACGGTTCCCCCGGCCGTCCGGACAGCCGACGAGTGGTGGACACCACGGGTCCGACGCCTAAGCTGACGCCCATGACTCTGGCCGTCGTCTGGCATTATTGGATTGCCGTTCTGCTCGTGATCCCCACCGTCCTGCTGGTGATTGCGACGGCGATCGGTTATGTGGTCAAGGTTCTCGGGCCCAAGTATTCCGGCCGGGCACGCTGAACTCGCTCGGCATCCGCCGCTGATCGCGGCCTGATGCAGGGCGGGGGCTCCCGATGAACGAAGCCATCGACTGGGCATTCGCCGAGCGCGTCGCCCGCCGGTGCAGCGGGCCGGGCCCCTTCTCCGACCCCGCCGTGCGCGCTGCGCTCCAGGGCAGCTACACCGAACTGACCGTCGAGGCCGAGCGCCACGTCACTGCCGAGACCGGCTTGGTCTCGCTGATCGGTCCGGCCCGGGCGAGGGTGACCGACCGGTCGGGGTGGGTCGGCGCGAACGTCCACAGCTTCCGGCGGTTGCTGCGCCCGCTCACCGACAAGCTCGGTGACCCGCGCTCTGCGCGGATGCAGGCGGTGAGCTGCAAGGTCGGGGCCACCCAGTTCGGTCTGCTGCTCGGTTGGATGAGCACCCGCGTACTCGGTCAGTACGACCTGTTGGTGGTCGAGGACGATCAGGCCGACGAGCAGGATCTCGTCTACTACGTCGGCCCAAACCTGCTGACCATGGAGCGGCGCTACGCCTTTCCGGCCGAGGAGTTCCGGCTGTGGGTCGCGCTGCACGAATGCACCCACCGGGCGCAGTTCACCGGGGTGAGCTGGCTTCGGCCGTACTTCATCTCGCAGGTGCACGACCTGCTCGACTCGGTCGACCCGGAGGCGACGCATGTGGCGGAGAGTGTGCGCCGCGCCGTCGCCGACGTGCGTGCAGGACGCGGGGCCCTCGACCGTGGTGGGCTCGCCGCGGTGTTTGCCACACCCGAGCAGCAGGTGGTGCTCGACCGGCTCGGCGGGTTGATGTCCCTGCTCGAGGGACACGGTGAGGTGGTCATGAACCGGGCCGCGGCGGGGCTGGTGCCCAACGCCTGGCGGTTCGAGCGGGTGCTGAAGACCCGCCGGGACGCTGCGAGGGGCGTGTCGCGCCTGCTCAACCGACTGCTGGGCTTCGAGGCCAAGATGAACCAGTACGCCGAGGGCGAGCGGTTCATCACCGCGGTCGAGGCCCATGGGGGTCGTGCGCTGTTCGATCGCGTGTGGGAGGGTGCTGAGTGGTTGCCGACCCTGACCGAGATCCGCTCGCCCGAGCAGTGGATCGATCGGGCAGCCCCGGCGGGTGTGGCGACCTGAGCGACCCGACACCCCTGCTCGACGCCCTGCTGGCCCGATGCGCGTTCCCGCCGCCCGGCACCGCGGTGACCTGCGCCGTGTCCGGAGGAGCGGACTCGCTGGCGCTGCTCGTGCTCGCCTGCCGTGCGGGTTGCGTCGTCACCGCCGTGCACGTCGACCACGGTTTGCGATCCACCGGTGCCGATGAGGCGGCGAGGGTGGCGGCGGTTGCCGATCACCTGGGGGCCCGCTTCGAGGCGGTCTCGGTCGAGGTGGGGGAGGGCCCGAACCTCGAGGCCCGCGCCCGGCATGCCCGCTTCGCCGTGCTCCCGCCCGATGTCCTGGTGGGACACACCGCTGACGACCGGGCGGAGACCATGCTGCTGAACCTGTTGCGCGGAACCGGAGCGGCCGGCCTGGCGGCGCTCGGTCCCTCGCCGCGCCGGCCGTTGTCGGCTCTGCGACGGCACGACACCGAGGCGGTCTGCGAGGCCATGGGGTTGGTGCCGTTCCGCGACCCGACCAACGCCGATCCCCGGTTCCGGCGCAACCGGGTACGGGGCGAGGTGCTGCCACTGCTCGCCGAGGTTGCCGACCGCGATGTGGTTCCTCTGCTGGTGCGGCTCGGCGATCACCTCGGGGCGCTCGACGAGTTCGTCGCACAGGCGGCCGCGAAGCTCGACCCCACCGATGTCGCGGCGCTTCGGGCGGTACCGACGGTGGTGGCGCAAGCGGCGTTACGACGCTGGTTGCGGGCCGCCACCGACCCCGAGCAGCACCCGCCGGACGCCGCGACCATCGAGCGGGTGCTGGCGGTCGTGCGGGGTGAGCGGCGAGCGACCGACGTCGGTGCCGGGCGCCGGGTTTCGCGATCAGCCGGACGACTTCATCTGACGTGACGAGAAACCCGGCCTTGCACCCGAATGAACCCGGCCCGAGGGGCTACCCTTGGTAGCCGTGGCGCCGAAGGGCAAGTGGGCTCAGGGGATCGTTCCCCGCAATTTCTGTTGGATCATCAAGGACAAGCTCGCGGTCTGCGAGCGTCCTGGTGGTTACGGTGCCAACCATCGTCGCGTGCGGCGCCAGGAAGAGATCATCTGGATCCGCGAGCAGGGCTTCACCCACGTGGTGTCGCTGCTGTCCTCGCCGCACAACCTGCACAACTACGACGAGCTCGGCCTCGCCTGGTACCACCGGCCGTTCAACCCCAACGACAACCCCCGCGCCGCGATCAACGCGTTCTATCCGGAGCTCCGGGACTGGTTGCGCAGCGGCGAGAAGCTGGTGCTCCACGGTTCCGAGCTCGGCGACGGCATCACCGGTCTCATGGCCGGCTACCTGCTGTGGACCGGCATGGTTCCGGAGGGCCCGCGGGCCATCTCGATCATGGAGCAGCTGACCTCGCGTCAGCTCGGTCCTGCTGCGCGGCAGCTGGTCTCCTTGGC
Source organism: uncultured Acidimicrobiia bacterium (assembly GCA_903921205.1). GTDB lineage: Bacteria > Actinomycetota > Acidimicrobiia > Acidimicrobiales > CAIXPF01 > CAIXPF01. The sequence continues at coordinate 110,446 of CAIXPF010000094.1, read as the reverse complement.
GCAGGACCTGCGGGCCTCCAACACGGCCCGGGCCTGACCACCTCATCCGGCGCGGTCTGGCATGCCCGAGCTGCCGGAGGTCGAGACGATCCGACGGCAGCTCGACGCGGCGCTGCCCGGGGCACGCATCGTGGCGGCCGGTGCACATCCCTCCGCCAAGTTCGCCCCGGCGACCGACGCCGAGGGGGCGGCCATCCGCGCAGTACGCCGGCGCGGCAAGTACCTGCTGTTGGACCTCGACGACGGGCGTGAGCTGATCGTGCATCTCGGCATGACCGGGGCGTTCTCGATCGCCACGGACCGAGGAGAGGCCGGTCCCGGGCCGTATACCCGTGCCTGGTGGGAGCTCGACGACGGACGCACCGTGGTGTTCGACGACATCCGCCGGTTCGGCCGCATTGCCGTGGTCGACGCCGGCGACTACCGGAGCCTGCCGACCCTGCACGAACTCGGGCCCGAGCCGTTCGATCCGGCATTCACGCCGAAGGTGCTGTGGGAGGCGCTGCGTGGCACCCGGCGACGGCTGAAGACGCAGCTGCTCAGCCAGCGTCCCGTTGCGGGGGTCGGCAACATCTACGCCGATGAGGCGTTCTGGTCCGCCCAGGTGCACCCCGCCCGGCGGAGCTTGACCTCGGCCCAGGCCGCGCGGCTGCATGCGGGCATCGTCGAGGCGTTGCGCCGGGGCCTCGACGGGGGAGGCACCACCCTTCGGGATTACCGCGGCGTCGACGGCAGGCGTGGCGAGAACCAATTCCATCTCGCCTGCTACGGACGTCGGGGCCTGCCCTGCCAACGGTGTGGGTCGCTGCTCGAAGCAGCGGTGTGGGATGGCCGGACGACGACGTTCTGCCGTGCGTGTCAGGGGCCCACGCCGCGGCGTTGAGTCCCTGCAGCGATACCGGCCGCTCAGTTCCCGATGTCGGGCAGGGAGGCCAGCAGGTGATGGGCGGCACCGCGCAGCCCGTCGGCACCGGCGCTGTCGGCGAGCGGCTCGATGGCGTCGAGCGCGCGGTCGATGTACTCCCGTGCCGTGACGATCGATCCGGCGATGGAGCCGTTGGCGATCACCAACGACCGGGGCTCCTCCACCTGTTCCTTGGACAGCGGCTTGCCCAGCATCGCCAGCAACCGGTCCCGGTCGGGTCCGGCCAGGCTGCGGATCACCGGGAGGGTGTACACGCCCTGCATCAGGTCGTTCCCCGACGGCTTGCCGAGCTCTTCCTCGGAAGCGACCACGTCGAGGATGTCGTCGACGATCTGGAAGGCCATGCCGTACTCGGTTCCGAACACGGTGAGACGGTCGATGTCGACCCGGGGAAGGCCGGCTACGAGCCCCCCGATGCGGGTGGCCGCAGCGAACAACGCGGCGGTCTTGCCGGTGATCGCTCCGAGATAGCTCTCTTCGGTGCGGGTCACGTTGTAGATGTTGCGCAGCTCGCGGACCTGGCCCTCGCAGAGCTTGGCGATGGTGGCGGCGAGCAGCCCGGCGACCTCGGTGCCGAGACCGGCGGCGATCTCCGAGGCCTTCGCCAGCAGGAAGTCGCCGCCGAGGATCGCCTTGAGGTTGCCCCAACGGGCGTTGACCGAGTCAACCGTGCGTCGGGTCTTGGCCTCGTCCATGACGTCGTCGTGGTAGAGCGACCCGAGGTGCACCAACTCGACCGACACACCACCCAGGATCACGTCGTGGGGAGCGGGCCCCCGTTCGGAGGTGCCCACCGACGCTGCGGCGATGGCGAACCCGGGCCGCAGCCGCTTGCCGCCTGCTTTGATCAGGTGGCCGGCGATCTCGGTGAGCAGGTCGTCGTCGGTTTCCACCGCCTTGCGCAGCTCGTCGTCGACACGAGCCAGATCGGAGGTCATGTCGTTGAGCAGGAGGAGTGGGTTCTGCGCACCCGTGCGGTCGGCCACGGCGACAACGTAGTTCGGCAGTGGCGGATGTGGAGAACCGGGATGAAACCCCGGCGCGCCGGCGTTGCAGACCCCACAACCTTCCGATCGCTCGCCGGTCGTGCGGAAGGATGATTCACAGATAGACTCGGCTCACCCCAACCACCCCCTCGTGGGAGGCAGGACCTTGTTCGAACGGTTCACCGACAGAGCACGCCGTGTTGTCGTCCTTGCACAGGAAGAAGCGCGGCTGCTGAACCACAATTACATCGGCACCGAGCACATCCTGCTCGGGCTGATCCATGAGGGCGAGGGGGTGGCAGCCAAGGCCCTCGAGTCGCTTGGGATCTCCCTCGAGGCGGTACGCCATCAGGTCGAGGAGATCATCGGTCAGGGCGGCTCGTCGCCGTCCGGCCACATCCCGTTCACCCCGCGCGCCAAAAAGGTGCTCGAGCTCTCCCTCCGCGAGGCCCTGCAACTCGGCCACAACTACATCGGGACCGAGCACATCCTGCTCGGCCTCATCCGCGAGGGTGAGGGCGTCGCCGCCCAGGTGTTGGTCAAGCTGGGCGCCGACCTGTCCCGGGTCCGGCAGCAGGTGATCCAGCTGCTGTCCGGCTACTCCGGCCCGGGCCAGCCCGAGAAGTCCGGCGGGCCGGCCCCGGCGTCGAGCACCGAACAGCAGCCGTCCGGCTCGCTGGTGCTCGACCAGTTCGGCCGCAACCTCACGCAGCTCGCCCGTGACAACGGCCTCGATCCGGTCATCGGCCGTGAGCGCGAGACCGAGCGGGTCATGCAGGTCCTCAGCCGCCGCACCAAGAACAACCCGGTGCTCATCGGCGAGCCCGGCGTGGGCAAGACCGCCATCGTCGAGGGTCTCGCCCAGGCGATCGCCAAGAACGCCGTGCCCGAGACGCTGCTCAACAAGCAGCTCTACACGCTCGATCTCGGCGCCCTCGTGGCCGGATCCCGCTATCGCGGCGACTTCGAGGAGCGCCTCAAGAAGGTGCTCAAGGAGATCAAGACCCGCGGCGACATCATCCTGTTCATCGACGAGCTGCACACCCTGGTGGGGGCCGGCGCCGCCGAGGGCGCGATCGATGCGGCTTCCATCCTCAAGCCGATGCTGGCTCGGGGCGAGCTGCAGACCATCGGGGCGACCACCCTCGACGAGTACCGCAAGCACCTCGAGAAGGACGCCGCCCTCGAGCGTCGGTTCCAGCCGATCAAGGTGGAGGAGCCGTCGGTGGCCCACACCATCGAGATCCTCAAGGGTCTGCGCGACCGGTACGAGACCCACCATCGGGTCACCATCACCGATCAGGCGTTGGTGGCGGCGGCCAACCTGGCCGATCGGTACATCTCCGATCGGCAGCTGCCGGACAAGGCGATCGACCTGATCGACGAGGCCGGAAGCCGTCTGCGCATCAAGCGCATGCAGACCCCTCCCGACTACAAGTCGCTCGAGAACCAGATCGCCGACGTCGTCCGACGCAAGAAGGAAGCCGTCGAGGCGCAACGCTTCGAGGAAGCCAGCCAGCTCCGCGACCAGGAGAAGGAACTCCTCGCCCGCAAGGAGGAGCTCGAGGCCGAGATCAAGGCCAAGGGCATCGACCTGTTCGACGAGGTGGACGAGGAGTCCATCGCCGAGGTCCTGTCGATCTGGACCGGTATCCCGGTGTACAAGCTCACCGAGGAGGAGACCGCCAAGTTGCTGCGGATGGAGGACGAACTCCACCACCGCATCATCGGGCAGTCCGATGCCGTCAAGTCCGTGTCCCAGGCCATCCGTCGTACCCGTGCGGGCCTGAAGGACCCGAAGCGTCCCTCCGGCTCGTTCATCTTCCTCGGCCCGTCCGGCGTGGGGAAGACCGAGCTCGCCAAGTCGCTCACGGAGTTCCTCTTCGGCGACGAGCAGGCGCTGATCAGCCTCGACATGTCGGAGTACATGGAGAAGCACACGGTCAGCCGACTGGTCGGCTCGCCCCCCGGCTACGTCGGCTACGACGAGGGCGGCCAGTTGACCGAGGCCGTGCGGCGCAAGCCGTTCTCGGTCGTGCTCTTCGACGAGATCGAGAAGGCCCACCCCGACGTGTTCAACACGCTCCTGCAGATTCTGGAGGAAGGCCGTCTCACCGACAGCCAGGGCCGCTCGGTCGACTTCCGGAACACCGTGCTGATCATGACCTCCAACCTCGGCACGCAGGACCTGCGCAAGGCGTCCCTCGGGTTCACCCGTGGCGACGAGGCCGTGAGCTACGTCCGGATGAAGGAGAAGGTCAACGAGGCGCTCAAGCAGCACTTCCGGCCGGAGTTCCTCAACCGGATCGACGAGGTCATCGTCTTCCACGAGCTGTCCCAGGCCGAGGTCACCCAGATCGTCGATCTGATGATCAAGCGGGTGGCGAAGCAGCTCGAGGGTCTGGGTATCGGCATCGAGCTGACCCACGAGGCCAAGGTGCACCTCGGTGACGTCGGGTACGACCCCACCCTCGGCGCTCGACCGCTGCGTCGGGCGATCCAGCGTTTCGTGGAGGACCCGCTGTCGGAGCGGCTGCTGTGGAAGGAGTTCCGGGCCGGCGAGCGCATCATCGTCGACGTGGAGCCCGATCCCGAGAACAACGGCAAGCCCCACATCGTCTTCCGAGCGGTCGAGGGTTTCGAACCGCCGTCGCTCGAGCTCGCCGAGGCGGGTCCGGCCGACAGCTGAACGGCGCCCTCCCCGCTGAACGTCACGAGGCCCCGGGCATTGTCCCGGGGCCTCTGCGCGTCGGAGCGTGTGCGCTCCGGCATGTCTCCCGTCGTCCGTGCTGCCGCATCGAGCCGGGGCGGGGCGTCTAGCTTTGGGCCGTGCGCCGCGTCGTGTCGATCATCGTGACCGTCGTGGCGCTCCTGCTGCTCGCCGGGTGCAAGGCCGACGCCCTGCTCGAGGTCAAAGTGGACGAGGACGGCGGTGGGGTCGTGTACGCGGCGGTGGCTCTCGACCAGGACGCTGCCGCCCGTACGGTGCTCTACGAGACCAAGGCCGGCAGGGCGCTGCCCGTCGAGGACCTCGTTGCCGCAGGTTGGACGGTCACCGGCCCGATCCAGGAGCAGGACGGACGGGTGTGGATCCGGGCCGAGAAGCCGTTCTCGCAGGCGGACCAGCTCACCTCGGTGGTCAACGAGGTGGCCGGCGCGGATGGGGCGTTCCGCAACTTCGTGGTCGAGCGGAGCTCGGCGTTCGGCGAGAAGCACTGGCGGTTCTCCGGGACGGTTGATCTGTCCAAGGGGTTGGCCGGCTTCAGCGACGCTGCCGTCAGCGAAGCGCTCGGTGGCGAGCCGCTCGGCCAACCGGCTGCGGCCTATGCCCAGCAGTTGGGTTCACCGCTCGAGCAACTCGTCTCGGTCACGGTGGTGGTGGATCTGCCGGGGGAGCTCGGTGACCACAACGGTACCGTGGGGTCGGCCGGACAGACGGTGACGATGGCCGGTGCTCCTCCGACCGTCGCGAGCTCGTCACCTGGTTCGACGCCGGCGGGGTCCGATCTGACGGCGCCTGCTGCTTCCGGTCGGGCCACCGCTGTGGTGTGGAACCCGTCCTTCGCCGACGACGCTCCTACGGCGCTTGTCGCCGCCTCGTCGACCACCCAGCTGCTGCCGCGCCTGTGGCGATGGATCGGGTTGGGAGCAGGACTGCTCGGGCTGACCGTGCTGGTCTGGCGGTTCGGCTTGCTGTTCGTGGACCGGTGGCGGGACCGGCGCCGTTTCGACGCCCCGGCACCGGCTCGGACTGCCGGCCGGGTGGCGGCGGATCCTGATGCGGACGGGGCCGAATCCGTCGCGGTGCGTTCGGGTCCGGCGCCGGTCGTCGCGGGCGCCGTGGCGAGTGCTGTCGCGCCGGCGCCGATCGCGCCGCAGCCGATCGGCCCGGTTCCCGCGGCTGTCGTGGCCCCGGCCGTCGTTGCCCCACCCTCGGGGACACCCGGCGATCCGGTTCGACCCCCGGTTTCATCGGCCGCTGCTGCGAGGTCTGATGGTGGTCTCGGGCTCATCGCGATCGAGGCGAACGGGGCCTTGCTGTCGAGCATCGACCCGTGCGAGGACGTCCTGGTGCCGTTCTGCCGGACGCTTGGGTCGGAACGCTCGGACCGACAGATCGCGGACCTCTATCGGGCCCGGGTCCTCGGAAAGCGGAACGCGACGGCGTTCTGGGCCGAGCTGGGCGTGTCGGGCGATCCGCTGCTGCTCGACGATGCCTACACGCGACGCTTCGACCTCTCGACGCACGTGGTGAGCTTCCTGGACAAGGCGCGCCGTCGGGGAGTGTTCGTGGTCGTGGTGGGGGACGGCGCCCCCGAGTGGAACCTGAAGTTCCGTGAGCGCTTCGCCCTCGACGGGTTGGTCGGTGCGTGGATCTCCAGCGCCGAGCTCGGCGTGCGGGTCCCTCACCCGGACTTCTTCGAGGCGCTGCGGCGGATCAGCGACGTTCCCTCGGCGCGGGCCACGGTGATCGCTGCCAACGGTGCGCTACTCGACACCGCTGAGCGGCTCGGGTTCCGGACCGTGCAGTACAACCCCGGGCCCGACGATCCTCACAGCGAGCATGCCGTGCTGCGCAGCTTCGCCGATGGCGGCCGCTCGACCCCGTCGGCGCCGAAGGGCTGAGCGCAGGCGACCCCGTTCGCCCAGCGGGCCGCAGGTCCGCCTTCGCTGTCACAGGTCCTGCGTACGGTGTGGGGTGATGGCAACGAGACGGACGGACGGCTACCGCTGCAGCGAGTGCGATGCCCTGGCGTCGAAGTGGGTGGGGCGCTGCGATGGGTGCGGTGCATGGGGAACCGTGCAGCCGATGGTGTCCGCACCCCAATCGGTCCAGCGGCCGAACGGCCCTGCCGTTCCTATCGCAGAGGTGCCGGAGGCCGGTCGGCCACCCCGGTCGACCGGGTCGCAGGAGGTCGACCGGGTCACCAACGGCGGGTTCGTCGCCGGGTCGCTGACCCTGCTCGCCGGCGAGCCCGGCGTGGGAAAGTCGACCCTGGCCCTCCAGTTGGCGGCCCAGGCCGCGCAGCGTGGGCAGCGCGCCCTCTACCTCAGTGCAGAGGAGTCGCCGGCGCAGGTCCAGCAACGGGCCAAGCGTCTGGGAGCGCTGTGCCCCGATCTCTGGCTTGCCGGTGCAAACGATGTGGACACGATCGTGGCCGAGATCGCCCGGCTCGAACCGGGCTTCGTCATCGTCGACTCGATCCAGACGGTGGCGGTGGCGGAGGTCGCCGCCACGGCCGGTTCGGTGACCCAGGTCCGGGCGTCGGCGTTGCGTCTCGCCGACGCGGCCCGGGCCCACGACTGTGCGATCCTGCTCATCGGCCACGTCACCAAGGACGGTTCCCTGGCAGGCCCGCGCCAGCTGGAACATCTCGTCGACACCGTGCTGAACTTCGAGGGCGACCGCCACCACGCCCTGCGGCTGCTGCGGGCGGTGAAGCACCGCTTCGGGCCCACGTCCGAGCTCGGTCTGTTCGAGATGGTGCAGGGTGGACTGGTCGACGTCGAGGACGCCAGTGGCCTGCTCCTCGCCGACCGGCGGCCCGGTGCGGCGGGTTCGGTGGTGTTCCCGATGGTGGACGGTCAGCGTCCGTTGCTGGTTGAGCTGCAGAGCCTGGTCGTCAGCGGGTCGGGTTCTGGTGGGGCGCGTCGATCGGTGGAGGGTGTGGACGGTGGTCGTCTCGCCCTGCTGCTTGCCGTGCTGGGCCGGGTATTCGAGCTCCCGGTGCTCTCGGCAGAGGTGTATTGCCTCGCCGCCGGCGGGGTGACCGTGCACGATCCGGGGGCGGACCTGGCGTTGGCCTGCGCCGTGGTGTCGTCGTTGACCGGTAAGGCCGTCCCGTCGGACACCGTGATCTGCGGTGAGGTCGGGCTCGGAGGGGAGGTGCGCACCGTGCGCCATGCCGAACGTCGCCTCGCCGAGGCGGTCCGTGCCGGTTTCCGGCGAGCGGTCGTCCCGGCGACCTCGCCGGACATCGCCGGCCTGTCGCTCACCCGGGTGGGTACCGTCGGAGAGGCACTGCTGGCGATCGGTATGGGTGGCCCCCGGCCGGTACGGGCACCCGGCACGGCCGAGGGGGTGACCGACCGGCGGCAGCCGGCCGCCGGTTGACGGGCGGCCCCGGTGACGGGCGGAATGCAAGCCACGTCCTGCGGCTCCGGTTGCGGGCGTCGGTGCGGGGTGGGGTCAGCCGAACGGCCCGCAGACCGGCCCCGGAACGATCGGTAGACTGAAGCGGTGCCGACCCCCCCGAACGCCTCGATGCTCACTGCGCTTGCGGCAGTCGCACCCGGCACGGCGCTGCGGGACGGCCTCGATCGCATCCGCCAGTCCGGCAAGGGAGCGCTGATCGTGGTGGGCGATGGGCCGGACGTGCTCGAGATCTGCTCCGGCGGGTTCCTGCTCGACGCCGGGTTCAGTCCCCAGCGGCTGCACGAGGTCGCCAAGATGGACGGCGCCATCATCCTGGCGGCCGACGGGAGCCGTATCGCTCGCGCCAACGTCCACCTCGTTCCCGACCCGTCGGTGCCGACTTCGGAGACCGGCACGCGGCACCGGACGGCGGAACGCGTCGCTCGTTCGCTCGGTGTGCCGGTCATCTCGGTCTCGGAGTCCCGCGACGCCATCACCGTCTACGTCGGCTCGCAGCAACGTCCTCTGTTGCCGACCCCACCGTTGCTGGCCAAGGCGAACCAGGGCCTGCAGACACTCGAGCAATACCGCAGCCGACTGGTCGCCACCATCGCCGCGCTCTCGGCGCTCGAGGTCGAGGATCTCGTCACCCAGCGCGACGTGCTCAACGTCCTGCAGCGAGCCGAGACGGTCAGGCGGATCGCCGAGGAGATAGAGGCGGTCATCGTGGAGCTGGGTGCGGACGGCCGCCTGGTGCATCTGCAGCTCGCCGAGCTCACCGGCGGTATCCAGGACGACCGTGCCCTGGTCCTGCGGGACTACGTGTCCGAAGACAGCGGCTGGAGCGCCGAGCTGTCCGTGGAGGCGCTCGACCAACTCGACGCTGACTCGCTGCTCGATCTCCGCATGGTGGCCAAGGCCATCCACGTCGGCGTCGAGGGCTACGACCCCGAGGCAGGCATCTCCCCCCGCGGCTACCGCTTGTTGTCGAAGGTGCCGCGTTTGGGCGCCGACATGATCGATCTGATCGTCGAGCACTTCGGCAACCTGCAGAAGATCATGCGGGTCACCCCGGCCGAGCTCGCCGACGTCACGGGCATCGGCGAGAGCCGGGCCCGGGGCATCAAGGAGAACCTCGCCCGTCTCGCCGAGTCGTCGATCCTCGATCGCTACACCTGAGTGGACGCCCTCCCACCGTCGCTGCCGGCGGGACCGAAGCGGCTCCGGTCAGCGGGCGCGTCGCGACAGCTGTTCGCGGTCGGTGATCAGGTACTTGCGGTCGCCCTGCTCGATCCAGCCCAGACGGATGAAGCTGGCGATCGCCTTGTTCACCCGCTCGCGCGAGGCGCCGACCATGCCGGCGAGCTCTTCCTGGGTTACCGGCAGCACGAACTCGTCGGCGTCGCCGGCCATCTCGAGCAGCCGCTTGGCCGTGCGGCCGGTGACGTCGAGGAACACCGAGTCTGCCAGGGCCTCGTCGGCCACACGCAGACGCCTCGCCAGCAGGTCTACGACCTCCCACAGCAGCTCGGGGTGCTCGTTGTACAGCGTGCGGATCGGGTCGTACGGCAGGGAGACGACCTCGGCAGTGGTCAACGCCCGGGCTTCGGCCGAGCGTCCCATCCCGTCGAACAGCGGCATCTCGCCGAACAGGTCGCCGGACTCCATCAGGGCGATCACCGACTCGCGCCCGTCGGCGGACTTGTTGGCGATGGCGATACGCCCTGTGGACACCACGAACAGCTCGTCGGCCTCTTCGCCCTCGGTGAACAGCACGTCGCCGCGGTGGATGCGGCGCTGGGTGGCCTGCCGGAACAACCGCTCCAACAGGTCGGGATCGAGGTCACGGAACAGCTCGGTGTTGCGCAGCAGTCCACTGTCAGCCGGTGCCACTCGACGCCTCCCGCTCGGCTCCGGCGATCCACAGTGGACCAGCCGAATGCTCCTCGATGTCTGCCTGCCAAGCTAGTGCCGGGGAGGTGGTCGTGAAGGTATGGACGATCGTGGTGGCGGCCGGGAGCGGCCGTCGATTCGGCGGGGCCAAGCAGTACGCGCCGCTGGCCGGCCGACGGGTGTTGGACTGGTCGCTGGCGGCGTCGCGCCGCCACGCCGACGGCGTGGTACTGGTCGTCCACCCCGACCTGGTGGGTGAGGCCGAGCCCGCAGCCGACCTGGTGGTCGCCGGCGGCGACACCCGATCGGCTTCGGTCCGCGCCGGGCTGGCGGTCGTACCCGACGATGCCGTTGTGGTGGTGGTGCACGACGCTGCCCGGCCGCTGGCCGAGCCTGCCCTGTTCGCCGCGGTGATCGACGCCGTGCGCTCCGGGGCGCGGGCCGCGCTGCCCGGCCTGGCGGTCGCCGACACCATCCGGCACCGCGACGGCGGCGTGGTCGACCGTGACGCCCTCGTCCGGGTGCAGACGCCACAGGCCTTCGACGCCGAAACCCTGCGCCTGGCCCACGGCAGCGGGGCCGAGGCCACCGACGATGCCACCCTGGTGGAGCTCGTCGGGCACCCCGTGGTCGTGGTCGCGGGCGACCCGGCGAACCTGAAGATCACCGATGCCGACGATCTTGCCGTGGCCGAAGCGCTGCTGGCCCGACGCCATCACCTCGGGAGGACCTCATGAACATCCGGGTCGGCCAAGGGTTCGACGTACACCGCTTCAGCGACGACCCCGGCCGGCGACTGGTGCTGGGTGGCGTGCTGTTCGAGGGGGAGCCGGGCCTCGAGGGTCACAGCGACGCCGACGCCATCGCCCATGCCGTGACCGACGCGCTGCTCGGTGCCGCCGGGCTGGGCGACATCGGCCAACTGTTCCCCGACACCGACCCGGCACTGGCCGGTGCCGATTCGCTGCGGTTGCTCGAGGAGGCGGTGCGCCAGGTGCACGAGGCCGGCTGGCGCACCGGGAACGTCGACTGCACGGTGGTGCTCGAGGCCCCGAAGCTGGCTCCCCGCAAGGCCGAGATCCAGCGAGTCCTCTCCGAGGTGGTGGGTGCCCCGGTGACCGTCAAGGGCAAGCGGGCCGAACGGCTCGGCGCGATCGGGCGGCGCGAGGGCATAGCCTGCTTCGCCGTGGCGATCCTCTTCGCAGTACCCGACCCCTCGGAGCCGCTCGGCTCCGACCACCCGTGAGCCCTGCCGGCGGCCGCGGTGCCGCTCGCTCCGGCGGCCGTTCGGACGGCCCGTCCTCGGGTGCCGGGCGCAGTCGGGCGGCGGGCGGACGGTCCGGGAGTCCGGCATCGTCGGGCCGCGGCGGGTCTTCGTCGGCCGGGCGCGGGTCGGCGGGTTCCGGTGGCCGTGGTGCGACCGGGCCGGCCGGTCCGGCCGGCCGTGGCGGGGCCGCCGGTGGCCGTTCCGGTGCCGGTCGCGGTGCCGGACCGACCGGTCGCAACAGCGCTCCGGCAGGTCGCAACAGCGGACCGACTGGTCGCAGCAGCGCTCCGGCAGGTCGAGGGTCGGATCCGGCGGGTCGTGGTGGAGGTGGCCAAGGCCGTCGTCGCGGCGAGGCCGCCGGCGCAGATCCAGCCGGCAAGCCGCTGCCGAACACCGGTCGGGGCATCGGAGGTGAGCAGGTCGAGGGTCGTCAGGCGGTGCGCGAGCTGCTGGTCGCCGGGCGGCGACGGGTGCGCGAGGTCCTGATGGCCGCGGAACTCGACGAGGCCGAGATCCTCGAAGACATCCGCGAGCTGTGCGACGCCCGCCGGGTGCCGCTACGCGAGGTCGGTCGAACCCGCTTCGACGCCCTGACGGCCACCCAATCGGCCCAAGGGGTGCTGGCCCGGGCCCAGAGCCTTCCCGAACACACCCTCGACGACCTGCTGCGAACCCGGCGAGGTGGGCCGCGACCGTTCCTGGTGGCGCTCGACGGGGTGACCGACCCGGGCAACCTCGGTGCCCTGCTGCGTAGCGCCGAGGGTTCCGGGGTGACCGGCGTGATCCTGCCCCGCCACCGGGCGGTGCACGTGACCCCGTCGGTGACCAAGGCCGCCGCTGGAGCGGTGGAGTACGTGCGCATGGCCCTCGTCGGCGGGTTGCCGACCACGCTCATGCAGCTCAACGACGCCGGCGTGTGGACCATCGGGCTCGATGGCAGCGCCACCACGTCGCTGTACTCGCTGCCGCTGGGCGACCAGCCGGTGTGTCTGGTCTTCGGTGCCGAGGGCAAGGGGCTTTCCCGGCTGGTGCGCGAACGCTGCTCGCAGTTGGCGGCGATCCCGCTCGGTGGGCAGCTCAACTCCCTCAACGTGGCCGCTGCGGCCGCCGTGGCCTGCTTCGAGATCTCGCGGCAACGTGGGGTGCTCGGATCCGACCTTGCCTCGCCGGGCGCGTCGGAGGGCTGATCCGACCGACGTGCGGCCCGACGCACCTAGCTGTGGCCGTGGCGCAACATCCGGCCCGCCCGGATCGGCTGGTGCACCCCGTCGCGGTAGGCGACCTCGCCGTTCACCGCGACCAGGCCGATGCCGGTGCTCTCCAGCTTCGGCTCGTCGTAGGTGGCGCGGTCGGCCACCGTCAGCTCGTCGAGCAGCACCAGGTCGGCCCAGCCGCCCTCTACGACCCGGCCACGGTCGACCAGCCCGAAGCGGTCGCAGCTGAGTGAGGTCATGCGACGGATCGCCTCACCGAGGGGCAGCACGTCGCGTTCGCGGACGTAGTGGCCGAGCACGCGCGGGAAGGTCCCGAACAGCCGCGGGTGTGGTCGGCCGTTCAGGTCCGGGATGCCGTCGCTGCCCACCATCACCAACGGGTGACGCAGGTTGGTCTCGATGTCGGCCTCGTCGAGGAGGAACTGGATGCAGATCGTTTCCGTACCGCGCGGTGCGGTCAGGACCTCGCGGATCACCTCGACCGGGGCGACCCCCCACTCCCGGGCCACGTCGACGCACATCCGCCCCTCGAGGTCGCGGCGCGCCGGGCAGCTCGCGAAGCGGATCACCTCGGCCAGGCCCGGGTCGAGTCGGTCGAGGTTGAAATACTGCGCCATCGGTCCGCTGCCTGCGGTGTAGGGGTAGACGTCGGCCATGACGTCGAGGCCCTCGGCGTTGGCCTGGTCCATCAGCGCCAGCGACGCGCCGACCTTGCCCCAGTTCTGCCGTCCGGCGGCCTTGTGATGGGAGATCTGCACGGGCAGGCCGGCCTCGCGTCCGATGTGCAACGCCTCTTGCACCGCGTCGAGCAGCCGGTCGCCCTCGTTGCGCATATGCGTGGTGTACAGGCCTCCCGCTTCCGCCGCCACGCGTGCCAACTCCACGATCTCCGCAGTCTGGCTGTAGCGGCCGGGTTCGTAGATCAGCCCGGTCGACAGGCCACAGGCCCCCTGCTCCATGGCCAGCCGGACATGGGCACGCATCTGGTCGAGCTCGGCCGCGGTCGGCTCGCGCCGTTCGAGGCCGAGGACGAGGTGACGGACGGTGTTGTGCCCGACGAGTGCCATGGCGTTGCAGGCCGGCCGGGCGTCCTGCACGGCCGCGGCGTAGCCCGCCAGGTCGGTCCAGCCGGCGGTGGTGCGCAGCAGCTTGGTGTGGTCGGTGGTACCTGGCACGGCCGGGGCGGCGGAGAAGCCGCAGTTGCCGATCACCAGGGAGGTGCAGCCCTGGGAGACCTTGAAGCCGAGGTCGGGGTGGCTGAGGAGCGCGCCGTCGTCGTGGGTGTGCACGTCGACGAAGCCGGGGGTGAGCAGCATCCCGGCGGCGTCGATCTCGATGGTCGCGGCTGCGCCGCTCGCCCGGCCGACCGTGCTGATCCGGCCCCCGATGACCTCGACGTCACCCTCCAGCACGGCTGCTCCCGTACCGTCGAGGATGCGGGCATTGCGCAGGGCGAGGTCGACAGCGGCCATCGCCGCAGCGTAGGCGAGGCGACCCGGTGCGCGATCGGCCATGATGCTGCGATGGCAGTTCCCCAGATCGCCGGCGGTGCAGGCGAACGCTTCGATGTGGTCATCGTCGGTGGTGGCGCCGCGGGTGCCGTGGTGGCGGCCCGGGCGTCGGAGGACCCGAACCGGCGGGTGGCGTTGGTGGAGGCCGGACCCGACTATCCGCTGGCGGCGGAGCTGCCGGCGGACCTCGTCGACGGGCACGACAACTCCTACGTGGCGCATGACTGGGGTCTGGAATACCTTCCGGTATCGGCTCGGTCCGGGCGTACCGACCGGTTTCCTCGTGGACGGGTCACCGGTGGCTCCTCGGCGGTGAACACCACGATCGCGCTGCGCGGTACCCCTGCGGACTATGACCACTGGGCGGCGTTGGGCAATCCGGCGTGGGCCTGGGAGCACGTGCTGGGGGCCTTCCGGCGATTGGAACGCGATCTCGATTTCGGCGACGCCCCGTACCACGGCGACGCCGGGCCGATATCGATCCGGCGCTTCGGCGAGGCCGAGCTGGTGCCGACACAGGCGGCGTTCCTCGAGGCCTGCGCAGAGATCGGGCACCCGGCCTGTGCCGATGTGAACGCCCCGGATGCGGTCGGGGCCGGGGTGATGGCGGTCAACAAGCTCGGCCGGCTGCGGGTGTCGACCGCCATCGGTTACCTGTCTGCGGCGCGCCACCGGCCGAACCTGACCATCGTCGCCGGGACGACGGTGCGGCGCGTGATCTTCGACGGGCGACGCCGGGTCACCGGCGTGGAGGTGACGGCCGGCGACGGTGCGGTCCGGCGCATCGACGCCGAGGTGGTCGTCGTCTGCGCCGGCGCGGTGCACACGCCCGGCATCCTGGTCCGTTCGGGGATCGGTGCACGGGAGGAACTCGACGGGCTCGGGGTCACGGCGGTACACGTCGCCCCCGGTGTCGGGGCCGGCCTGCAGGACCATCCGGCACTCGCCGTGGTGTGCCGGGCCCGCCACCCGGAACTGTGTGCCCCGGACCTGCCGCTGGTCCAGACCATCACCCGCTACACCGCGGCAGGATCGAGCAGTCCGCTCGATGTGAACATCGAGCTGATCACCCGGGCCCGTTGGGGCGGCAACCGCACCGGGAGGGCCGAGGACGGCGCGGCGTTCCTGCTCGCCCCGAGTCTCGAGCAGGTGGACGGCCGGGGCCGGATCCGTCAGCGCAGCCTCGATCCGTCCGCCCCGGTGGACATCGAGCCCGACTTCGGGGTGAACGCCCGCGACGTCGATCGTCACGTGGCCGCGTGGCAGGACGCGCTGGCGCTCACCCGGACCGCAGCGCTGGCGCCGTACATCGAGGAGGTTGTCTTCCCCGACGCCCGCCGGGTCAGCAGCCGGGAGGACCTGGTGGAGCTGGCCCGCCGGGTCTCGGCGTCGGGCTACCACCCGAGCTGCACGGCACGCATGGGTCCGCAGGACGACCCCGACGCAGTGGTCGACCAGTACGGACGCTGCCACGGCGTCGAGGGCCTGGTGGTTGCCGACGCCTCGATCATGCCGGCCGTCCCGCGCGCCAACACCAACCTCACCTCGATCATGATCGGCGAGATGATCGGCGAGTGGATCCGGCGCGACGCCGACCGCTACCGCCCCTGAGCGACGCGGGCGCGGGTTTCGCCGGGGACGGGCGGGCCGGGCCGGGTGGTGGCCGGCGTAACGCCCCATGGCCCGCAGAGGTCTGACGGCGTATGGCACTTCCGGTCACCGTCGATGAGGTCAACCGCTACATGGCCAGCGATCTGCCGTTCTGCGGCAGCTTCGGTATCACGTGCGAAGCGTTGTCCGAAGGCCGTTCGGTCGTGCGATGGCACCACGACCGGCGCTGGATCCGGCCCGGTGGCGAGCTCGAGTTCGTGTCGGGCCCGGTGATGATGGCGATGGCCGACGTCGGGATCTACGTGGCGATCTTCACGTTGGCGGGTATCACACCACTGGCGTTGACCAACGAGCTGAAGATGAACTTCCTGCGGCCGGCCTACGGCAGGGACCTGTTGTGCATCTCGCGCATCGTCAAGGCCGGCCGCCGGGTGGCCTACGGGACCGCCGACGTGGTGCAGGACGGGGAACCTGATCGCATCGTGGCCCAGGCATCGAGCAGCTACGTGATGCCGGGGGAGTGACACCGGGGCAGCCGTAGCCGGTGGTGCCGTCGCCCCGCCTGTCGGCCTAACTTCCGACGGTGACCCGAATCGGACTGCTCACCGACCTGGCGTCGAGGTCGCTCGACGAGGACCTCGAGCCGCTCACCGCCGCGCTGCGGGCCCTCGGCGTCGACGTCGACCCCTTGCCGTGGGACGATCCTGCCGCAACGTCCGCGTCGCGCCTGCGGGGGTTCGACCTGGTCGTGGTGCGCTCCCCGTGGAACTACCACCACCGGGCGGACGCCTACCTCGCCGAGATCGACCGGATGGCGGCCGTCGTGGCGGTGCTCAACGAGCCGGCGCTGCTGCGCTGGAACGTCGACAAGCGGTACCTCGACGACCTCGTCGCGGCGGGCGTGCCGGTCGTGCCGACGCGGTTCGTGCCGCCGGGCGGTGATCTGCGGTCGACCCTGGAAGACCTGGCGGTCGGCGCGTCCGGTGAGTTCGTGGTCAAACCCTCGGTGTCGGCCGGCTCCAAGAACACCGCCCGGTTCCGGAGGACCCAGACCGACGCAGCAGGGCGTCTGGTGCAGGACCTGCACCGGTTGGGCAAGACGGTCATGGTCCAGCCCTACCTCGATCGGGTGGACAGCGACGGCGAGACCGCATTGGTGTACGTCGACGGCCGGTTCAGTCACGGGTTGCGCAAAGGGCCGCTGCTGCAGCTCGACGCCGGTCTGGTCGCTGGGACCTTCGCCGAGGAGGAGATGAGCGGGCGGGTGCCCGACGCCGCCCAGCGGCAGGTTGCCGACCGGATCATCGCCGTGCTGGTCGAGCGGTTCGGCTCGGTGCCGCTCTACGCCCGGATCGACCTGCTCGACGACGCCGAGGGCCGCCCGGTCCTGCTCGAGGCCGAGCTCAACGAGCCGTCGCTGTTCCATCTGCATGCGCCCGGCTCGGCGGAACGCTTCGCCGCGGCCATCGTGGCCCGGACCGGCGACCCGGTCAGGCCGTCTCGATCTCGTTGAGGCCGAGCTGGGCGATCGCGGCGTCGCGCATCACGAACTTCTGCACCTTGCCCGTCACCGTCATGGGGAACTCCTCCACGAAGGTCACGTAACGCGGCACCTTGTAGTGGGCGATCGTGCCGCGGCAGAACTCCTTGATGTCCTCCTCGGTGGCGGTCATGCCCTCCTTGAGGCGGATGCAGGCCATGATCTCCTCGCCGTAGCGCCGGTCGGGCACGCCGATGACCTGCACGTCGGCCACGGCCGGATGTCCGAAGAGGAACTCCTCGAGTTCGCGGGGGTACACGTTCTCGCCGCCGCGGATGATCATGTCCTTGATGCGTCCGACGATGTTGACGTAACCGTCGGCGTCCATGGTGGCGAGATCGCCGGTGTGCATGAAGCCGTCGGCGTCGATGGCGTCGGCGGTCTTGGCCGGGTCGTTCCAGTAGCCCCGCATCACCGAGTACCCACGGGTGCAGAACTCTCCCGGCATACCGCGCGGTACGACGTCGCCGGTTTCGGGGTCGACGATCTTGATCTCGACATGGGGATGGGCCCGTCCCACCGTCGAGGTGCGCCGGGTGATGTCGTCCTCGGCCAGGGTCTGGGTGGAAACCGGTGAGGTCTCGGTCATCCCGTAACAGATGGTGACCTCGCCGAGATGCATGCGCTCTATCGCCTGCTTCATGACCTCGACCGGGCACGGCGAGCCGGCCATGATGCCGGTGCGCAGGCTGGTCAGGTCGAAACGCTCGAAGTCGGGGTGGGCCAACTCGGCGATGAACATGGTGGGCACGCCATAGAGCGAGGTGCAGCGTTCGGCCTCGATGGCAGCGAGCACCGCGCCGGGCTCGAAGGCGTCAGAGGGGATCACCATGGTCGCGCCGTGGCTGACCGCCCCGAGGTTGCCCATGACCATGCCGAAGCAGTGGTAGAAGGGCACCGGGATGCAGACCCGGTCGGCCGGGCCGTAGCCGCAGCCACGACCGACGAAGTAGCCGTTGTTCAGGATGTTGCGATGGGTGAGGGTCGCCCCCTTGGGGAAGCCCGTCGTGCCCGACGTGTACTGGATGTTGATCGGGTCGTCGGGCTGCAGCGAGGCGGCGATGCGCTCCAGCTCGCCGTCGTCGGGTTCGACCCCGGCGGCGAGGAAGGCGTCCCACTCGGGCGTCCAGAAGTACAGATCGCGTTCGAGGGTGCCCAGACCCGGCCGGACCTGCTCGATCATGGCCCGGTAGTCGGAGGTCTTGAACGACGGGGCGGCGATCAGCCAGCGGCAGCCCGACTGGTTGAGGGCGTACTCGACCTCGGAGGTCCGGTAGGCCGGGTTGATGTTGACCAGGATCACCCCGATCTTGGCGGTGGCGAACTGCACCAGGGTCCACTCGGCGTAGTTCGGGCTCCAGATGCCGACCCGGTCGCCGCGCTGCAGCCCGGCGCGCAGCATGGCGCGGGCCATGACGTCGACGGCGTCGGTCAGCTCGCGGTAGCGGTAGCGCAGGCCCTGGTGGCAGCTGACGAGCGCCTCGTGGTCGGGGCGTTCGGCTGCGACGCGGTCCAGCAGCGCCCCGATCGTCTCCTCCAGCAGCGGATGATCGGTGGGGCCGAGATCATGGGAGAGCGCAGCGGTGGTCATGGCCGGATGGTAGTCCTGGCCCGCTACTTGATCGCCCGGGCCGCCAACTCCTGCTGGAAGGCCACCGGGTAGCGCAGGTACCGGATGCGCGACAGCGCCTGGTCCTGGCCGGCGGACTCGACGTGCACCATGCCGTAGTCGAACAGCAGGCCGGGGAAGGTCTGCTGGTAGGAGAGGTCGGTCAGCTTCGACAGCGGCATGCTGCCGCCCTTGCGCCGCAGGAACCCCCCGAACTCGATGAGCCGTCGGTCGGTGATCATGATGCGGCCGATGGCCCACTCCACGAGCTTCCACAGCAGGCGGAGTTGCACCAGGAAGATCACCACTGCGAGCCCCGTCTGCAGCGAGCCGCGCTCGAGCTGTGCCAGCACCGGCGGACCCAACACACAGATCAGCAGCTCCGGCCAGGCGGCCAGGAACAGGGCGACGACATGGCGCCGCTCCGAGTAGACGAGCTGCTCGGCCGGTCGACCGATGTCGGGCCGGGCCGGCACCAGCAGCGCCGTCGGGTCCCACACGACGTACTTGCCTGCCAGCTGCCGCACCAGCCCGGCACGCCGTGGCCGCCCGGACGGTACGGACGGTACGGACGAGCGGTCGGGTGTGATCTCGGCCATGGTCTGTGTCGGTGGCGCCGGTTACTGCACGGACTGGAACAGCTGCGCCAGCGTGGCCAGGATCGTCTGGAGGGCGGCGCCGATGGCGTTGATGAACGCCGCCACCGCGTCGGGTTCCCGCACCAGGGCGATGATGGCGAACGTCACCAGGATGAACACGCCGATCTTCTGCACCATTGTTGTCACCAACCTCGTTGAGTTCTCGACGAGGCCGGACCGTGCGAAGGGCGCGTTCCGGCAGAGTCGGCTCCGCCCGTGGTCACCTTAGCGCGCTGCGTGGGCATCGCTCGCGGATGACCGCTCACCCGGCAGCAGCCCTCCACGCGCAGGGGTGACCCCACCACGGTGAGGGGCCGTTCTAGTCTCGCCCTGGCCGCTTGGTCGTCGTCCGCCCGACGCGGCCGACGTGGACGCGTGCACGAGAGGTCACCGATGTCGCAGGAAACCCGCCCGGAGTCGCCGTTCGAGCCGTTGGCGTCCCCTGAAGCGCTGACGCCGACCGACACGCTCGCCCGAATCGAGGCCCTCGAGGCGTCGCTGGTCGCCATGGCGGCGGAGTTGGCCGCTCTGCGGGCGAGCGCGGCGAACACGACCTCGTCGGCCGTTGCCCCGACGGCCGGGCACGTGGCGGTGACCCGCCGGCCGGTCGACGCTGCGCCGGCTCCCGCTTCCGCGGCGCCGGGGGATGGCGCGACGTGCACCGGACCGACGGAGCTGCGCAGCACCCGTCGGGCCCTGATCGGCCGAGCTGGGCTGGTGGCGGCCGGATCGGCGGCGGGCCTGGTCGTGGTCGGCGCCTCGGCAACCCCGGCGGCCGCGCTGCCGGGCTCGCCCACCGTCAACGCCAACCCCACGTGGACCCGTTACAGCGGGGCGACCGCCGGGCCGGCGTTCCTGTTCGAGGCGGGGACCGAGACGACCGCCGGGGTGAACCCCGGCGAGAAGGCGGCGCTGGCCGGCTACGCCACGGGAGGGGCGTCGTTCGTGCCGACCACGGGCGTGGTCGGCTACAGCTCGGTGGCCGGCGGTATCGGGGTCGAGGCTCGCGCCGACTCGGGTGACGGTGCGGCCTTGGCCGCCCAGAGCCTGGCCGGTCCGACATTGCGGCTGCGCGCCGGTGGCTCGGCCCCGGCGGTGATGCCCCCGACCTCGGGAACCTGGGAAACCGGAGACGTCCTCCGGGCGAGCGACCAACTCTGGTACTGCAAGAGCGGCGGGGTCGGCGCAGCTTCACGCTGGAGCCGGCTGTCGGGCGTGGGCCTCACCATCCGTCCCAGCCCGTATCGGGCCTACGACAGCCGCCTGGGTGACGGTCGGTTCACGGCGGGCACGACCCGGTTGCTGCCCCTCGTCGTGTCCGCCGGGACAATCCCCGCCGGCTCGGTGGGTGCGCTGCTCAACGTGACGGTCACCGAGACCGTCGGCCAGGGGTACCTGCAGGTGTACTCGGGGTCGCTCGGCGATCCGCCTACGACGTCGAACCTGAACTGGTACGCCGACGGTCAGACGGTGGCCAACGGCGTGACCACCGCCGTGAGCAACGACCGCAAGCTGAAGGTGACCATCGGTGGCCCGGTGGGGTCGGCCACCGAGGTGGTCATCGACGTGTTCGGGTTCTACGCCTGAGCCCGGCCGGTTGGTGCCACGAGCGGCGGGGTGGTCGGCAGTAGCGTGACGCCGGTGGCGCCGCAGCCGAACAGCCCGACACGCGGCCCGGGGTCGCGTGGAATAGCCCAGACCGAGCGCGTCGTGTTGTTCGTGTTCGGCTGGGGAGCCGCACTGGTGGGCTTCGTCGCCCTGCTGCTGCACCGCTTGCCCAACGTGGTGCAGTTCGGGGCCGGGTTGTCCTTCCTGGCGGTCGGCGCCGGCCTGATCGGGATGGGGGTGCGGCCAGGCGACTCGGCTGACTCGGCTGATCTGAGCCCGGTCACGCTGCTGGCCATCGAACGGCTGGCGTTGGTGCCCCCAGCGGTGGTGATCGCGCTCGGCTGCGGGGTCGTGCTCTTCGACGGCGGGGTCGGCTGGGGAGCGAAGCTGCTCGTGGTGACCGGGGGTCTGATGCTCGCCGGGGTGCTGTGGGCCCTCATCGTCGGCAACCGGTTGCCCGATGCCTCGGCGCATCCTCCGACGCCCGATCGCCCGCTGCCCGACGACGACGGTTTCTGACACCGGCGGTCCCGGCCGGTCGCGTCAGGGCTGCACGGCGGCGAGAACGCCGACGGCCGCCCGCATCCGGGCTGTAGGGCACCGGACAGGGGCGGCCGTCGGGACCGATCAGAGAACGGGGCGCTCCACGTAGCGACCGAAGACATCGGCGAGGGCGTTCATGATCTCGCCCTCGGTCGCATAGGTGTTCACCGCGTCGATCAGCGTCGGCATCAGGTTGCGCTCGCTGTCGGCCGCCGCCACCTTGAGTTCGTCGAGGGCCTGGCGTACGGCCTCGGCGTTGCGGTCCGCCTTCACCGCCTGCAGGCGCTTGACCTGCATCATCTCCTGCTCGTTGGTGATCTGCAGCAGGTCGGGCTGGGCCTCGGAGCTGCCCTCGGTGAAGGCGTTGACCCCGACGACGATCCGCTCGCCCTTGTTGACCAACTTCTCGAACTGGTAGGAGGCGTCGGCGATCTCGCCCTGGTAGTAGCCGTTGTCGATGCCGACGTAGGCCCCTTCGAGCATCGAGCCGTTGCCGTACTCGTCGATCTTGGCGAAGATCTCCTCGGCCTGCCGTTCGATCTCGTCGGTCAGGGCCTCGACGTACCAGGAACCGCCGAGCGGGTCGGCCACGTTGGTCACCCCCGTCTCGTAGGCGAGCACCTGCTGGGTGCGCAGCGCGATCCGGGCGGACTTCTCGGTCGGCAGGGCGAGCGCCTCGTCGAAGGAGTTGGTGTGCAGCGACTGGGTTCCACCGAGCACGCCGGCGAGCGCTTCGATGGCGGTGCGGGCGATGTTGATCTCCGGCTGCTGGGCGGTCAGCGAGACGCCGGCGGTCTGGGTGTGGAACCGGACCATCATCGACTTCTCGCTGGTGGCGCCGTAACGCTCCTTCATCCAGCGGGCCCAGATGCGCCGGGCGGCGCGGTACTTGGCGATCTCCTCGAAGAAATCGATGTGGGCGTTGAAGAAGAAGCTCAGCCGCGGGGCGAACTCGTCCACCGCCAGCCCGGCCGCCCGGGCCAGCTCCACGTAGGCGAACCCGTTGCCCAGGGTGAAGGCCAGTTCCTGCGCAGCGGTCGAACCGGCCTCACGGATGTGGTAGCCCGAGATCGACACCGAGTTCCACCGGGGCATCTCGGCGGCGGTGAAGGTGATGGTGTCGCGCACCAGCCGCATCGACGGCCGCGGCGGGAACACGAACTCCTTCTGGGCCTGGTACTCCTTGAGGATGTCGTTCTGGAGCGTCCCGCCCAGCTTGGCCCGGCCGATGCCGCGCTTCTCGGCGGCGGCGATGTACATGGCGAAGATGACCGCGGCCGGGGAGTTGATCGTCATCGAGGTGGTGTAGGTGCCCACGTCGATCCCCGCGTAGAGGTCTTCCATGTCGGCGAGGGTGTCCACGGCGACCCCGCAGCGGCCGACCTCGCCCTCGGCGTGGTGGTCGTCGGAGTCACGGCCCATGAGCGTGGGCAGGTCGAACGCGGTGGACAGGCCGTCGCCGCCGGCCGCGAGGATGGCCTTGAACCGCTCGTTGGTGTCGGTCGGTGTGCCGAACCCGGCGAACATGCGCATGGTCCAAAGACGGGACCGGTACATCGAGGCGTGCACGCCACGGGTGTAGGGGTACTGGCCGGGGTGCAGGCCGTCACCGGGCCCGTACACCGCGTCGAGCGGGATCCCCGACATCGTCTCGAAGCGGACGTCGCGCTTCGGTGCCTGGTCGAACGCCTCTTGCCACTGGTCTCGGCTCATGCCCGAAGTGTACGTCCGACGACCGCCGGAGGGGAACGGCAACGCCCACGGGCCGCATCGAGCGGTCCGACGTGGCACGATGCGAGGCGCATCCGGCCGGTCGGGCCGGGACGACGAGCCGGGCGACCGGCCGGGGGAGCAGCAGATCGTGAGACTCGCATCGGGAGCCGGGTACTGGGGCTCGGGACCGCCGGCGAACGCCGTGGAGGACCTGCTCGAGGCTGAACGGCTGGGCTACGACAGTTTCTGGACCGCCGAGGCGTACGGCTCCGACGCGCTGACCCCGCTGGCCTGGTGGGGGTCGCGGACCGAGCGGATCAAGCTCGGGACCTCGATCGTGCAGCTGTCGGCCCGTACCCCGGCGGCCACGGCGATGGCCGCGATCACCATGGATCACCTCAGCGACGGGCGGTTCATCCTGGGCCTGGGTGTGTCCGGTCCGCAGGTGGTCGAGGGCTGGTACGGCGAGCCGTACGCCCGGCCGTTGGCCCGTACGCGGGAGTACATCGAGATCGTGCGCACGATCGTCGAGCGCCGCGAGCCGGTGGAGTTCCACGGGCAGTTCTACGACCTGCCGCGCAAGGACGGCACCGGCCTGGGCAAGCCGCTCAAGTCCACGGTGCACCCTCGCCGCCGTGATCTGCCGATCTACCTCGCTGCTGAGGGGCCGAAGAACGTGGCGCTGGCGGCGGAGATCTCCGATGGCTGGCTGCCGTTGTTCTTCTCGCCCCGTCCCGAGGTCAACCGGTTCTACGCCGACGCGCTTGCCGCCGGCTTCGCCCGCCGCCCGGTACCCGGTCCGGTCGAGGACTTCGAGGTGGTCTGCCCGATCAGCGTCGTGCTCGACGACGACGTGGCACGCGCGGCGGACAGGGTGCGACCGAACCTGGCGCTGTACATCGGCGGCATGGGCGCCCGCGGCGCGAACTTCCACTACGAGACCTTCGTGCGGATGGGCTTCGAGGCGCAGTGCGCCCGCATCCAGGACCTGTACCTGGCCGGCCGGAAGGACGAAGCCGCTGCGGCGGTCACCACCGAGATGGTCGAGGCTGTCGCCCTGGTCGGCCCGCGGGACAAGATCCGCGACGATCTGGCGGCCTGGGACGAGTCGGTGGTGACCACCCTGCTGGTGTCGGGTGGGCCCCGGGTGCTGCGCCTGATGGCCGAGCTGTGCGCGTGACGCGAACCGGCATGCCGAGGATCAACGAGCCGAGAACCAACGTGATGAAACGAGGACAACGATGAACCCGCGCACCGTGGTGCTGGTCGGAGCAGGCCAGTTCATGCAGAAGACGGCCGACGCAGCCGTCGCCCTGGAACCGGTGGCCATGATGGTGGAGGCGGTGGAACGAGCGGCCGACGACGCCGGCACCCGCGAGCTGCTGCGCCAGGTCGACTCGGTGCGGGTGGTGCGCGGTGCGTGGCCCTACCGCGACCCGGCCCGCATCGTGGCCGACCGGATCGGTTCGTCCGCCCGCCAGACCCTGCTCAGCTTCGACGGCGGCAACACCCCGCAGTCGCTGGTCAATCAGTCGGCACTGGACATCGAGGCCGGCCGGCTCGACGTGGTGGTGCTCGTCGGCGCCGAGGGGATCTACAGCCGGCGCCGGGCCAAGCGGGCCGGCGCGGTCATCCCCTACACCAGCGACGGCGACGCCGCGCCGGCGCAGACCATCGGTGCGGACGTCACGATGAGCTCGCCACTGGAGATGGAGCGCGGGTTCGAGGCGCCGATCAACGTCTACCCGATGTTCGAGACGGCCATCCGTCACCACCGCGGCGAGAGCGTGGCCGGTCACCTGGCCAGGGTGTCGGCACTGTGGTCACGGTTCAACGCCGTGGCGGTGGACAACCCCTACGCCTGGATCCGCCGGCCCATGACCGCCGAGCAGATCGCCACCCCCAGCGCCGACAACCGCCTGGTGGGCTACCCCTACACCAAGTCGATGAACAGCAACTGGGACCTCGACCAGGCTGCGGCGGTGATCCTGTGCTCGGTCGAGAAGGCCCAGGCGCTGGGGATCAGCCGTGACCGTTGGGTGTTCCCGTGGACGGGGACCGACGCCCACGACACGTACCTGATCTCCAACCGGGACAACTACTACTCCTCGCCGGCCATCCGCACCGCCGGGGCACGCTGCCTGTCGCTTGCCGGGGTATCGGTGGACGAGTTGGCCCACGTGGATCTGTACTCGTGCTTCCCCTCCGCGGTGCAGATCGCCGCCTCGGAGCTCGGGCTGTCCGAGGAGCGGCAGTTGACCGTCACCGGTGGTCTGCCCTTCGCCGGCGGGCCGTTGAACAACTACGTGATGCACTCGATCGCCTCGATGGCCCAGGTGCTGCGGGAGCATCCGGGCGAGATCGGACTGTGCAGCGCGAACGGTGGCTACGTGACCAAGCACGCCATGGGCCTCTACAGCACGGAGCCGCCGGCCGGCGGGTTCCGCCACGAGGACGTCCAGGCGGAGGTGGACCGGGCACCGACCCGCCAGGTGACCGGCGACCACGTGGGGCCGGCGACCATCGAGGGCTACGCGGTCATGCACGACCACAACGGTCCGAACGTGGCCCTGATCGCCGCGCTCACCCCGCAGGGGGTGCGGACCTTCGCCCGTAGCAGCGACCCCGCGACCATGGCCACCCTGGTGGCCGAGGAGGCGGTCGGTCGCCCCATCGTGGTCGACCGGGCGTCGGCAGAGCTGGTCTGACGTACGGGCCGGCCGCGTGACGACGACCTCCGATCGTCGCCGCGGCCGGTCACGCGCCGGTACGTCCCGGTGAAGATCGGCCGGCGGCGGTCAGACGAAGGTTCGATGACGAAACCGGCGAGGCCATGAGCGGCGCCGGTCGGGCGTCGTAAGCTCGTGAGCGATCGGTCGGGTCGACGTCGTCGGCCTGGTCACACGGTCGGGTGCGCCCGGCCGGGCGCGGGACGGCGGGTCCCGGCGAGATCGACGGTGTCAGGGAGGTGGGCGGTTGCCATCCCGGATGATCACGCGGACCTGGTTGCAGCGCGGCCTGTTGGCGCTGTTGGTGGGCTCGGTGCTGGCCTTCGGGCTCCGGGCTGCCGGCACGGTGGCGAACGAGGTGGTCACCGCCCGCGGCACGGTCTGGTTGATCGATCCGCCATCGGGGACGGTGGTGCAGGCGAACGCCCTCTCGCGGGACGTGACGGCAGCGGTTCGGGTGGCCGAGCCCCGCCAGCAGCTCTCGGTGGCCCAGACCGGCAGCGACGCCGTGGTGCTGAACCGTTCGACCGGTGCCGTGGGCCTGCTCGACGGTGCCACCTTCGACTACCGCGCCCGCAGCGGGTTGACCGGGCCCGGCACCGACCTGTCGCTGGTCGGCAACGAGACCGCGACCTTCGCGCTCGACACGTCCGAGGGTCGTCTGCTCGCCCTGGACCCGACCACGTTGGCTGTCCGTTTCCAGACCACCGTGAGCGCCCAGCAGACCATGCCGGCGGTGGCGGACCGTGACGGTCGCCTGTGGGCGTTCGACGGCCGTCTCGGTGAGCTGATCCGTCTGGACAGCCGGACCGGGGAGGTCCTGCGCCGCGTCGTCACCGATCCCGGCTCGACCGCGGGGCTCGCCCTCGTAGCGGACCGTCCGGTGCTCGTCGACGGGCAGGCCGGAGCGGTGCTACGACTCGGCGAGGACGGACGAGCAGGGCAACGGCTGTGCCGCCAGAACCGGGAGCTGGCGGGCCGGCTCCTGGTCGCCGGAACCGATCCCGGCAGCACCGACAACCTGGCCTATGCGTTGGCGGCCGATACCGGCGAACTGCTGACCGCCGACCTCGACCGCAACACCTGCGTACGGCTCTCGCTGGGTGAGGACCGCGGCGCGGTCGCAGACGGCTTCGGTGACCCGGTGGTCAGCAAGGGCCGGCTTTTCGTGCCGGTCTTCAGCCGATCGCAGGTCCTCATCGTGAACGGTGCCGACAACCGCATCGAGCGCACGGTCGATCTCCGCTTCGCCGTGCCCGCCGGTAATCGCTTCGAGTTGCTCGTCGCCAACGGACACCTGTGGTTCAACGACCTCCAGGGCGCCCGGGCCGGGGTGCTCTCGGACGAGGGCGCGATCCTGGTGGTGGACAAGCAGCAGCTGAACTCGGTGTCGGGCGGTCCGGCCGGCAGCGGCGACGCCGGCGAGGAGGGCGGCACCGGGCTGCTCGACCAGCGGCGGGCGGGTGGCCGCGGTGCGACCGGGGATGGCCCGGGTGGCGTCGACGTGAACGGATTGCGGGCGAGCGGCGCCGGGAATCCGCCGGGCGCGGGCGGCGGCTCGGCGGGCTCTGTGGCCTCCGCCGGGCCCACGGCAGCACCCGGTCCCATGGCCGTGCCCGCCGGGCCCGATCCGAAACCCGTGCCCACCCCGTCGAGCGTGCCGTCGCAGAACGATCCGCTGTCGGCCAACTTCTCGTACTCGCCACCTGGCGACCCCACCACGCTGACCGAGCTGAGCTTTCTCGACACCTCGACCGGTGCGGTCGAGCGTCGGGAGTGGACCTTCGTCTCGCCCGACGGTTCGGTGACCCGGTCCGGCGGTCGGTCGGTGGCCCGGACCCTGCCGGTGGTCGGTTCGTGGACCGTCACGCTCACGGTCTTCGGCACCGGCGGCCGCAGTGACACCACCGTGCCGGTGACGCTGCTGGTGCGCGACCCGGCACAGGCGCTGCCCCCGCAGGCCAACTTCAGCTGGGACCCGGCCACCCCGGTGGTACGCGGGCCGGTGCAGTTCACCGATCGGAGCACGACCGGGCGCACGACGCCCATCTCGGCCTGGTTGTGGGAGTTCGGCGACGGGACCGTGTCGACGATGTCGACCCCGGCGCCGCACGACTACGCCACAGCGGGTACCTACGTGGTGCGTCTCACGGTACGGAACGGGGTCGGCGCCCACTCGACCGAGGCCATGCTCCGGGTTGCGGAGCCGCCGGCGGAGCTGCGTCCGGAGTTCACCTGGCTGGTCGCCGGACAGGAGGAAGCGCCGATCGCGGTCGGCGACGTGGTCTCCTTCGTCGATCGCACCAGCGGTGGGCCGACTGCGTGGTCATGGGACTTCGGCGACGGAGCGGTGGGCGCGGCGCCATCGGTCACCCACGTGTTCCGTTCGGCGGGTGACGTCGTGGTCCGCCTCACCGTCGGCAACGGGGCCGGAGCGGTGACGCTGGCGCGCGTGCTGAGCGTCGCGCCGCCGAGCGTGCCGCCGTCGGCCGTGGTCGCCGAGCCGGCCGACGGCGCCTCGGCGGAGGTGAACCGGCCGGTTCGTTTCGTGAGCGGCACCATCGGCAGCCGGACGTCGTTGACGTGGGACTTCGGTGACGGATCGCCGGCAGAGGACGGTGCCGTGGTCCGCCATGCGTTTGCCGCGCAGGGCACCTTCCTGGTCCGGTTGACCGCGGCCAATGCCGTCGGTTCGACGACCGCCATGGTGACCGTCGTCGTGACGGACGAGCCGCCGCCCCCACCGTTGCTGCCGGGCTTCCGTCCCTCGGTCGGGGCCAGTGCGGCTGACCCGGCGGTGGTGGGGGAGCCCGTGCGGATGCTCAACACCTCGATCGGGACGGGGACCTTCGCCTGGAGCTTCGGCGACGGCGGTGCCTCGTCGGAACGCGAACCGAACTACACCTACCGCCGGGCGGGTGTGTTCCCGGTGACCCTGACCATGTCCGACGGTGTGCGCAGCGCGACCGTGGTCGGCGAGGTGCACGTCGGGCCTCCGCCGGTCGAGGCCATCGCAGCGTTCGGATTCAGCCCGGCCAACCCTGTCATGGGCCAGGCGGTGCAGTTCGTCGATCGGAGCAGCGGTACGCCCCTCGGCTGGAACTGGGACTTCGGTGACGGGTCTCCGGCCTTCGCCGGTCAGAGCCCGCCGGCCAGGGCCTTCGCGCAGCCCGGCCGCTACGACGTCACCCTGACGGTGACCGACCGTGCGGGCCTGCAGTCGACCGCCACCGCGACGGTGGCGGTCGAGACCGCCTCCCGGGCCGCTCCGGCCGCCTCGTTCGCAGTCGGTGCCCGCGACCCGGGCGGACTCGTGACCGGCACGATCATCGACTTCACCGACACCACCCCCTCGCCGTACCCGTTGACGACGCCGACGTTCACCGTCGAGGCGTCACCGCTGCTCCCTCCGGCGGGGTCGCGGTCGGTCGAGCACGTCTTCGTGACGGCCGGTACCTACGTGGTGACGATGGAGGTGTGTTGGGTCGAGGACCCGCAGAACTGTGCGGAGGCGACCCGTGAGCTGCTCATCGAGGAGGCGGCCAGGCAGCCGGTGGCGGACTTCACGGTGTCGGGCGCGGGGGTGCTGCCCGGGACCGCTCCGCCGGTGCTGCTCGTCGGCGAGTCGGTCACGTTCTCGGACCGGTCGAGTGGCGGCGACCTCAGCCGGGTCTGGACCGTCAACACCGACAGCTCGACCGCGTCCGAGGTGACCGTGCTGCCGTCCGGGGCCGGCACGCTCACGGTCACGCTGACGGTGACCAACACCGCGGGCTCGTCGTCGGTGACCCGCGAGTTCCTGGTCATCGCCGCAGCCCCGACGGCGGCGTTCGCCGTGTCTGCCAGCCGGGTCGCAGCCGGCGACACCGTGACCTTCGTCGACGAGGCACCCGCCGGGGCCGTCCGGCAGTGGGACTTCGGTGACGGCACCGCCGCTGAGGTCACCGGCGCAGCAACGGTGCGGCACCGCTTCGTCGGTGACGGTTCGTTCACCGTCACGCTGACCGTGGTGCTGAACGGGTTCTCGGTGAGCAGCACGATGACCGTTGCGGTTGCACCGTCGTCGGGTCCGTGACGACGCAGGCGGGGTTACCGACGGGTGACGCCGGACAGCAGCGGTCGGGGGCTGACCCGGGCCAGCGTGCTCCGATACCACTCGTCCCCGTCGTGCAACGCCGACCGGAACGCCTCGGCATGGGTCCACATCATGGTGGCCGCCGTGGAGTCCGGCCCATGGGGGGAGTAGAGCGCCACGCCCACCAGGGGAACCATCGCTGCGAGCAGCTCGGCAGCCGGTGGGCTCAGCCGCGGTCCGGCGGTGGCCAGCACGTCCTTGGCGGTCATCGACCGGTCGATGTCCAGGCCGATCTCGAGTAGGCGGTCGGTGACCTCGGCCCAGGCGCCCAGCACCTGTTCGGCCGTCGAGGGCTGATTGCGCCGCCGGCGCCGCCGTCCTCGCTTGAGCACGACCAGGCCGAGGGGGACCAGCACCCCGATGGCGAGGAGGGCAGCAACCCCGACGAGCAGGGCGGACCCGGGTCCGTCCGCCCGTCCGCTCGCGCCGCCGGTGCTGCCGGCGGAGGCGGGCTCCGCAGCTTGGCGCTGGGCTTCGGGCACCAGGCCACCGGTGCGGGCATCGGCCACCGGGTCGGTCGGCTCGACGGTCGTGGCCGCACGTCGTGGCGGGGTCGGCTCGAACGGCACCCAAAGGCCGTCCCCGAGGAGTACCTCGGGCCAGACATGGGCTTGGCGGTTGGTGATCTCGGTCCGTGCAACGGTCGCGCCGGTGACCGGATCGGTGTCGGTGGTCAGGTAGCCGACGACCAGCCGGCTGGGGTACCCCAGAGATCGGGCCAGCACCGCGAAGGCGCCTGCGAACTGCTCGGCGTAGCCGGAACGTTCGATGGTGAGGAAGTTGGTGAGCCGGCCGTAAGAACTGCCCGAGGGGGTGTCCTCCCGGTAGTCGTAGCCGGTGGCGAGTGCGTTCTGGAGCCGGGTGAGCCGGGCGTAGGGGGAGTCCGGGGTCGGCCCGGTGCCGTTGCGCGCTTCGCTCAGGCGCTGGGCGAGTTGCCGTAACGGCACCGGCATGTCGGTGACGTCGACGAGCCCGGCGGTGGCGTCGGTGATCGTCGGCCGTGACAGCGCGGCGAGCTGCTGCGGCGTCGGTCGCATCACCATCGAGACCACGCGGTAGGTGCTCCCCGTCGGATCCCCACCTGCGCTGATCAGCACTGCGGTCACCGGGTCGATCGCCAGCGGGAAGGCATCGCCGTCGACCTCGACGGTGACCGGGCGGTCGGCTGCGGGCAACCACGGGCCGGGCGGTGCGGCGAGGACCTGCACCGTCTGCAGCACCTCGTCGGTACGGACCCCGGGGTCGGGCCCCTCGGGCAGCGCGGCGCCGGTCCGATCGAACCGCGCGGTCGAGGACCAACCGGCTCCGTCGAACCGGTCGAGCACCGCCAGACGGAGCCGATCGACCGCCGCTCCGCCGGAGTGGGCCTCTATGCCGATGCGGTAGCGCAACGTCGGCTCCGACGACGGTGCCGTGAGCTCGCCCTTGAGACCGTCGAGGGGGTTGGCCACGTCAGCGACGTCGACCCGTTGGTCGCGCAGGCTGCGGGGGTCGAACGCCGGTGCCCGCAGCGGCACGCCGGCCACGGCGATGCCGGCCAGCAGTGTGGAGGCGGCGACCACCGGAAGCCCAAGGGCGATCCACCGGGTCGCCGGTGTGTGCACCGAGAGCGGGCGGTGCCGACCGGCGGGGTCGGTGGCCGGTCCCTGCGGCTTCGGGTCGAGGCCGGACGGCTCGATGACCACCCACCGGTTGGCATGCAACAGGAACACGACCAGCAGCACGACGCTGAACGCTGCAGGCAGCACCAACGTGCCCGCTGGTTGCGAGGCGCCGAAGCCCAACGCCACCAGGTACAGCACCAGTGCCGGCAGCACCGGCACCACGGCGTTGCGGCTGCGATGGACGCACCCGGCGCCGACTGCAGCAGCCGCCCAGACCAGGGCCAGCACGCAGACCAGCAGGTCGGGTTCGACGGTGGCCGGAAGGCTGACGGTGAGCAGGTCGGCCCACCCGCCGGTGAGTCCCGTCGCAAGGTGCTCGACGGTGCCGGTCGTCGGCAGCAGGTGCGCGGTGGTCCCGCCGAGGGCGACGTAGGCGGTGTACGTCAGGAAGGCCAGGAACGACCACAGCAATGACGCCGTCGTCGTCGCCCGGCGGACGCGGGCGTTGCCGGCGATCGCCACCGCCACGAGCACCGCCCCGAACGCAGGCAGGACGTACCCCGAGGTGGCGAACACCCGGCCGAAGCCGAGCGCCGCCAACATCGTCAGGGCCGACACCGCGGCGAGCTCGAACGCCGCCAGACGCTTCATCGCCGGATCCTGCGGTTCCACGCCTCGGCGAACTCGGCGGCCGTACCGGCATTGAACAGCACGGCACCGGGCAGATCGAAGACCTCGCCCCGTCCGCGGGTGCCGATCCGGCCGATGGTGACGTTGGAGAAGCGGCTGCGCAACGGCCCCACCGCAGCGAGATCCCCGGCGCCGGCCCGACCGGTGATCACCGCGAGGGAGAAACCGCCACGCTCGCCGGCGACCTGAGGGGCCGACCGGGCAAGCGAGGCGTCGGACGCGGTGGTGAGCGCTGCCAGCTGGTCGAGGATGCGTTCGGTGCGGTCACCGGTCTCCGAGCCGATGGCCAGGCCTGCGGTGGTGCGGAGGCGGATGGGGTAGTTGTGCGCGGCGTTGGCCACTACCAGCGACGCCACGACCTGCACGGCCTGCTCGAACTCGTCGTCGCCGTACAGCGCCTCGTTCACGTCGAAGATGACCAGCGTGCGCGGCTGGAAGGCGTCGACGTTGTGGCGGACCATCGTCCGTCCGGTCCGGGCCGAGGACTTCCAGTGCACGAGCCGGAGGTCGTCGCCGACCACGTACTCGCGCAGGGTGTGGAAGGCGACGCCACCCTGTTGGGCCTCGCCGGAGGTGGGGCCCTCGAGGTCCCTGGTGGTGCCGTTGGGGAACGGCGACATCCGGTGCGCCCGGGGGTGGACCCACAGGGTCTCGGTGGGAAGTTGATCCTGCCCGGTGCGCAGCAGGTGGAAGGGGTCGGAACGGCTCACCGTCAGCGGCCCGACCTGGAACACCCCCCGGCGCTCGGTCGGCAGGCGGTAGGGCCGCCGGTGCGATGCGCCCGGTTCGAGACGCGGGATCGACACCGACACCGCACCCGACCCGAACCGCTCGAGGGCGACCATGGCGGGGCTGCTACGCCGGGAGTCGTTGGTGACGGTCAGCGTGGCCGTCACCAACGTGCCCTCGACCACCCGGTTCGGTTGCACCGTGCGCTCGACGGTGAGCCGCGGTCTCGTCCTGGTCCACAGCACCGAGGACACCACCACCAGCCCGATGGCGACGCCGACGAGCAGCAGCTCCCGGTAGCCGAGAGCTGCTCCGAGGCCACTGGTGAACAGCGCCAGGATCGACGCAGAACGCCCGAAACGCGTCATGGACGGCGATCCCTACCCGTGGCGGGGCCCCTCGACGCGCTCCTGCGGCACGGGCGTGCGATGCAGCAGGTCGAGCAGCAGCTCGAGGGAGCTGCGGCCCTGCAGTTCCGCTTCCGGCGTGAGGATCATCCGATGGGTAAGCACCAGGGGGGCCAGTTCCTTGATGTCGTCGGCGGTGACGAAGGAACGGTTCGCCGCTGCGGCGTAGGCCCGCGCCGCCCGGGCCAGCCCGACGGTGCCGCGGGGGCTGACCCCGAGGCGGAGCTCGCCCATGAACCGGGTGGCCGAGGTCAGCTGCACGATGTACCGCGCCAGGGTCGGCGCGATGTGGATGCGATCGGTGAGCGCGATCATGCGGCGTACGTCGCCGGCGCCGAGGACCGCGCCGAGGTTGTCGACCTGTGCGGCGGGCGAGACGTCGCCGTAGATGATGGCCATCTCGTCCTCCATCGTCGGGTAGCCGATGGACAGCCGCATGAGGAACCGGTCGATCTGCGCCTCGGGCAGGTTGTAGGTGCCGTCGTGCTCGATGGGGTTCTGGGTGGCGAGCACCATGAACGGCCGAGGGACCTGGTACGGCGTCGAGTCGACGGTGACCTGACGTTCTTCCATGACCTCGAGCAGGGCCGATTGGGTCTTGGGGGACGCCCGGTTTATCTCGTCGCCGATGACGATGTTGGCGAACACCCCACCCGGGTGGAACTCGAACTCGTTGGTGGCCCGGTTGAAGATCTGCACCCCGGTCACGTCGGAGGGGAGCAGGTCAGGGGTGAACTGGATGCGCTGCCAGCTGCCCTCGAGGGAGTGGGCGATGGCCTTGGCCAGGGTGGTCTTGCCGACGCCGGGGACGTCCTCGAGCAGCAGGTGTCCTTCGGCGAACAGGCAGGTGAGCGCCAGGCGGATGGCGTCGGGCTTGCCGGTGAGGACCTTGGCGATGTTCGCGGCGAGCAGGTCGAAGCAGGTGGCGAAGTGCAGGACCTCGGCGGCGGTCGGAGGCGCGGCCCGGCTCACTGCGTCGTCGCCGACGACCACCTCGACCCCGTGTTGCAGCACGCCCACCTCTGCATCTGAACGCCGTACGCCCGTCGCCACGCCGCCGAGCGTGTGCGGCAGGCTCCCGATGAGCGACGACGTCGGATCGGGGCCACCGCCAGGGCCGCCGCCAACCGTAGTGGCCCTCCTCGCCGGGGCTGCCGCCGGAACGGCGTGTCGGGCAAACCGTCGCAGGGCCGCAATGTTCCCGCTGCGGAAGGCCCCGATATCCCACGGTGGGCGCGCGGAGTCACGCTCAGCGCGTTGTGGCGGTGCAGCGTGATGTCAGGGAACCCGGTTGCCCCCGGTGGGAGCGCCGCCGGTCAGCGTCGGCCGGGGCAGCCGCGCAGCAGCTGATAGCCGACCATGGAGGCGGCCATGATGGACACCACGCCGGCGAGACCGCCGGCATCGGGCCCCCACAGCGCGGTCACCCCGAGCGTGATGGCCACGGCGATCACCGCGGCCACCGCCGTGACCAGCACCCGGGCCCAGCGCCGACGGGAATGCTCCTCGACCACGACGGGGACGGCGTCCTCGTCGTAGGACTCGAACTCCGAGAGGTCCTGCGGGAAGTCCGAACCGTCGAGCAGGTCGAAGGGGCTGTATTCGAGACGTTCGATCATCCACACGAACTCGGGGTCGTCGCGTCGTAGCGACGCCTCGATCTCTGCCAGCGCGTCTGCCTCGTCCCGGTCGAGCACGTCTAGAGAATGCCAGGTTTCGCGTTGGGATTTCCTCTCGCGCGCCGCCGGTGTCGGAACGATCACCGGCAGGCATCGCGCGGCCACGTTGGGTGCCGACTCGACGCCCCTGCGGGCCGCATCGCCGAACTTGACAGGCCGGCAGTCGTAACATCTCGCCTATGCCGCGCTTCGAAGAATCCCACGACCTGGTGCCGGATCTCGACCCCGGTGAGACCCAGGAATGGGTCGAGAGCCTCGACGCCGTACTCGACCAACGTGGCCCCGGGCGGGCGCGCTTCCTGGTGCGCAAGCTGCTCAAGCACTCGGAGTACCGCGACATCGGGCTGCCCGCCGCGGTCACCACGCCCTACATGAACACCATCGCCCCCGAGGACGAGCCGTGGTTCCCCGGCGACGAGTACCTCGAGCGGCGCATCCGGGCCTACATCCGCTGGAACGCCGCGGTGATGGTGTCCAACGCCAACAAGCACGACGACGGCATCGGCGGGCACCTCTCGTCGTTCGCCTCGAGCGCCGCCCTCTACGACGTGGGTTTCAACTGGTTCTGGCGGGGCAAGGACTCCGGCGAGCCGGGGGACCACATCTACTTCCAGGGTCACGCCTCGCCGGGCATCTACGCCCGGGCGTTCCTCGAGGGCCGGCTCGACGAGAACGACCTC
Source organism: uncultured Acidimicrobiia bacterium (assembly GCA_903921205.1). GTDB lineage: Bacteria > Actinomycetota > Acidimicrobiia > Acidimicrobiales > CAIXPF01 > CAIXPF01. The sequence goes on along the minus strand of CAIXPF010000094.1, from coordinate 74,599 downwards.
GACCACTTCCGCCGGGAGATCGGCCGGACCGGCCTGTCGTCCTACCCGCATCCCCGGCTTATGCCGGAGTTCTGGGAGTACCCGACGGTGTCGATGGGCCTCGGCCCCATCAACGCCATCTACCAGGCCCGGTTCAACCGCTACCTGCACGATCGGCGCATCGACGACACGTCCGGCTCCAAGGTGTGGTGCTTCATGGGCGACGGCGAGTCCGACGAACCGGAGTCGCTCGGAGCCCTGCACCTCGCCTCCCGCGAGCGGCTCGACAACCTGATTTTCGTCGTCAACTGCAATCTGCAGCGTCTCGATGGCCCGGTGCGCGGCAATGGCAAGGTCATCCAGGAGCTCGAGGGTGTGTTCCGCGGTGCCGGGTGGAACGTCCTGAAGGTGGTCTGGGGGTCGCGCTGGGACGACCTGCTGCACCGCGACGTCGACGGTGTGCTGGTGGAGAAGATGAACACCACCGTCGACGGCGAGTACCAGCGCTACTCGGTGGAGACCGGCTCCTACATCCGTGAGCACTTCTTCGGGCCCGACCCGCGGCTGCGGGACCTCGTGGCCGATCTGACCGACGACGATCTGCGCAACCTGCCCCGTGGCGGCCACGACTACCGCAAGATCTACGCCGCCTACAAGCGGGCGGTGGAACACCGTGGCAGCCCGACGGTGATCCTGGTCAAGACGGTGAAGGGCTGGACGCTCGGTCCCGAGGTCGAGGGGCGCAACGCCACGCACCAGATCAAGAAGCTCAACCGGGAGCAGTTGCTGCGCATCCGCGACCGGCTGTACCTGCACACCGAGGTCCCCGAGGACTTCGACCCCGACGACCCGCCCTACATCCGGCCGGCGCCGGAGAGCCCGGAGTACCGCTACCTCGTCGATCGCCGCCGGGCGCTCGACGGGGCGTTGCCGAGCCGGACCACCCACGCCCGCCGGCCGCTCGAGATGCCCTCGGACCGGCCCTTCGCCGAGCTCAGTGCCGGTTCGGGCACCCAGGCGGTGTCCACCACGATGGCCTTCACCCGGCTGTTGCGTTCAATGTTGCGCGAGCAGCCCTTCGGCCAACGGGTCGTGCCCATCATCCCTGACGAGGCCCGTACCTTCGGCATGGACTCGTTGTTCAAGGAGATCGGCATCTACGCCAGCGCCGGCCAGCGCTACGAGCCGGTCGACTGGAACCTGCAGTTGTCCTACCGCGAGGCCAAGGACGGCCAGCTGCTCGAGGAGGGCATCACCGAGGCCGGGGCGTTGGCGAGCTTCACCGCGGCGGCGACCTCCTACGCCACCCGTGGCGTGCCGATGGTGCCGTTCTACATCTTCTATTCGATGTTCGGCTTCCAGCGGGTGGGTGACCTGATCTGGGCGCTCGGCGACAGCCGTGGCCGTGGGTTCCTGATGGGCGCCACGGCCGGCCGGACCACGCTGCTCGGCGAGGGATTGCAGCACCAGGACGGGCACTCGCCGGTACTGGCGTCGACGGTGCCGGCCTGCCGGGTGTACGACCCGGCCTTCGCCTACGAGCTGGCGGTCATCATCCAGGACGGCCTGCAGGTGATGTACGGCGGCACGCCCGGGGTTCCGCCGTCGCACGGCGGCAACCTCGACGTCTTCTATTACCTCACCCTCTACAACGAGAACTTCGTCCAACCGCCGATGCCCGAGGGTCTCGACCGCGAGGGGTTGTTGCGGGGTCTGTACCGCTGGAAGCCGGCCGAGGACCGCGACTGGAAGAGCCGGGCGACCCTGCTGTTCTCCGGGTCGTCGTGGCGTCTGGCCCAGGCGGCGGCGGACGAGTTGGCCGAGCACTACGGGGTGGGGGCCGAGCTGTGGTCGGCCACGTCGTTCAAGCGGCTGCGGGACGATGCCCTCGAGGTGGAGCGCTGGAACCGGCTTCACCCGCTCGAGGCCCCGCGGACGGCGTACGTCACCGACCGGCTGAACGAGTCGCTGGGCCCGGTGGTGGCGGTGACCGACTACATGCGGTCCGTTCCCGACCAGATCGCCCGGTTCGTGCCCGGCGACTTCACCGTGCTGGGTACCGATGGGTACGGCCGTTCGGACACCCGTGAGGCCCTGCGCCGTCACTTCGAGATCGACCCGGCCCACATCGTGGTCGCGACCCTCTCGCAGCTCGCCCTGCGCGGCGAGGCGAAGCCCGAAGCGGTCCAGGACGCCATCGCCCGCTACGGCATCGACGCCGGCCTGCCCGCCCCGTGGGACCCCTGGGTGCACTGACCGTGCTCGCCCCGCCGACCACGATGCGTTCCCATGGCTGAGCCGCCGCGCCCGCCGCGCTCGTTGGGCTTGGTTCTCGGCGTGCTGGCCCTGCTCGGCGTGCTGATGGTGGCCCGCCTGGTGATCGGCTTCATCTACTCGCTGCTCACCCTGGCCGGGGTCGTGGCGCTGCTGGTGGTGGCGGTCAGCCTCGGCGCGCGCCGAGGGCGTCGCTGACCGCGCGTCGGATCGCGTCGGTGGTCTCGGTCATCGCCACCTCGGTGCCGAAGCGCTCGACGAGCGAGATCAGCTCCACGCGTTCCGCGGCGTCGTCGAAGGTCTGGCCGCACACCACCAGAACCGGCACGCCCAGCTCGCGGGCCAGCGCGGCGACCCCGCCGACGACCTTGCCCTCGAAGGACTGGGCGTCCACGAAGCCCTCGCCGGTGACCACCAGGTCGGCGCCCTCGAGCCGTTCGGCGAGATGGACCTCCTCCGCGACAAGGTCGAACCCGCCGACCAGGTCGGCGCCGAGAGCGTGCAGCCCGCCGCCCAGCCCGCCGGCCGCGCCGGAGCCTGCCACCTCGGTGACGTCGACCCCGAAGTCGTCCCGGTAGACCTGGGCCAGACGCTCGAGGCGACGGCGCAACAGCTCGACCTGTTTGGGCGTGGCGCCCTTCTGCGGTCCGAACACGGTCGCGGCATCGACGAAGGTGGTGCGCACGTCGCACGCCACCAGCAGCTCGACCCCGCGCAAGCGCTGCCGGGGGGTGATCGCCCGGACCGCCCCGAGGCCCCCGTCGGTGGTGGCCGATCCGCCGACGCCGACCACGATGCGGTGGGCCCCTGCCTCCAGCGCCGCGGAGATCAGCTCACCGGTGCCGGCGGTGGACGCCGCGATCGGGTCGTTGCCCTCGGCGCCGCCGGCCAGCTCGAGGCCCGAGGCCCGGGCCATCTCGATCACCGCCCGGCCCCGGTCGAGCCGCCACGGGGCGTTCACGGGATCGCCGAGCGGGCCGCTCACCAGGGTGGTGCGGTTCGCCCCGCCGAGCGCGTCGAGGGTGCCCTCACCGCCGTCGGCCAACGGAATCTGGTCGCAGACGATGCCGTGCTCAGCGGCCGCTGCGGCGATGGCTGCAGCGACCTGCGCGGCATCGGCCGTGCCTCGGAACTTGTCGGGAGCGGCCACGATGCGCACGCCCCCAGTCTGGCCCATCGGCCGGAGCGGCCCCGTCTCGACGTGTGCGTCGTGTGCGTCGTGTCCGTCGTGTCCGACCGGGCGATGGCGTGGGGTCCGCCGGACCGGAGGGAGGATTCTGGCGTAGCCAGTAGGGTCGGGACCATGGATGCGCAGGGTCGTCCGCTGGTCATCGTGTCCAACCGTGGCCCGGTGTCCTTCCGCCGAGCCGACGACGGAGCGCTGGTCGCCCGGCGCGGTGGCGGCGGGTTGGTGTCGGGCCTGGCCCCGCTGGTGGCCGATTCGGGCGTGGTGTGGATCGCCAGCGCCCTCTCCGAGGATGACCGCGCCGCGGCTGCGGAAGGGTCGGTGCAGGCGGAGGGGTTCCGGCTCGAGTTCGTGCTGCACGATCCCGACGTGCTGCGCATGGCCTACGACGTGGTGGGCAATGCCGTGTTGTGGTTCGTCCACCACGGCCTGTTCGAGCTCGCCCGTCGCCCCCGCTTCGACCGCGGCTTCCGTGAGGCGTGGGCGGCGTTCGTCACCTACAACCGGTCCTTCGCCGATGCGGTGGTGGCCGGTGCCCCCGCCGACGCCGTGGTCCTGGTGCAGGACTACCACCTGTCGCTGATGGCCCCGATGGTGGTCGATCGGCGGCCGGACCTGTCGCTCGTGCACTTCGCCCACACCCCCTTCGGCGGACCGGAACTGCTCAACGTGCTGCCCGACCCCTACCGGCGCGAGCTGCTCGAGGGGCTGGCAGCCAACGCGGCGTGCGGCTTCCACACCGACCGGTGGCGGCGCCGCTTCGTCGCTTCCTGCGAGGAGTTCGGGGTGCCCGCCCCACCGACGTTCGCCTCGTCGCTGGCTCCCGACCCCGAGGACCTCGCCGGGGTTGCCGACGGCCCGGCGGCCGCCGAGTGGCGCGAGCGGTTCGCGCAGCGCTTCGCCGGGTTGCAGGTCATTGTCCGGGTCGACCGTATCGAGCTGTCGAAGAACATCCTGCGGGGCTTCTGGGCCTACGAGGAGCTGCTCGAACGGTGGCCGGAGTACCGCGGCACGGTCTGCTTCATGGCCTCGGTCTATCCCTCACGGGAGGGGCTCGCCGAGTACCTGGCCTACCGCCAGGAGATCGAGCACCTCGTCGAGCGGATCAACCAACGTTTCGGGACCGCGACGTGGACGCCGATCGTGCTCGAGACCGCCGACGACTTCCCCCGCTCGGTGGCCCTGCTCGGCCGCTACGACGTGCTGCTGGTCAACCCGGTGAGCGACGGGATGAACCTGGTGGCGAAAGAGGGTCCGCTGGTGAACCGTCACGACGGGGTACTGGTCCTCTCGACGGAGACCGGTGCCTGGGAGGAGCTGCGCGAGGTCGCCCTCGGCGTGCACCCCTGCGACGTGTCGGCCACGGCGGAGGCACTCGCCGAGGCGCTGTCGCTGTCGGCGGCCGAACGCCGGGCTCGGGCCGATCGTCTTGTTGCGGCGGCCGGGGCGCGCACGCCTCGCCACTGGCTGCACGATCAGCTCGCCGCTGTCACCAGCCGCTGAAGCAGGGCGGCGAGTGCCGCCGGGTCGTCGAGGACGACATCGGCCGAGGCGCGCACCGCGACGGGGGTTTCCGGGCCCAGGACCACCACCCGGTAGGTCTCGGTGCCGAGGCGATCGGTCAACTCGCGCAGGGCGGCGAAGGCGGCGAGATCACCGAGGTCGTCGCCGAAGAAGGCGACCACCTCGGCCCCCGACGCCCACCGGGTCAGCAGGGTGCCCTTGTCGATGGCGACCGGCGGATGCAGCTCGACGGAGGCCTTGGCCTCACGGGCGTCGAGCCCGTGGCGCCGGGCGGCATCGGCGGCGTAGGCCATCACCGCGGCGAGGTGCTGGGGAGCGCGGCGCACGTGCAGGGTGAGCGAGAGGCCCTTCGCCTCGATCCTGACCCCGTCGTAGGGGGCCAGGGCCCCTTCGGCCTCGGCGGCCACGGCGGTGACGACCGCACGCCAACGGCCGGCCTCGGGGTGTTCGGCCCGCAGCCCGCCGACGCGTTGCTCGAGGCCGTAGAGGGCGCCGATGTCGACGGTCCCGGGCAGCAATGGGGCCAGGTAGTCCAACGGCCGGCCGGAGAGCACCCCGACCCGTCGGTAGGTGGACGCCAGCGTGTCGAGGGCCTCGACGGTTCCCGGTTCGGGCCTTGCCGCGGCCGGATCGGTGACGATGGGGGCAACGGTGCCGTCGAAGTCGGTGAACAGGGCGGTGCGGCGCGGGTCCCGGACCAGCCTGGCCACCAGCTCATCGACCGTCAGCACGGTTCGGCAACGCCGTCGCTCAACTCGGCATCAGGCCCTGGCCATCGGTGCCGAGGACCACCACCACGTTGGCGGTCTTCACATCGATGGGTAGTGGCGCTGCCGGCAACTCCTTCACCTTGGACACGTCGATGGTGAGGACCTTGGCCACGGCGAGGGCGTCGGCCTGGTAGCCGGCGCGGAAGTACACCGCCGTCGAGGTCTCGATGTTGGGGTAGTCCACCGGGCTGAGCAGGTTGTAGTTCTGCACCTTCAACGCATCGGCGTTGGCCTTGGCCGCCCCGGCCACCCCGCGGCCGTTGGCCACCAGGACCACCACGGTCTGCGGTTCCTTCTTGGGCGGGATGGTGGAGGCGGTGGTGGATGGCACCACGGAGGTGGCCGGGGCGGGCTGACCCGCTGCGTTGGTGCCGGCCTGGTCGCCGTCCGGTGCGCCGGTCGTGACGGCGGTGGTGTCCGGCCCGACGGCGCGGGCCAGCAGCAGCACCCCGATGGCCACTGCGAACAGGACGATCAGCAACCCTCGCCCCGCGGCGAGCCCCGCGGCTTGCGGGTTGCTGCCTCGTGAAGATTGCGTTCGTGCCATGGTGACGACCTCGGCCGGTCTGGTCCGGCGACCCGGGAAGCGGCATTGCCCCCCAGATAGTAGGTCGGTGGCGGACCGTTCCACCGGACACCCCCGGCCACCCCGGGTGGGTGGGCCGGGGGTGACGCGTAGACTGCGACGCCAACCGGCCCGAGTAGCTCAATCGGCAGAGCACCTGTCTTGTAAACAGGAGGTCAGGGGTTCGATTCCCCTCTCGGGCTCCGATTACGGCGCCGCCGGGGATGCCGACCGCCAACCGGTCAGGCAATCGGCGTCCCGCTGAAACAGCCGATGAAGTACGGGAACTCGTAGGTCGCGGCGTAGTGGTAGCTCTCGACGACCTTGCCGTCGAGCTCGATCGGTGAACTCCGTCCGTGGCAGCGATCGAGGTCGGCGTTGGTCGGCAGATTCCCCTGGGCATCGCGCTCCACGACGATGGGGAAGCCGTCGTGTGCGAAGCCGACCACCGTCGAGGTGCCGGCCGCGGCGTCGCGGATGCACGACGGGATGTCGTGGTAGTGGTACACGCCGGTCTGCTGCGGGTGGCCGTCGCAGCTGTCCTGGGTCTCGTAGGCCACGGCATCGCGGTTGCGTTCGTCGAGCGGGGCGAACAGCGGGACCCCGTTGCGCAGCACACCGATCCGGCCCTTGCCGAGACAGCTCGGCTCGGCCGCCGGCGTCGGGTGCAGGGGCAGCGAGATCGTCGCGTCCCGCGCGGCGATCCGGTTGGGGTTGCGGTCGTAGGCGTACGCCGGGTCGGTCGCGGCGATGGGGAACGTGCCGGTGACCTGACCGACGGGGACCCCGTTGCTGGTGATGGTGCGGGTGTCGCCCTCGACGAGCTCCGCGTAGGTCGCCATCGGCCACGAGACGCTGCCCTGCACGGCGACCTTCTTCGACAGGTCCCACGTTCCCGCACGCTCGTCGATCCACGGCCCGACCGCATGGGCGCCGCCGCCGTTCGGGTTGCCTGCGGCGCAGGCGTAGAGGCCGCCGACCGCAGCGGTGGTCAGGGAGACCCTGGAGGTGCCGATCGGCAGCCGGGCGGTGTCGGCGGGCGGTCCGACCCAGCGGTTGGTGATGGTGGCGCCGCCCGTCGGTGATGGTGTGCTCGGCGCCGGTGCGCTCGGTGATGATGTGGACGGCGCCGGTGGGCTCGGCGCCGGTGTGCTCGAGGAGGTCGCCGACTGCTGAACGGTCCCGCTCGCCGTGCTGGACGATGCACAGGACGCGAGCACGATGGCGAGCGCACCGACGACGGCGACCCGGGTGACGGACGTGTGCATGGGCTGCTACCTGGTGGTCGTCGTGGTCAGGGCCACTCGAAGGTCGGCGACGGAGACGCCGAGCTTCGCAGCGATCGCCTCGGCGGTCGTGCCGAGCATCGCCGCAGCGGCGTTGATGTCGCCAGTCGCGACGGCGTCGGCCAACTGGTGTTCGGTGACCCCGAGCCGCGTGGCGATCGACGCCAGGTCGAGCGCCGATCCGGTCTGCCCGGCGCGGTTGGACACGCCGGTCTGTCCGGCGGTGGTCGAGGTACGGCCGGGCGGCGGCCCCTGCGGCGGTCCACCGGCCCTGCCCGTGGCCACGTACTTGCCCACGAGGCAGGGCAGGATCGCGTTCTTGGCGGCGGTGTTGGCGTGGTAGTGGTAGCCCTCGCTCGCGGTCGAGTGGCCGTTGCAGGCATCGAGGCCGGCCGCCTTCGCTGCGGCATCGTCGAGCGGCAGATGGATCGGGTAGCCGTCCGCGGCGTAGCCGAACATCTTGGTCTCCCCGCCGGCGATGTCGCCCTCGAGGTGTCCGCAGCCGGTCGCCCCGTGCAGGTGATAGCCGGCCACCGGGTTGTAGTGGCCGCCGCAATCGTCGAAGGCGGCGATGGTGTGCGCACCGAGGATGGCGTCGACGGGCGCCGACTCGGCCATCACCACGCCGTCGAACGTGAGGCCGAAGTCGCCCGGATGGGCCGAGGACGGACTCGACGCCCTGGCCGGGACGAGGGGGATCAGCATGGTGGTCTGGATCGGTTTCCCGTCGGGCAACCAGGCGAGCTGCCCCTCGACGCAGTGGTTCTCGTACTGCGCCGCGACGTCGGGTCGCGCCGCACCTTCGAACGCGGCCTTGGTGTCGGTGACGTTCACCTTCCCGGTGTCGTCGTACAGCTTCCAGCCGGTGTCGTCGTAGAAGGTGGCGAGGTGCTCCACGAATGGCCCGTCGAGGTCGTAGACGCCCGAGCCGTCGAACCAGATCCCGGCGGCGGCCGCGGGCGTCGAGATCGTGTCCGGGCAGAACGGGCCGACCGTGTAGGTGCTCGGGTAGCCGGACACGGTGACGCGGGCGCAGCTGCTCATGGTGCCGTCGCTCAGCGTGCAGTTCTCGGTGGTCACCTCGCCGACGATCGCTCCGGCCGCGAAGTGGTCCGCCTCGAAGACCTGTTGGCCCGACGCAACGGTGGTCGGGGTCGGGTCGCTGCTCGAGGACGTCCCGCAGCTGACCGCCAGGACTGCCAGGCAGGCACCTGCGAGAACCGGTGGGCGGAGGTTCATGGGTGGGCTCGCTCCACTCGGAAATAGTTGTCAAATGCCAAGCTAAGTGAGGCCTTGGCATGTGTCAAGCTTTCCGGGTGACCGGGCGTGGCCGTCCTCCGCTGTTCAGCGACGAGATCATCCTGGGCAAGGCCTTGTCGATGTTCGCTGCGGCGGGCTACGAGGCCATGTCGGTGCGGGCGTTGAACGCCGAGCTCGGCCTCAGCCACGAGACCGTCTCGAAACGGTTCGGGCCGAAAAGCGAGCTCTACCGAGCCGCCGTGACGTACGGCGCCGAGCGGTTCATCGCCGACTTCGACCGCGAGCTTGCGGCGGGTGGTGCGGTCGATGGCCTCGCCCGGCTCCGTGCGACGGTACGGGCGTTCATGATCGCCACGGCACGTCACCCGGCGTTGGGCGACCTGCTGCATCACCACAGCATCGGCGAGGAACAGCGGATGACGATCGTCGGCGAGACCGGGCTCGCCGACCGCATCGTGGACACCGTCTCCCTGCTCGGCCACCTCCACGACGCCGGGGCGATCCGGGAGACCCGTATCCGGGAGCTGTGGTTCCTCGCACACGGGGCAGCTGCGCCGCTGCACTTCCGGGCGGTGTCGGAGCTGTTCGACCCGTTCGACGGACCGCTCGACGACGACGAGCACATCGGCCGTATGACCGACGCCGTCATGCGCACCGTGCTTCCCTGAGTGCCTGCTTCCCTGAGTGCCTGCCGTGCCCGGTATCGGTCGCATCGTGCCGGCGGGGGTGAACCGCCCGGCCGGAACCGGGGCGCGGCTGGTGCTGCCTACCATGATCGTCGCCGGGTGTCCCGAGGGTCCCCACGCCCAGCCCGACCATCGGCGACACCGACCCACGAGGAGCGTTCCATGACGGCCTTGGCCCCCTTCCCCGAGGACTGGACGACCGCGCTCGCCGTCGTCGCGCACCCCGACGACATGGAGTACGGCGCTGCGGCGGCCGTGGCGCGTTGGACCGGCTCGGGCAAGGCCGTGGCCTACGTGATGGTCACCGACGGGGAGGCCGGCATCGCCGACCTCGCTCCCGAGGTGGTGGGCCCGATCCGCCGCGAGGAGCAGCGGGCCGCCTGCCGCGAGGTGGGGGTGGACGCCGTCGAGTTCCTCGGACTGTCCGACGGGCTGTTGGTCGAAGGCCTGCCACTGCGGGCCGAGCTCGCGGCGGCCATCCGTCGGCACCGGCCCGAGGTGGTGCTGTCGATCAACTTCCGCGACTCGTGGGGCGGTCCGAGCTGGAACCACGTGGACCACCGGGTCCTGGGCCGCTGCCTGCTCGACGCGGTCCGCGACGCCGCCAACCCGTGGCTGTTCACCGACCGCGGCCCGGCCTGGTCGGGCGTGCGCTTCACCGCCTTCTCCGGCAGCCCGCAGCCGACCCACGTCGTGGACGTCGCAGCGTCCTTCGACGCCGGGGTCCGCTCGCTGGCCGCGCACCGGCTGTACCTCGGCCACCTCGGCGGGGACATGGCCGACCCCGACCCGTTCCTGCGTGCCGGGGCCACCGCCGCAGGTGCCGCCAACGGGCTCGAGCTCGCCAGCACGTTCGAGCTGATCTCCTGACCGTCGGGCGGAGCGGACCGGAGCCCCCGATGCGGATGCTGCTGCTGTCGAACTCGACCAACCACGGCGAGACGTTCCTGGCCCACGCCCGCGAGCGGATCGCCGAGTTCGCCCGGGGCGAGCCGGTGTCGTTCGTGCCCTTCGCGCTCGCCGACTGGGACGGCTACACCGAACGGGTGCGCAATGCCCTCGGGTCGGACGTCGTCGGCGTCCATCGCGACGGACAGCCGGCCCGGGCCATCGCCGAGGCGCGCTGCCTGTTGGTCGGCGGGGGGAACACGTTCCGGTTGCTCGACGCCCTCTACCGGCTCGGGGTGCTCGAGGTGCTGCGCCGGCGCGTCCGTTCGGGCGAGCTCGCCTATGCCGGTGCCTCGGCGGGGACCAACATCGCGGCGCCGACGATCCGCACCACCAACGACATGCCCATCGTCGACCCGCCGGGTCTGGCGGCGTTGGGCCTGGTGCCGTTCCAGATCAACCCGCACTACGTCGACGCCGATCCGGGCTCGACGTTGATGGCGGAGACCAGGGCGGAGCGCCTGGCGCAGTTCCTCGAGGTCTCCGACGTCGCGGTGGTGGCGCTCTACGAGGGGGCGTGGATCGAGATCGACGGCGACGACCGCCGGATCGGCGGGAAGAACGGGGCGTTGGTGTTCCACCGTGGTGGTACCGAACGACTCGGGACGTCGGCCGATCTCGACCGCTGGTGGCGTCCGGGCAGCTTCGACGTCGACCGGGTGCGTTTCGACGGCGTCCCCGGGCCGGTGGCGTAGGGCTTATCCGGTCGGGTCCGGTCCGTCACGCCACGGTGGCGTGGAACACCATGCGGCCGCTGCGGGCCCGGCTGTCGAGCCGTTCCCGCACCCGCCGGCTCAGCCGGCGCGGTCGGTTGCCGTCGAGGTGCAGGGCCCAGGTGCGGTTGCTGCTCCACGGGTCGAAGCGGCGTACGTCGGTGAACCCGGCGTCACGCAGCAGCCCTTCGACCGCGGCCGCGTTCGGGCCCCAGTGGTTGCTGGCGTCGTTGTTCATCGACGCGCCCGGGTAGTACGCCGCAGCCGGGACGTCGACGTCGAGCAGGTCGACCAGGGTCTCGACCACCAGGGTGCCCCGGGTCACCTCACGGACCCGGCGGAGGTACCCGAGCGGATCGGGAGCGTGGTAGAGCACGCCGAGGAACAGCACCACGTCGTAGGTGCCGTCGACGGCCTCGGGGGTGAGTTCCTCGACCGAGACCAAGCGATCCTCGACCGTACTGTCGAGTATGTCGCGCATCCAGTCGAAGTTCCGCCGGGCGTCGTTGCCGGGCCATTCCCAACACCAGCGATCGGTGGCCATCACCCGTTCGGCGCCGCGGGCCTCGCACTCGAAGGCGAAGAACCCGTCGTAGCTGCCGATGTCGAGCACCGTCCGGCCTGTCAGGTCGGCCGGCAGGTGCAGGATCTCGAGCTTGTTCAACGTGTCGTCATACCCTGGGGTACGCAGGCCGTCGCCGAGGTCGAAGGTGTGGAACCACGAGCGGGTGGCGATCTCCTGCTCGAGACCGGCACGGTCGAGGCCGGCCTTCGGGCGCAACGTCGTCATGGACCTGTTCTACCAGGGGCACAGCGGCCTGCTGCGGGACCCCGCAGTAGGTTCGGCCCATGATCGCCGCGACCCCCGATCCGCCGTACACGGCCGTCATCTTCACGTCGGTCCGACGGGGCGGGGACGAGGACGGGTACGGCGAGCTGGCGTCGGCCATGGAGGCGTTGGTGGCCGAACAGCCCGGGTACCTCGGCCACGAGTCGGCCCGGGACGCGCTGGGGATCACCGTCAGCTACTGGCGCAGCGAGGCCGACGCCCGGGCGTGGAAGCAGGTGGCCGCGCATCTGGCGGCCCAGCAGCGCGGCCGGGAGGACCTCTACGCCGCGTACCGGGTCCGGGTCGCACGGGTCGAGCGCGAGTACGGATCCGATACCCGGGACGGTGGCGACCAGCACCACTGAGGATCGCGACGAGCCGGCCGAGCCGGCTGGATACGTGCGCTGAGGCTCGGTGCGGCAGGACCGCCGTGCAGCGACCGGACCGGCTGTTATCGGGACGCCGCCGTCAGCGGACCACGCCGTCGGCCCGCAGGGCTTCGATGCGGGCATCGTCGTAGCCGAGCGTACCGTGCAGTACCTCGGTGGTGTGCTGGCCGTAGACGGGGCCGGGCACCACCGTGCGGCCGGGGGTGCGTGACAGCCGGAAGCGGGGACCCTCGAGCACCAGCGGGCCGAGCAAGGGGTGCTCGACGGTGACGAAGTGGCCGAGATGCTGCAACTGGGCGTCGGCGAGGACCTCGACGGTGTTCTGCACCTGGTGCGCCGCCACCCCGGCCGCCTGCAGCGTCACCTCGAGGCCGGCCGCGTCCTGGTCGGTGGTCCACGACGCCAGCAGGGCGTCGAGCTCGTCGCGGTGGGCGAGCCGTTCGGCCCGGTCCCAGCCGGCCAGATCGGCCCGGCCCAACAGGGTGGCGAGGGTGCGCCACTGGGCGTCGTCGGTACAGGCGACGGCCACCCAGCGGTCGTCCCCGGCGGTGGGGTAGATGCCGTGCGGTGCCAGATCCGGGTCGCTGTTGCCGGGCGCCTCGGCGTCGCGACCGTTGATCTCGGCGTCGAGCAGGGCGGTGGTGATGAAGTGCAGCGAGCCCTCGGCCTGGGACAGGTCGAGGTGCTGGCCCTCGCCGGTCCGTCGGCGGTGGTCGAGCGCAGCGAGCAGCCCGGCGAGCCCGAAGCGCGGGGAGACCACGTCGGTGTAGGCCCCGAACGGTCCGGCGGCCGGCCGGCCGGGCCAGCGGGTGACCGCGGTGAACCCGAACATCGCCGTGGTGAGGTTGCCGTAGCCGGGCAGGTCCAGGGTGCCGGTCTGGCCGGGCAGGCAGCTCGACAGCAGGATGACGCCGGGGTTGACCTCGGCGAGACGGTCGTAGCCGAAGCCCATCCGCTCGAGCGCGCCGGCGGAGAAGCTCTCGACCACCACGTCGCACCAGCGGACCAGATCCCACAGCACGTCCTTGCCGGCGGGGGTGGACAGGTCGAGCTCCAGGCTGCGTTTGCCGGCGTTGCCGTTGTGGAACAGCCCGCTGCCCTCGAGCGGGTGCTGTTCGTTGCCGGGATGGAAGGTCGGCGCGGTGCGGGCCAGGTCGGGCCGGGTGCGGGTCTCGACCTTGACGACGTCGGCCCCGAAGTCGGCCAGCAGCCGGCCGACGTATGGTCCGGCGACCGACCACGACAGGTCCAGCACCTTCAACCCGGCCAACGCCGGCTCCGCGGTCGGCACGGTCGGCACGGTCGGTACGGTGGGTACGGTGGGTACGGTGGGCGGTGCGGGGGAGGTGGCAGGCCGGCGGTGGGTCGCGTCGTGCTCGCCGAGCCGCGGGGCCCGTGCCAACGATCGCAACGGCGTCGCCGAGGCGACGAGGAACCGGCCCGGGTAGCGGTGCTCGCCGCCGGTGACCTCGTCGTCGGTGAGGTCCCAGAACGCCCGGGCGGCGAGATGGTCGTTGTCCATGACCTCGCTCGGCGTGGCGACCGGGGCCAGCAGCACCCTGCGGCGGCGTGATTCCGCGAGCAGCTCGGCCTTGCTGAACCGTGCGGTGAACGCGGCGATGACCTCACCGAGTCGGTCGACCTCCGATGCGGGGACCTCGCCGGTGAACAGCTGCGTGGCGAAGGAGGTCCACGGCAGGTCGCGGGTGGCCTCGTCGCAACCGCCCTCCTCCCAGATCCACTGGAACAGGTTGCGGTTGAACTCCTCCATGGCGGCGCCGAAGACCAAGGTGATGGACACCTCGCCGTCGGTCGCCGGGTACACCCAGCGGGTCCGGTAGGCGCCGTAGTCGAGCCCGTCGCCGGCGCGCCGCATGGTCGGTGCCTGCCAGGCGGCGTTGAGGAAGTAGCAGAACGCCGCCTGCAGGCACGACACCTGGGCCGAGACCTCGGCGAACTGGCCGACCCCGGATCGGGCCCGTTCGGCCAGGGCCACCAGCGCGGCCACCGCCATGTCGGCAGCCCCGTGCTGGTAGGCCTGGGGCGACCCCCAGCGCAGCGGTGGCAGGTCGGGGTTGCCGCACAGTGCCGACTGGCAGGCGGAGGCCCCGATCACGAGGTCGGTGTCGACCCAGCCGGCCTTCGGCCCGTCGAGCCCGAAGGGGGTGAGCACCACCGTGATCAGCCCGGGGTTGCGCGCCGCGAGCGAGGCGTGGTCGAAGGGCAGATCCTCGGGCCGGCCCGACCACAGCAGGACGTCGACGCCCGACGCCAACTCGGCCAGCTCGGCGCGGCCCGCCTCGGTCGCCACCTCGACGGTGACCGATCGCTTGCCCCGGTTGTAGGCCAGGTGCCACAGCCCCCGCTCGGGATCGGGCACGTCACCGACGAAGGGCGAGCGGTGGCGGGCGGCGCTGCCGCCCGGCGGTTCGACCAGGACGACGTCGGCCCCGAGCTGGGCGAGCAGGAACCCTGCGAGCTGCCCCCGGTCGTCGGTGCAGTCGAGGACGCGGTACGGCGACAGCATTGGTTCCCCCATCTCACTCCGCCCGATGCCGGTGGCGGACGGGTCCGTCACCGTAACGGACGCGGTGGTGACGCGTTCAGCCGCCGGTTCGGCCTGGCCCGGTCGTGGTCACGTCGGCGACGACCTGCTCCCAGGCCGCGCCGACCCGGGACATGCAGAAGTGGGCCAGGCAGTGTGCCCGGGCCGCCCGTCCCAGATCGTCGGGCCGCTCGAGGACCTCGACGAGCGCCGCCGCCACCGCGGCCGGGGTGCGCTCGCCGGCGAGCCGCCCGGTCACCCCGTCGAGCACGACACCGGGAACGCCCCCGACCGGGAACGCCACCGCGGGCCGGGCCGCGAGACCCGCTTCGACCACCGCGCCGGGAATGCCCTCGGTGCGGCTCGGCAGCACGAGCACCGAGGACGCGGCGTAGACCCCGGCCACGTCGCGGACCGTGCCGAGGAGCCGGCACCGATCGCCGAAGTGGGCCGCCCGGATCCGCACGTCCTCGCCCAACGGCCCGTCCCCGGCGACCACCAGCCCGACGTCGTCGGGAAGGTACCCGAGCGCGTCCACGGCGAGCAGCGGATCCTTCTCGGCGCTCAGCGCCCCGACATAGGCGATCCAGCGCCGAGCAGGGTCGAGACCGAGGACGTCGAGCGACCGTCGGCGAGTGGTGGCGTCGGCGGGTTCGAAGGCGTCCTCCGGCACACCGCGGGGGATGACCCGTACCCGTGCCGGATCGAGCCGGTAGGCGCCCACCAGGGCATCGGCGGCGCCGGGGTACAACGCCACGACCACCCGGGCGCTCCGTAGCGGGGCACCGATGCGCAGGTCGGCGGCGGTGACCGCGCCCCATACCGATGGGTCGCCGATGTTCCGGTACACGAAGGGCCGCCGCGTCAGCCGGGCGGCGGCCGCTCCGGGCAGCACCGAGCTCGAACCGAAGGACACGACGGCGTCGGACCAGCGAGCCGCCGCCACGACCCGGGCGAGTGCCGCCGGATCGGTCCTGCTGCGCCCGGCGAGCTCGACGGGAAGGGCATCAGGGGAGCCGGATCGCGCCACGGCCAGCACGCGCACGTCGTGGCCGGCGCGGCGCAGGTGTTCGGCGAGCTCCACGGCGAAGGTCTCCGCGCCGCGGCGGTGGTCGGCGGCGATGAGGTGCAGGACCCGGGCCACGATCAGGCTCCTGTGATGCCGCGCGCGTCGCACCACGAGGCGAACGACAGCACGTCCCACAGCTCGTGGGCGTTGTCCCTGCGGCCGGACTGGTGTGCGTCCCAGGTGCGGCGGAGCAACGCGTCGTCGAGGAAGGACCGGGTGACGGGGGAGAACAGGCGCTCCTCCGCCCACGCCCGCAACGGTCCGCGCAGCCACTGTTCGATCGGGACCCCGAACCCGGACTTGGGTCGTTCGAACAGCGCCTCGGGCACGTAGCGGGCCAGGACCCGGCGCAACGGCCACTTGGCCCGCCCGTCACGGATGCGGAGGTCGACCGGCAGGCCGGCCGCGAACTCCACGAGGTCACGGTCCAGCAGCGGGATCCGCCCCTCCAACGAGACCGCCATGGTGGCCCGGTCGACCTTCACCAGGATGTCGTCGGGGAGGTAGGTGACGGTGTCGAGCGCGCACATGTGGGCGACGATGCCGTCGACCGCCGGCCACCGGGAGCGGTCGGTGTGCAGGGTCGGCGGCTCGGTGGCGCCGCGCACCAGGGCGGTGGGGTCCTGCCAGTGCGACACCAGGCGCCCGTACACCTCCTCGGCGGATGCGGCATCGGCGATGCCGAGGACCTTGGCCACCTTCAGGCCCGCCTGGCGGGGACGGCGTCCGGCGGGCAGCAACCGGGCCGCCGAGTCCCAGGCGGCGGGCGGCACCCGGCGGGCTGCCGCAGCCGCCGCCCGGCGCACGCCGACGGGGATCGGACCGATCCGGTCCCAGATCGCCGGCACCCAGAGGTGACGGTTGTAGCCGGCGAACAGCTCGTCGCCGCCGTCGCCGGACAACGCCACCGTCACGCTGCGCCGCGCCAGTTGGGCCACGAGGAACGTCGGGACCTGCGACGAGTCGCCGAACGGTTCGTCGAACAGGGTGCCGAGCCGGTCGAGCGCACCGCGGGCATCGGCGTCGGAGACGACCAGTTCGTCGTGGTCGGTGCCGAGATGACGGGCCACCGCCCGGGCGTCGGAGGACTCGTCGTAGTCGGCGGCGGGCGAGCCGATCGTGAAGGTCCGCACCGGCTCCGAGGACTCCTGCTGGGCGACCGCGACGACGGCGGAGCTGTCGATGCCCCCGGAGAGGAAGGCGCCGACGGCGACGTCGGCCACCATCCGCCGGCGCACCGAACGGCGCAGCAACTCGTCGAGACGCTCGACGGCGTCGTCGGCGGAACCCGACCAGGTGGCGCCGCGCCCGGCGACCTCCAGGAAGGACCAGTAGGGCTGCGGCGCACCGGCACGGCCCTCGGCGTCCACCTCGAGCCGGCATCCGGGTTCCAGCTTCCGGATCCCTTGGTAGATCGACCAGGGTGCGGGCACGTACTTGTGCCGGAAGTACAGCGCCAGGGCGTTGCGGTCGACGGGCCGGTCGAAGGCGGGGTGGGCCCGCAGCACGTCGAGGGTGGAGGCGAACACGAACTCCCCGGTGCCGAGGGTGCCGTAGTAGAGCGGCTTCTCGCCGAGGCGGTCGCGCACCAGGGTGAGCCGACGCTCGCGCCGGTCCCACAACCCGAAGGCGTACATCCCGTCGATGCGGCCGAGCACCTGGTCGAGCCCCCAGCGGGCCACCGCCTCGACCAGGATCTCGGTGTCGGAATGGCCGCGGCGGGCCACACCGGCGGCGTCGAGCTCGACGGCGAGCTCGTGGTGGTCGTAGATCTCGCCGTTGTAGGTGAGCACCCAGCGCCCGTCGGCGGACACCATCGGCTGCGCCCCGGCCGGGGAGAGGTCCAGGATCGACAGGCGGCGATGGCCCAGGCCTATTCCGGCGGCGGCGTCCACCCAGGTGCCCTCACCGTCGGGTCCCCGGGCCGTCATCTGCACGGCCAGGTCGGTGAGCAGGGCCTCGGTGGCCTGGGCCGGGCGGCGTGCGGCCGGGTCCAGGATGCCGACGATGCCGCACATGGCCGCCCACGGTATCGCCGGCCGTCGCCGATGCGACCGGTCGGAAACGGGTTCCGGAACCCGGCCACCGGTCGGAACCGTCCGGGTGGTCACCGCGCCTCGGTGACAGGTCCGCGGCGAATCGGGTCGTTCGACCCGTGACGGGCAGTTCGGACCGTGACACCGTGGTCATCCTCCGGGAGGTCCGGATCGACGTGCCGGTGGCTCCGGTACGGGTGCACGGTGGAGGAGTTCCATGTCGTTCAAGCGGATCAAGGTCATGGCGGTTGCGGTGGTTGCCACCGGCGGTGTGCTGGCGGTGGCGGCGCCGGCGTTCGCGGCCTCGAAGGCGCCGGCCAAGGTGACGATCTGTCACTTCGACAACACCAACCATGTCGGTGACGGCTTGATCGGGACGGGTCTCGCCTATGAAGACGCAGCCGCCTGCGTGACCGCCGGTGGTGCGGTGAAGATCATCGCCCCGTCGGCGCTGAAGGGTCACAAGCTGGCCTGAGGCCGAACGCCGCCCCAGATGGCGGATCGGGTTGCCGGCGGGGTGCCCCGTGCCGCGACATCGACGCACGGTCGTCGTGTCGCTCGTGCGGGTCGCCCCGCCTCGCCGGTTCGCCCGGCGGACGCTCCCGGGCCGGTCCCCGGACGTGACGGTAGGCTCTGCCAACGGGCTTTCTGCCGAAGCGGACCGGGGGTGGGTACATGCAGGTGCCGCGTCGAGCAACGCTCGCCACCGTCCTGCTCGCGCTGATCGGCGTGGTCGGCCTGGCAGGTTGCGCCGAAGGGGACTCGTCGGACGTTGCGGATGCGGCCGTCGTCAGCGCCGTGCCGCCACGGTCCACGACCCCCGAGGGCGGCGCCGCAGTCGCCGCGACCTTTCCGACGGTCCAGGGCCTGCCGTTGACCGAGCCGGAGGTCCTCCGCAGCCGCAACGGCACACTGGCCCTGACCCTGAACCTCGACAACGGTGAGTACCAGGTCGCCGGCCACACGGTGAAGGGCATGACCATGAACGGGCAGTTCATGGGACCCACCCTGGTCATCGACCCCGGTGACACCCTGACCTTCAGCGTCGTCAACAACCTCGGCGAGCCGACGAACATCCACGAGCACGGGCTGCACGTGTCGCCGATCGGCATCTCGGACAACGTGCTGCGGACCATGGAACCGGGCAGCACCAGCCCCGTGGTGGTGAACATCCCGACCACCCAGGCACCGGGAACGTACTGGTACCACGCCCACCTGCACGGGCTCACCGAGGCGCAGGTGATGGCCGGGCTGTTCGGGACGCTGATCATCGACGGGTTGACCGATCTGCTTCCCACCGAGCTGCAGGCGGGGCTGTCCGAGCACCTCGTCGCCCTGCACGACTACCAGCTCACCGCCGACGGCGAGATCGTCACGGAGAACATCGACTCAGCGGCGCCGACCACCAGGACGGTGAACGGCATGGTCAACCCGGTGCTCACCTCCCGGCCCGGTCAGACCCAGCTGCTCCGCCTCGCGAACTTCAGTGCCGACATCTGGTACCGGCTCCACCTCGACGGCGCCGCGTTCTCGGTCATCGCCGAGGACGCCAACCCGGTGGGTCGCGTCGAGAAGAAGGACGAGCTGCTGCTGCCGCCCGGCAAGCGGTTCGACGTACTGGTCGCGCTGCCGAAGGCGGGTTCCTACAAGCTGCGGACCCTCCCGTACGACCAGGGCCCGGCCGGCGACAAGTACCCCGAGCGGGTGCTGATGACGATCAACGTGGCCGGCGATCCGGTGGCGACGCCCCCGCAACCGACCACGATGGCGCCGCTGCCGGGCTACGAGCACGACGTGATCGCCAAGCGCCGTCTCGTGTGGCTCAGCGAGGACAACGAGGCCGGCAAGTTCTTCGTGAACGGCAAGCAGTTCGACGGAACCGTGCTGTTCACCCCTCAGCTCGGGACCACCGAGGAGTGGACCATCAGGAACGTCACCGCCGAGGACCATCCGTTCCACATCCACGTCAACGACTTCCAGGTGATGTCGGTCAAGGGCAAGCGTTACGACGCGGTGAGCCTGCAGGACATCGTCAAGGTGCCGGCGCACGGCCAGGTGGTGATCCGGATGCGGTTCGAGACCTTCACCGGGTCATTCGTCTTCCACTGCCACATCCTCGCCCACGAGGACGGCGGCATGATGGCCATCGTCGACGTGACGGCGGATGGCAAGCCGGACCCTTCGAGCCCGGTGAGCACGATGGCGACGATGGGTCACCGGAGTTGACGCACGCCGACGCAGGACGGCGCGTCCGCAACGAACCGTGAAGGATCTGTGAAGGCCGGCCTCACGACACCTTGAGCATGGCTGTGGTTGGATCGCGCCATGCGTGAACCCGGTCGACGATCACTTCGAAAGCTCCGTTGGGGCGTGGCGGCGGTGACCGGCGCGGTGCTGGCCGTGCTGGTGGCCTTCCCGCCTGCGGGCGCCTCGGAGACCGGCGCGGTGACCCGCCACAACCATGCCCGGGCACAGCACCGGACCACCACGACCATTGCCCGGCCGAGGACCACGACCACGGCCCGGCCGCGATCGACCACGACCCGGCCGGTCGCAACGACCACGACCCGGCCGGTCGCAACGACCACGACCCGGCCGGTCGCAACGACCACGACCACCACGTCGTCGACCACGACCACCACACCGTCGGGTATGCGGATGCTGTGGGTCGCGCCCAACGGCAACGATGCCGCCACCGGGGCGTCGCGCCAGGCCGCATTGCGAACGGTGGCCGAGGCCTGGCGACGGATACCGATGAGTACGGTCCTGACCGCCGGGGTCCGGGTCAACATCGCAGCCGGGACCTACGGACGTGACACGCTGCCCAACTACTGGGAGTCGCGCTGGGGCACGCCGGCAGCCCCGATCGAACTGGTGGCCGCGGACGGCCCGGGCACTGCGGTGCTGCTCGGTGATCTCAACGTATTCGATGTCCGCTCGCTGCTGGTCGAGGGTGTGCGCATCGCTGCCGGCGGCGACGCCTTCCACTGCGAGCGCTGCGACCGTCTGACCCTGCGCCGGGTGGTCCTCGACGGCGGGAACCGGGCTGCGCACGAGACCCTGAAGGTCAACCAGTCGACCGACGTGGTGGTCGAGGACAGCGACATCGGCGGCGCATGGGACAATGCCATCGACTTCGTGGCCGTGCACGGAGGACGCATCAGCCGGAACCGGATCCACGACGCCGACGACTGGTGCGTCTACGTCAAGGGCGGCTCGGCCGACATCATCGTCGAGGACAACGAGATCTTCGGCTGCGGGACCGGGGGCTTCACCGCCGGTCAGGGCACCGGACTCGAGTTCCTCATGGTCCCGCACCTCACCTACGAGGCCGAACACGTGGTGGTGCGGGGCAACCGCATCCACGACACCTTCGGCGCCGGCCTCGGGGTCAACGGCGGTCGCGACATCCTCATGACCGCCAACCTGCTCGAACGGGTCGGGGCGCGTAGCCATCTCGTCGAGGTGACCTTCGGCGGCCGTGGCTGCGACGGCGACACTGCGGCGTGCCGGGCCCGTCTCGACGCCGGCGGTTGGGGGACCACCGCCCGGGACGACGGCACCAACTTCGTGCGCATCCCGAACCTCGACGTCCGGATCGAGGGCAACACCATCGACAACTCGACCGGTGTGAACAGCCGGTGGCAGCACTTCTTCGTGCCCGGCCCGTGGACCGCCCCGCAGCCCGGCACGCCCGCCAACCCCAGCCCGGCGTACGCCGACACGGCGCTGGTGATCCGCGACAACACGATCCGCAACGGGGTCGACACCCCGCTCGGGGTCGGCGATGCCGACACCGGGTGTGCCCCGTCGAACCCCACCTGCAACGCCGCCCAGTTGCTGCGGGACAACCGCTTCCGATGAGTCGGCCCGGCGGGTCGGGACGATGACCGTCCCCTGCGGCTCGTTCGGGCCGGGGCGCTTGGACCCTACCGTCGGCGACGATCGAGCAGAATCGGTTCCGATGCGGGTGCTGCTGGTCGAGGACGATCCCCACCTGGGCCCGGTTCTGGCCCGTGGCCTGCGCGAGGAGGGCTACGCCACCGATCTCGTCACCACCGTGGCCGATGCCGACCTGCACCTGGCGGTGCACGAGTACGACGCCGTGGTTCTCGACCTGGGCCTGCCCGACGGCGACGGGTCGGTTCTGAGCCGCCAGGTCCGGGACCGGGGCCTGCCCACCGCCGTGCTGATCCTGACCGCCCGGAGCACCCTGTCGGACAAGGTGGCCGGCCTCGACGGCGGTGCCGACGACTACCTGGTCAAGCCGTTCGACCATCCCGAGCTGGCGGCCCGGCTGCGGGCGGTGCTGCGCCGGCCCCGGTCGGTCGTCGGCCCGGTGCTCGAAGCGGGTGACCTGCGGCTCGACCCCGCGACCCGCACGGTCTGGCGGGGGGCGGTGGTGATCCCGCTCACCCCACGGGAGTTCGCCCTCCTGCAGTACCTGCTGACCCACGCCGGACGGGTGGTGAGCCGGTCCGAGCTGCTGGAGCATGTCTGGGACGCTCACTACGAGGGCGGCTCGAACGTGGTCGATGCCCACGTGGCCAACCTGCGTCGCAAGCTCGACGTCACCGGGTTGCAGAACCCGGTCGAGACGGTGCGCGGGGTCGGTTTCCGGATCGGGCCGACCCGATGAGCCCCGCTGCGGGCGGTGTACGCAGGCGCCGATGGGCCCGCGGTGCTGCGCTGGTGGCGGTGCCGGTCCTGCTGGTGTCGGCGATGGCGTGGCACGCCGTCGACACCGCAGCCGAGCGGTCCCTGCGTGCCCGTGCCGACGAGCAGCTCGACAACGCCATGCGCCTGGTCGGCACCGGCGCCGGTCGGGCCGTGGACGGGACGTGGCGCACCGATGGTCGCGGTCCGCTCGAGGCGTTGGGGGTCTCCGATGTGGAGCCTCCCTGGAACGGTCTGCTGCAGGAGGCGGTGCAGTACCCCACCCGGCGTGACTTCAGCGAGAACGGCCGCGCCTTCGCGGCGTTCGGGCGGCCGTGGGCAACGGGGGAGGCCCTCGTCACCCTGGTCGATCTCGACCGCCCGGCGGGGGAGCGGCGGCGCGGCCACCTCGCGGTGGTAGCGGGTGCCGTCGTGGCCCTGGCGGTGGGCACGGTCGCGGCCGAGCTCGCCCGCCGTCGGCTCACCGCCGGTGCCGACCGGCGCGTCGCCCGCCAGGAGGCGCTGCTGGCCGACGCGGCGCACGAGATGCGCACCCCGCTCGCCGTCATCCGGGCCTCGAGCAGCCAGGCCCTGGCCCGGCCGCGCAGCACCGAGGAGTACGTCCGGGTCTTGTCGGAGGTGCGCGCCGCCTCGGAACGGGCTGCGGTCGGGGTCGAGCAGCTGTTGGACGCTGCTCGGCTGGCGTCGGGACAGCTTCGTCTGCAGCGAGCACCGTTGCGCCTCGATCTGCTCGGCGAGGAGGTCATGGCGGCCAACGATCGCGACGGCGTCGTTCTCGACGCCCCGCCCGGGCCGCCGGTCGTGGTCGACGCCGATGCCCCGTTGCTGCGCCAGGCCGTCGACAACCTGGTGCGCAACGCCTGCCGACGGGCCGGTCGGGTAAGTCTGCACACCACGGTCGAGGGCGGTGAGGCGGTGCTTCGGGTGCTCGACGACGGTCCCGGCTTCGACGCTGCGGCGCTGCCGCACCTCTTCGACCGCTTCGGGCGCTTCGACGAGGGCGGATCGGCCGGGCTGGGTCTGTCCATCGTCGCAGCGGTGGTGCACGCACACGGCGGGTCGGTCGTTGCCGCGAACAGGCCCGAGGGCGGCGCCGCCGTCACGGTGCGCCTCCCTCTCCATCGGCCTTGACCCTCGCCGGCGGTTCGGTGGATCCGGGACGGTCCGGCGGCGAGGTGTCCGCGCAGCCCGGGGCCTAGTGTGGGAACCATGCAGCCCGTGTCGGCCTCCCCGTCCACCGTTGCCCCCCCGCAAGGCTCTGGTTGCCCCGTCGCCCACGGCCCGGCCGGTACCGCCGCCGGCGGCTGTCCCATCGACCACGGGGCCCGTCCCGCCGTGCAGCGGTCGCGCGCCGATCAGCTGGTGTGGCGTCTGCTGCGCATCGAGGAACGGCCGACCGGCGTCTCCGACGCTGCGGTGTACAAGTCGTTCCGGCGTTCGATGCTGATCTCGGCGCTGCGCTGCACGCTCACCTACGTGATCTTCCCGTTCGTGCTGCCGATGGCCAGCTTCGCCGCCGGGGTGGGGCCGGTGCTCGGCATCATCATCGGGGTGATCGCCATGACCTGCGACGTGTTCACCATCCGTCGGTTCTTCCAGGCCGACCACCGCTTCCGCTGGCCGGTGTCGCTGGTGGCGCTGGGGATCATGAGCCTGCTGGCCGTGCTGCTGGTCCAGGACATCGTCCACGTCGTGAGCTGACGACCTCGTCGGTCGTCGCGCGTTCCCCGTTCTGCATCCCTCGCCGACGGCCGGGTGCTCTCGGACATCCGGCCGTGTCGCTTCAGGCGCGGGTGTCGCCCGGGATGGCGGCGCGGGTGAAGCCGACCCGCAGGCCGAAGGAATCCTCGCCGTCGACGAACACGGTGTCGGGCCCGGCCGGTTCGAGTCGCTGGTCCTTGCTGCGCAGGAACGTCGCTGCGCCGTCGAGGTCGGTGGTGGCGAAGACGATGGCGTGGACGCCCTCGCCGTTGGCGGCGTGGTCGCGGCCCTCGGCGCTGTCGGCGCGGCCCGGTACCACCGCCTCGATCACCGTCTCCTCACCGACCGCCCAGAAGGCCCGCTGCGTCCCGTCGGCATCGGTGTGCTGATGCAGCAGGCGGCCGAGCAGCGCGTCGCCGTAGACCGCACCGGCCCCGTCGAGGTGGTCGACCAGCACGGTGATGTGGGAGGTGCGGGGGATCCGCAGCGGGTGCTCGTCGGCCCAGAACCGGCTCGACCAGCCCGGCTCGAGGCGGGGGTCGGCGGCGAAGCCCGGCTCGCAGAACTCGAGAAGGGCATGGGTGTCCCGCGGGTGGGTCCACACCGCGACGGCCTTCTTCGGATCGGTGATCGCCTCGCCCCGTAGGCCGACCTGGCGGATGTCCCGCTCGGCGAGCGCCCCCGACAGCGCGGTGATGTCGTCGACGTACCAGGCAATGGAGTGCAGCCGGTTGCCGTAGCGCGCCTTGAACCGGTTGAGCACCGAACCGGCGGCCTCGGGGGCAACCGACGGCTGGATCGGCTCCATGCACATGTCGCCGACGATGAGCAGCGACGCCTCGCGCTGGGCCGCCTTCTCGAAGCGCCGGTAGTACCGGTTGCAGGCGAAGACGTCGTCGTACCAGCGGTCGACGGCGTCGAGGTCCTCGACGAGGTGGGCGAGGTGGAACAGCTTCCCCACGGTGAACATCGACGGCCCCTTCCCCCGGAACGATGGGGTGACGTTAGCTGTTCGCCGGTCGGGCCCCAGGGGTAGGGTCCGGCCTCGAACCAGCCGTAGCGAACGAAGGTGTACGAGAACCATGAGCGGAATCTGTGAGGGTCGGGTCGTCATCATCACCGGTGCCGGACGCGGGATCGGCCGTGGCCACGCCCTCGAGTTCGCGTCGCAGGGCGCCAGGGTCGTGGTGAACGATCTCGGCGGCGGGGTGGACGGCTCCGGCGCGGCGACCGGCCCGGCCGAGGAGGTGGCGGCGGAGATCCGGGCGATGGGCGCGCAGGCGGTGGCCAACACCGACGACATCGCCGACGCCGCCGGTGCCCGCAACCTGATCCAGACCGCCATCGACCACTTCGGCCGGCTCGACGTGCTGGTCAACAACGCCGGCACGCTGCGCGACCGGGTCCTGGCGAACATGGCCGAGGACGAGTGGGACGCCGTCATGCGGGTCCACCTCAAGGGCACCTACGCGCCGAGCCACGTCGCCGCCCAGTACTGGCGTGACCAGACCAAGGCCGGCGAGAAGGTGGACGGCCGCATCATCTCCACCAGCTCCGGCTCGGGCCTGTTCGGCAACCCCGGCCAGGCCAACTACGCCGCGGCGAAGGCCGGCATCGTGGGCTTCACCCTGGTCGCGGCCAAGGAGCTCGCCCGCTACGGCGTGACCTGCAACGCCATCGCCCCTGCGGCCCGTACCCGGATGACCGAGCCGCTCGGCCTCGGGGTCGAGCGGGACAAGGACCTCTACCACTGGACCGACCCGGAGAACATCGCCCCGCTGGTCACCTGGCTGGGCAGCACCGAGTCGGCGGGGATCACCGGCCGGGTGTTCGAGGTGATGGGCGGCCGGATCGGCGTCATCGAAGGGTTCCACCGAGGTCCGTTCGTCCAGCAGGACGACCGCTGGGACCCCGCGCAGCTCGGCGCCGTGGTACCCGACCTCGTCGCACGGGCCGCCACGCCCGAACCGGTGATGCCCGAGTTCTGAGCCGGACCGGCCCGGCCGGGGCGCGGCAGCCCCGCGGCCGGGCCGGGAGCATCGTGGGCGCGACGTCGGGCGCCGACCGGTCGCCAGGTGCTACGCATCAGTGCATGGGAAAGCTCGACAACAAGGTTGTACTGATCACCGGCGGGGCGCGGGGCCAGGGTCTGGCCGAAGGCCGCATGGCCCTCGCCGAAGGTGCCACGGTGGTGCTGGCCGATGTCCTCGACGAGGAGGGTGAGCGCGCCGCGGGCGAGCTCGGCGCCGATTACCACCACCTCGACGTCACCTCCGAGGAGCAGTGGGCGTCGGTCGTCACGGCGATCGTGGAGCGTCACGGGCGCATCGACGGGCTGGTCAACAACGCCGGCATCCTGCACGCTGCCCGGCTGGCGAACTACCAGCTCGCCGACTGGAACCGGGTCATCGCCGTCAACCAGACCGGCGTGTTCCTGGGGATGCGTGCGGTGACCGGGCCGATGATGGCGCAGAACAGCGGCTCCATCGTGAACATCTCCTCGGTGGCCGGGCTCGAAGGGGTGTTCGGCTCGATGGCCTACACCGCCTCGAAGTTCGCGGTGCGCGGCATGACCAAGGTGGCGGCCAAGGAGCTCGGACCCAAGGGCATCCGGGTCAACTCGGTGCACCCCGGCATCATCGACACCGAGATGACCAAGGACTTCGACAAGCCCAAGATGCTGCGCAGCGTGCCGCTGGGCCGCGCCGCCGCTCCCGACGAGGTCGGTTCGCTGGTGCTGTTCCTGCTCTCGGAGGAGGCGAGCTACTGCACCGGCCAGGAGTTCGTCGTCGACGGCGGCATGCACAGCTGACCGAGGCCGTTCGGGCTGTGCCGATCGCGGATCGGCGCAGCCCGGGGCCGGGTCGGTTCAGCCGCCGAGGTTGCCGACCGCTTCGGCGTAGCGCTGCATCAGGTCGAGGTGTTCGTCGATCGAACGGGGGCGCACCGGCTGGTCGCGTCGCGACTCGTCGGTACGCAGCGAGAGGTGGGTGACCCCGAGCTCGGCCCATTCGGTCGCCTCGGCGGCCCACGAGTCGGGCGAGGTGCGGCCCGGGCTGGTCCAGCTCTCGATGCCGAACCCGGCGGGCAGGCTGCCCCCGGCGGCGGCGACCAGCTCGGCCTTCGCCGCGATGAACGCCTCGCGGTCGTTGCCCAGGTGGTCCTGGAAGTTCGACAGCCAGCCCTGGCCCAGCGTGACCGCCCGCCGGTACGCCGCTGCGGAGCGGCCGCCGATCCAGATCGGGATCTGCCGGGTCGGCAGCGGGTCCATCCCCCCGCCGCTGATGGCCTCGTCGCCGACCCGTACGTCGACGACCTTGGCCGACCACAGGGTCCGCAGCGCGGCGATCTGGGCGTCCATCCGCTTGCCCCGCCGGGTGAAGTCCTGGTCGAGGGCGTCGAACTCGAAGGGGTTCCACCCGACCCCGAGGCCCAGGCGCAGGCGGCCGTCGCTCCACAGGTCGACCTCGGCCGCCTGCTTGGCGGCGAGCGCGGTCTGGCGCTGCGGCAGGATGATGATGCCGGTCGCCAGCTCGATACGGCTGGTGATGGCGGCGAGGTACCCGAAGAAGACGAACGGCTCACGCCACAGCCGCCCGGCATAGTCGCCGGGCTGGCCGACCACGTGGTCGAACGCCTCGATGTGGGCGTAGCCGAGGGACTCGGCGGCCTGGGCGAAGGCCCGCACCGCCCCGGTGTCGCCGCCGATCTCGTTGCTGGGGAAAACCACTCCGATACGCATGACGCGCAGCGTAGATCGCACCGGCGGCGACACCCGGCCCGCCGCGGCCTGCGCAGCGCGGGCCGTCAGGTGCAGTCGAACGCGCCGCCCCGTGAGCTGTCCATCACCGCGTCGACGATCTGCTGGTAGCCGGTGCAGCGGCACAGGTTCGCCGACAGCGCCTCACGCACCTCGTCACGGGTCGGGGTGGGGTTGTGCCCCAGCAGATCGAGCGCGGTGAGCAGCATGCCCGGCGTGCAGAAACCGCACTGCAGGCCGTGGTGGGCACCGAAGCTCTGCTGCAACGGGTGCAGTTCGTCGCCGGGACCGGCGAGGCCTTCCACGGTGCGCACGTCACGACCGTCGAGCTGCGGGGCGAACAGCAGGCACGAGCGCACCGGCTCACCGTCGAGCAGGATTGTGCAGGCCCCGCACACCCCGTGCTCACACCCGGCGTGGGTGCCGGTGAGCCCCAGGTTCTCGCGCAGCACGTCGACGGCCAGACGACGAGGCTCCACGTCGAGTCGGTGGCTGGTGCCGTTGACGGTGCAGCGCATCGGCCACGGGCGCAGGTCGTGCTCGGTCACGCTGCGAGCGTAGCGGCGACGGCCTGCGGCGTCCCCGGTCAGGCCGTACCGATCAGGCCGTACCGATCACGCCTTGCCGATCAGGACCAGCCAGTCGTACACGGCGTGCAGCACCATGCACGGCACCAACAGGCCCGTCACCCGGCGCAGTGCGTAGAACGTCGTACCGATCAGCGCGGTCTGGACCACCTGGAACAACGTGGCCCCGAGGGCCGCACCGAGCAGGACGTTGGGCAGGTGGAACAGGCCGAACAGTGCGCCGGTGAACACCACCACCTGCCACTCGTGGGGGAAGGTCCGGCGGCCGCCGACCAGCAGGATGCCCCGGAAGGTCAGCTCCTCGGTGATCCCGACCAGCGCCACGGTGGCGGTCATGCCGACCAGGTAGCTGCCGTCGACCTCGGGCATGCCCGAGGTGACATGGCTGACGAAGGCCAGCAGCAGCATCAGCGCAGGGAACACGATGAGCCAGCGGCGGGTGGTGCGGGCGGGCTCGTGCCACACCGAGCGCTTCCAGCGGGCGGTGCGGATCATCACCAACTGGAAGGCCAGTACGAGCAGCAACGGGATCACGAACTGGCGGATCCACGGCGTTCCCTGCGCGCCGAGCGAGGCGAAGCTCACCCGGTCCTTGCCGGAGAAACTGAAGATCAGGCTGACCCACAGCAGGGTGTGGGCGAGGAAGAACCCGACCAGCATGACCAGGCCGGGGCGGGCGCCCTCATCGACGGCCAGCGGGTTGGTCGACAACGGAGGTGCTTGTGCCACGGCCTCGGAGCGTAGCGAGGACCGCTCGTCCGGGGAATGACCGCCGGTCCGCAGCTCAGCGTGCGCCGCGGGCCATGGCGATGGCCTGGCGGGTCAGCAGCGCGGCCATGGCCCGGCGGTAGGCGACCGAGCCGTGCAGGTCGGCCACGGGACGCACGGCGTCGTCGACCGACGCCACCGCCAGCTCGACCGCAGCGGGGTCGATGCGGGTGCCGATGAGGGCCCGGGCCGCCGGCCCGACGAGCCGTGGGCTGCCGCCGATACCGCCGAGGGCCACCGTGGCGGCCCGGCAACCGCCGTCGCCGTCGACGGAGAGGGTGACCGCGGCGACGGTCAGGGCGAAGTCGCCGTGGCGCCGGGCCAGCTCGGCGAAACCGAACGGGCGGCGGCCGGCATCGACCGGGTAGCGGACCGCCACGATCAGCTCGTCGTCGGCGACGGTGGTACTCAGCGGTCCGTCGAACAGCTCCGCGATGGGGATCGTGCGCGCTCCCCGCGCCGACGCCACGTCGACCTCGGCGCCGAGGGCCAGGGAGGCGACGGGCAGCTCGGCGGCCGGATCGGCATGGGCCAGGCTGCCGCCGAGGGTGCCCCGGGTGCGGATGGCCCGGTGGCCGATGTGGACGGCGGCATGGGCCAGCAGCGGCAGTCGCTCGCGCACCAGGGCATCGGTGGCGGTCTGCTCGTGGCGCGTGAGGGCTCCGATACGCACCTGGTCACCCGAACGGCTGATCCCGCGCAGCTCGGCCACCGCGTCGAGGTCGACGAGGACGTCGGGGCGGGCCAGGCGCAGGTTCATCAGGGGGACGAGGCTCTGGCCGCCGGCCAGGGCCTTGGTCTCCACGCCGTCCGCCGCCAGCAGATCCAGCGCCTCGGCCAGCGACGTCGGCCGCTCGTAGTGGAACGGGGCCGGCTTCATCGGCCCCGGAAGCGCGGTGGCCGCCGTTCGGCTCCGGCGGTGCGACCCTCGACGAAGTCCTCGCTGGCCCAACAGGCCTCGAAGGCGGCGAGCGTGGCGGCGTCGGCGATGTC
The DNA here is from genome assembly GCA_903921205.1 of uncultured Acidimicrobiia bacterium. Classification (GTDB taxonomy): domain Bacteria; phylum Actinomycetota; class Acidimicrobiia; order Acidimicrobiales; family CAIXPF01; genus CAIXPF01. The sequence continues at coordinate 44,054 of CAIXPF010000094.1, read as the reverse complement.
GGACTCGAACGCCGCGTCCAACGCCAGCTTGTTGTAGGCGTGGGTCAGCGGCGCCAGACCGGCGAGGTGGGTCGCCCACTCGACGGCGTCGGCGAGCTCGCCGCGTCGTTGCACCAGCCCGGCGCGTTCGGCGGCGTCGATGCCGAGCTCGTCGCAGGCCAACAGCAGCTGCCGGGCGGCGCCGCCGCCGGCGAGCAGCGACAGCCGGCGGACCGTCCAGAAGTCCACGGCCAGGCCGAGCTTGGCCGTGGGGACCCCGAAGCGGGCGGTGGGGGCGCAGATGCGCAGATCGGCGGCGATGGCCAGCTGGGTGCCCGCCCCGATCGCCGGCCCGTTGACCGCGGCGATGGTGGGGATGGGTGCGGAGGCCAGGGCACCGAGCATGCCGTAGAGGGCTTCACGGAACGCGTCGCCGTACACCCCGCCGAGGTCGGCGCCGGAGCAGAACGCCGTGCCGGCCCCGGTGATCACCAGACACCGCGCGCCGCCGGCCACCGCGGCATCGACGGCGGCGTGCAGCTCGCTGCAGTGGTCGAGGTCCAGGGCGTTGCGACGTTCCGGCCGGTCGACGGTGAGCAGCCAGACGGCCGGGGACGCGTCGGTGCCGTCACCGTTCGCATCGGCGACATGCCGACCGGTCTGGTCAGGATGCTGATCGGTGTGGATGATCTCGGTGTGGATGATCTCGGTGTGGATGATCTCGGTGTGGATGGTCATGGTGCGTGCCCGATCAGGGCATGGCGTAGCCGCCGTTGACCGACAGGACCTGCCCGGTGGTCCAGCCCGACAGCGGCGAGGCCAGCAGCAGGATGGTCGGGACCACGTCCTCGGGGCGACCGAGGCGGCGCAGTGGGTACTGGGCCACGATGCGGGCCATCCGCTCGGCGTCGTCGGGGTTGCCGGCGTGCTCGGCGAAGTTGTCGGTGCGGACCAGGCCCATCGACACCGCGTTGGAACGGATGCCGTGACGGGCCAGTTCCTTGGCCAGGGACTTGGTCAGTCCGACGGTGGAGGCCCGGGTGGTGGCGGTGACGAGCAGGCCCGACTCGCCGACCCGGCCCGAGTCGCCCATCAGGTTGACCAGCGCCCCACCGTTGCCGGCCTCGATCATGAGGCGGGTCACCGCGTGCGTGATGCGCAGCGTGCCGGTGACCGTGACCGCCACCTGGGCGTCCCAGTCGGCGGTCGAGGTGTCCACGAACGGACCCCGGCCGGTCATCGCGGCGTTGTTCACCAACACCCCGATGGGGCCGAGCTCGTCGGTGACCCGGCGCAGGCCCTCGGCGACCGAGGCGTCGTCCCGCACGTCGAGAGCCACCGCGAGGGCCGAAACCCCCAGCGTCCGGGCTTCCGCCGCCGCGGCCTCGGCACCTTCACCGGAGCGGTGGTAGCCGAAGGCGACGTTGGCGCCCTGCTCGGCGAAGCCGATCCCGATGGCCCGGCCGAGACCCTGCCCGGCCCCGGTGACCACCACGTTCGTTCCCTGGAGGCGTAGATCCATCACGGGCCGAACCGTAGCAGCGGGCTCGGTGCCGCCCTGCCGGTGCCGTGCCTGCCGGTGTCGTGCCTGCCGGTGTCGTGCGGTCGGCGGGGCGCGGCGTGCCCGGACGGTGTCCGGGCCGGTCTCAGCCGGCCGGAGTCGGCTGGGGCAGGGCGAAGGCCCGGGCGAGGGCGTCGAGCATCGCCTCGACGGAGCGGGGGGTCCGCCGCTGGCGCAGCACGAAGCCGTCGAGCGCGGCCAGCCAGGCGGCGGCGATGGTCGGCCCCTGGGGCAGTCCGATCGCGGCCATGAGGTTGGCGAAGAAGCACTCCGCCCGCACGGCGAGCTCGGCCGCCGCCGCGCCGCCCGATTCGCTGCCCGGGCCGTGCGCAGTGGCGAAGCCGGCCACGGGCCCGCCGCCGGGGTGGCGCAGGGCGAGCCGCAGGTAGGTCTCCCCGGCCGCCCACAGCGCCTCGAGCGGGTCGCCGGCGGCTGCGGCGGCATCCTCGACACGGTCGAGGAACCGGGTCGCCAGACGTCGCGCCGCCAGCTCGAGGAGCTCGTCGGTGCCGGCGAACTCCCGGCTCAGCTCCCGGCGGGTCAGCATCGCAGCCTGTGCCACCGCCGTGGCGGTACAGGCTTCGGGCCCGCCGCGCTCCAGCAGGCGCGCCGCCGCCCGGACGGCGCGTTCGCGTCGGGCCTGGCCTGGCTGGGGGGTCGGTGGGGGCACGGCGGGGCAGGGTAACGCGCCCCGCCGCCGGTGACCGTGGCGGAGCGGACCTCCGTTGCCGCCTCACAGGGACAGTCCTACACTCCGTTCACCTGTCCCGACCAGGGGTGAGCGGAGGCCACGTGAAGTTCGTCTGGTTCCACCTGATGCCGTACCCGGACCTGCCGAAGGACTTCCCCGACCGGTACCGCTCGGTGTGGGTCGACATCGACCCGTCGCTGTACGACCCTGCGGTCGGCCACCGGGTCTACAACGAGTACATCGACCAGCTCGAGTACGCGGCCGGGTTGGGCTTCGACGGGGTGGGCATCAACGAGCACCACTCCAACGCCTACGGCCTGATGCCGAGCCCCAACATCATCGCCGCCACCCTGGCCCGCAGTACCGGCGACGCCGCCATCGTGGTGCTCGGTGACTCGGTGGCGTTGTACAACCCACCGATCCGCATCGCCGAGGAGATGGCCATGCTCGACGGGATCTCCGGCGGTCGTCTGGTGGCCGGCTTCCCGGTGGGTTCGCCGATGGACACGGTGTTCGCCTACGGGACGAACCCGGCCACGCTGCGCGAGCGCTACCACGAGGGCATGGAGCTGATCCGCAAGGCCTGGACCAGCGACGAGGTGTTCGCCTTCAACGGCCGCTACAACAAGCTCCGCTACGTCAACGTGTGGCCCCGGCCGGTGCAGAAGCCGCATCCGCCGATCTGGATTCCCGGCGGCGGCTCGGTGGACACCTGGGACTACTGCGCCGACAACGACCTGGTCTACTGCTACCTCAGCTATTTCGGGTACAAAGCCGGCCTGGCCACCATGCGCGGGTTCTGGGACAAGATGGCCGAGCGGGGCAAGCCGCAGAATCCCTTCCAGGGGGCCTTCGCCCAGTTCGTGGCGGTGGCCGACTCGGAGAAGGAAGCCTTCGAACTGTACCGGGAGCCGGCCGAGTACTTCTTCAACTCGTGCCTGCACGTCTACGCCGGCTTCGCCGACCCGCCCGGCTACAAGACCCCCAACACGGTGCGCGCCGGGGTCGAGGGCATGGTCGAACGTGCCGCTCGCGAGGCCACTGCCCGCTCCGAGGCCAAGGCCGCGGACAAAGCCGAGGCCAGGGCGTCCGACAAGCCGACCATGCCCAAGTCGAGTTCGGCGTCGCAGATGATGTCCTTCGAGACGATGGTGGAGAAGGGCTACGTCGTGCTCGGCTCGCCCGACCAGGTCATCTCCAAGCTGCGCGAGGTCGGCACGTCGATGAACGTCGGCCACCTGCTGACCCTGGCGCACTTCGGCAACATGGACAACGAGTTGGTCCGCTACAACACCGAGATGCTGGCCCGCAAGGTCCTGCCCGAGGTGCAGCCGCTGTTCGAGAACGAGTGGGAGGACCACTGGTGGCCGCGTCCCCTGCCCGGCGCGCAGCGGGCGGAGCCGGGCCGATGAGTGGCGGGGCAGCGACTTCGGCCGAGGTGTCCGTCATCCGTCGTTCGGTCGAGTTCCGCGGTGGGTCGGTGACGGTGGTCGAGGCCGGCCAGGGTCCGCGCATCGGCTACCTGCACGGCATGGTCGGCCTGCCCACCCACGGCCTGCCGCCGTTGGTGGCCGAGCTGGCCCGGGACCACACGGTGGTGGCGCCGGCACTGCCCGGTTTCAGCGGTAGTACCTACTGCGACGACCTGCGGGTCCAGTCGGACTGGGTGGTCGCCCTGTCCGAGATCGCCGACCTCGCAGGCCTGACCGGGCTGCCGCTGGTGGCCTCGTCGGTCGGTGCCATGCTGGCGATGGAGCTGGTGGCGGTACGGCCCGAGGCGTTCCCCGCGATGGTGCTGCTGGCACCGCTGGGGCTGTGGGACGCCGACGAGCCGGTGGCGGACGCCTTCGCCACCACCCTGTCGGAGCAGCGGCTGATCCTGAGCCCCAACCGGGCGTCCACTGCGGCGATCTTCGAGGACGACCCGACGCTCAGCGACCCCTCCGAGCGGATCGAGGACGGGGTGTCGCGGTACCTCACCCGGACCTCGACCGCGTCGCTGGTGTGGCCGATCCCCGAGCACGGGTTGGACCTGCGCGCCCACCTGGTGCGTTGTCCGGTCACGCTGGTGTGGGGCGAGGACGACCAATTGATCCCACCGTCCTACGACGAGCGGTTCGCCACGGTGCTGCCATCGGTCATCGGTCGTCATCGCATCGCCGGGGTGGGTCACCTGCCCGATTGGGATGCGCCTGCCGAGGTTGCGGCGATCGTCCGGGCCGCCCTGGGCTGAGCCCGGCCCGGCGTCGGTCAGCACGGTCCTGAGCGCAGCGGGGGACGGTCGGTGGGCCGGGGTTCGGCGCTCGGTGGGCGCGACGGTGGTTGCGCCGGCCAGCGCTGTGGCGGCCCGGGGTCCTCGGCGGCGCGGTCGCCGAGGTGGAGGTGGCGGTCCGGCGTCGATCGGTCCGAACCGCCGCGTGACCGGTTCCGTCGCCGGGCGTAGGCCACCGAGGCGAACACCGCCAGCCCGCCGGCGGTGGCCAGGGCGGTGGCGGCCTGCAACGGGCGGCTGGTCGTCGCGGTGGCCGTCAGTGCCCCACCGGTGGCGGTACGGGCGTAGGCCAGGGTCTGCACGGCGTTGGCGGACAGCCGCCACACCAGCTGCCCGTCGACGATCTCGTCGGCGTTGTGGTCCACGATCCTGCCCGGCAGGTGTACCGACAACACCAGCTGCGCCCGGCGGTACAGCTCACCCACCGCGGGGTCGGCCGGTCCGGGTAGGGCGGGCAGCTCGGCGAGGTCCGCGGTGCGCAGGGTGAAGGTCCAGCCGTCCTCGATGCGCTCCAGGTCGACCTCGGCGGTGGCCTGGCTGCCCACGGCGTCGATCAGCATCAGGTGCAGGGTGTTGAGCCGGTCGTCGAACTGCTCGGGATCGTCGAAGGTGGTCTCGAGGATCACCCCGTCGAGATCACCCTGGCGGTAGTCGCGTGCGGTCGCCCAGCTGGGGAGGCGGAAGTCGGCGGCACGGGGGACGTGCTGGTCGATCTGGGCCTCGGAGTCGAACACGGAGGCCAGGGCGCTGCGGTCGAACAGCAGGATCTCCTGGACCCGGCCCGAACCGTCGTCGTCGACCACGATGGCCGTCTGATAGCGGAAGCACCCGCCGAGCAGCAGCGTCGCCAGCGCCGTCAACAGCAGGGTCCGTAGACGGCGCATGGGCGGAGGCTACCGGCGCTCGGCCAGGTTGTGGCTGGCCGGAGCAGCGATCGGGAATCGCCTGTGGGATCGGGCACACGCCAACATGGTGCGGTGACGACGATCAAGATCAACGCCATCACCGTTCCCGAGGGCGCCGGCGAGGAGCTCGCCCGGCGCTTCGCCGCCCGTGCCGGTGCGGTCGAGGGCCAGGAGGGCTTCGAGGGCTTCGAGCTGCTGCGCCCCACCGACGGTCGCAACGTGTGGCTGGTGGTGACCCGCTGGCGTGACGAGGAGGCCTTCACCGCATGGACCACCTCGACGGCGTTCGCCCACGGCCATCGTGGTGCCAACGCCCCCGCTCCCCACGGTGGCCCGGTGTCGACCGGCGCCGAGCTGTGGAGCTACGAGGTGGCCGGCGGCGCCCCCGGTTCCGGCTCGGCCTGATCGGCAACTCGGCCCGATCGTCGCCGGGACCCGACCGGCTGACGGCAGGCCGGGCAGAATGGGTGCTGCCGGCGTGCCGGCGGCGCCGTGGCCGTTGCCCGGAGCTGCGGGCGTGCCCGGTCCGGGGGACCACGAGGTGAGGGCGCGACGATGATCTGGCAACGAGAGGTGCACCATCACCACGACAACGGGCGGGCGCTGCACGTGGCCCTGCCCGAGGGGTATGGCGATCGGTCCGAGTCCTACCCGGTCCTGGTCTGTCTCGACGCACAGTGGACCTTCGGAACCGTGTGCGATTCCTCGCTCAATCTGGGCTTGGCCCGCCTCATGCCCCGGGTGATCGTGGTCGGGGTCGGTTGGGGTACGTCGGTCACCCGCGAGGTGGTCCGCCAGCGTGCCGCGGCCTACACCCCCACCAAGGCGGCCATCCCGGCGGCGGTGGCGCGGACCGTTCCCGCCGACGTGCCGGCCGGCGGTGGCCCCGACTTCCAGGCCTGGCTGTTGGACCGGGCCCTGCCCGAGCTCGAGGCGATCTACCGCATCGATCCCGCTCAGCGGACCTTCATCGGTCATTCCCTGTCGGGTCTGTTCGGGTTGTTCACCCTGTTCACCCGGCCCGATGCGTTCGGCCGATGGCTGCTGGCCAGCCCCTCGTCGTGGTGGGACGACCGGGTCATCTTCGACTTCGAGGAACGCAACCGGCTCGAGGGCCCGGCGCCGACCGGTCGGGTGTTCCTCTCGGTCGGCAGCGAGGAGGAACGCGTGGGCGAGATCCCCATGGTGGCCAACACCCGGCGGATGGCCACACAGCTCGCCGCCCGGCAGGGCCCCGATTTCGACACCACGTTCGTGGTGCTCGACGGCGAGCTGCACCACTCCACGATCCCGGCTGCAGTGAGCCGCGGCCTGCGCTGGCTGTACCGCTGAGGCAATAATTCTCCATTGGGTGGCTGTCAAACCGCATTGCGTGGTGATTCAGGGGTGCCGAGATGCCCGAAGGGTGTGATCGCGTCAGGCGAAGGTCCTCACTTGTGTGATCTACTCGCGCAGGTGCATGCCGTACTGCACACAATGACGCTCCAGTAACCACCTCCCGGCCACCCCTGGACGGGGTCGGTACGGAGCAGTCGGAGGGACGACGATGGCGGATATCGGTACGGCTGAACCGGGGGCCCGCGCAGCAGGTGCCTTCGCGGCCCTGCAACGCGGGCCGGTGCTCGATGTGGAGTTCTGCGGGGAGCGCAGCACCCTGTCCGGGGAGCGGCCCTTCGGGCTGGGGTCCGCGACCGACCTGAACCTCGACGTGGGGCCGAGCCTGCCCGAGCGGCTGCTGGAGCTGCGGCAGGTGAACCGGCTGTGGTTCCTCGAGCAGACCACGCCAGGGGCGGCGGTCAGCGTGAGCGATCGCGACGGCCTGTGGCATGCCGAGCTCGACCCGGGCCGGGCCGTGCCGCTGGTGTTCGACCATCACCTGGTACGCATCAACGCCCGTGGCACCTACGAGGTCGAGCTGTACCTGTCCGACCCGGTGTTCAGGCGGGCCGCGAACCCGGTCCACGCCGCGCACTCCGCCGGTGCCGGCGTGTCGGGCGGGCCGTTCACGTGGGCGGATGGGGCGGGGCTGTCGGCGGCGTCCACCGGCTCCTCCGGACTCGGCATCGTCGCGGCCGGAGCCGGGTCCGGTACCACGATGAACGGCGCAGCGAACGGTGCGATGAACGACCTGCGCAGCCGGGCGGTCCGGCTCACCCTCGAGCAACGCGTGCTGCTGGTGTCGTTGGCCGCACCGGTGCTGCAACGGGGTGACATGGCGCTCAGCGAGATCGCCTCCTCGGTGCAGGCGGCGCAGCAGCTCGGCTGGTCGGTCACCAAGTTCAACCGCAAGCTCGACACCATCTGTGCGCGGCTGAGCGCCGCCGGCTTCAGCGGCCTGCACGGCGGGTCGAACCACCCGGCCCTCAACCGCCGCACCCGGCTGGTGCAGCTCGTGGTGGCCGCCGGGCTGATCGGCCCGGCCGACCTCTCGTTGCTGGCCCAGGCCGGTCCCGCCGGCCGCGTGGCCTGACGGTTCCGAGCGCGCGACCTCGACGACGCGACCCCGACGACGCGACTGCGATGACGCGGCTGCGCCGCCGGGGCCGGGGCGCGGGCCGGTCAGCCGGCCGAGGGGTCGACGAGGATCTTCACCGCGTCGAGGCGCCGGTGGGCGAGATCCTCGATGGTGCGGCCGAGCTCGTCGAGCCCGATGGTCGCGTCGTGCAGCGGGCGGACCGACAGCCGTCCGTCGGCGATGAGGCCACCCACCGTGCGCATCTCGTCCAAGGTGAACAACATGGCGGTGTCCACGCTGACCTCCTTGCCCATCCAGCGCATCGGGGCGATTGTGGCCAGCTCGCCGCTCACCCCGATCATGCACACCGAGCCACCCCGCCGCACCATGTCGACGGACTGCTGCAGCGTGGTGGGAACCCCGGCGCAGTCGAAGGCGATGTCGGCCCGGCGGCCGCCGGTCAGCTCGTTGAGGTACTCGCGTAGCTCGGCACCAGGGGCGATGGCGGCGTCGGCACCGACGGCGAGGGCCCGCTCGCGTCGTCCGGCATCCGGTTCGACGGCGATGACGTGGCCGGCACCGGCGATGCGGGCACACTGCAGGGTCAGCAGGCCGATCGGGCCGCAGCCGACCACGCAGGCGACGTCGCCGACCCGCAGGCGGCTGCGGTTGACCCCGTGCAGGGCCACCGTCGCCGGTTCGATCAGGGCCGCATCGTCGTCGCTGAGCGGTTGGGGGACCGGGCACAGCCGGGTGGCGTGCACCGCCATGGCCCGGGCGAACCCGCCGTTGCGCGGGGCCAGGCGACCGCCGTAGGTCGCCCGGGCGAAGGCGCAGTAGGCCGGCAGGCCGGCACGGCACTCATCGCAGCGTCCGCAGCCGGGAGAGACCGCGCCGGCCACCCGGTCGCCTTCGGCCACGTTGGTGACGCCGGCACCGACCTGGCTGACCACCCCGACCCATTCATGGCCGCAGGTGCCGGGGGCGTAGGGCCAGCCCTCGACCCAGGCATGGACGTCGCTGCCGCAGATCCCGCACCGCAGGATGTCCACGACGGCTTCGCCCTCCGCAGCCACCGGCTCGTCGACCTCGGCCAACTCGAACTGGTGCTTTCCTCTGATGACGCCGGCTCGCATGGTGTCTTGCTAGCAGATGGCGGGCTGCCCCGTCGCCGGGCCCGGGTGGGCGCCCGGGCCCGGCGACGGCCGGTTCACCAGGTGTCGACGCAGGGCCGCTTCGGGGTGTCCCGCTTGCGCCAGCCGGTCACGGGGGCCGACTTCAGCCCGGCGCTGATCCAGTGCCGGGTCTCGGCCGGGTCGATGACCTCGTCGATCTCGAAGGACATGGCGGTGTTGATGGCCTTGCCGTTGTGGTACATCTTCGCCACCAGCTTCTCGTAGAGCGCCCGGCGCGCATCGGTGTCCTCGATGGCCTCGAGCTCCTTGCGGAAGCCCAGCTTCACCGCACCCTCGAGGCCCATGCCGCCGAACTCGCCGGTCGGCCAGGCCACCGCCCAGAACGGGGTCTTCATGCTGCCTGCGGCCATGCCCTGGGCACCGAGGCCGTAGGACTTGCGGACCACGACGGTGAAGAACGGCACGCTGACCGACGCGGCGTTGACGAACATGCGGCAGCAGTGCCGGACCAGCGCCAGCTTCTCGTACTCCGGGCCGACCATGTTGCCGGGGGTGTCGCACAACGACACGATGGGCAGGTCGAACGCGTCGCACAGCTGGATGAAGCGGGTGGCCTTGTCGGCGGCGTCGCTGTCGATGGCGCCGCCGAGGTGGCTCGGGTTGTTGGCGATGACGCCCACCGGGCGGCCCTCGAGGCGGGCGAAGGCGGTGACCATGCCGTGGCCGAACCCGCGACGGATCTCGAGCACCGAGCCCTCGTCGAAGAGGGTGTCGATCACCTTGCGGATGTCGTAGATGCGCAGACGGTTCTCCGGCACGATGTGCCGCAGCAGCCGCTGGTCCGGTGCGGTCCACTCGGTGGTGCGGCCCTGGAAGTAGCCGAGGTACTTCTTGGCGACCTCCACCGCCTCGGCCTCGTCCTTCACCGCGATGTCGACCACGCCGTTGGGGACCTGGATCGACATCGGGCCGACCTCCTCGGGCCGGTACACGCCGAGGCCGCCACCCTCGATCATCGCCGGGCCGCCCATGCCGATGTTGGAGTCCTCGGTGGCGATCACCACGTCGCAGCAGCCCAGGATGACCGCGTTGCCGGCGAAGCACCGGCCGGTGGTGATGCCCACCATGGGGACCGTGCCCGACAGCTGGCCCCAGGTGTGGAAGGTCATCACGTCGAGCCCACCACCGGAGATGACGTCGACGTCGCCGGGCCGGCCGCCGCCGCCCTCGGCGAAGAACACCACCGGGAGCCGCCAGTCGCGCGCCAGCTCCATCATGCGGTCCTTCTTGTAGTGGTTGAAGAAGCCCTGCGTACCGGCCAGTACGGTGTAGTCGTAGGACATGACCACGGTCTGGGCGGCCTCCTCGTCGAAACTCTCGCCGTTGACCGACCCGATACCGGCGAGCATGCCGTCCGCCGGGGTGTTGGTCACCAGGTCCTCGATGCTGCGCCGTTGCCGCTGGGCGGCGATCGCGCCGGAGCCGTACTCGATCCACGATCCGTCGTCGATGAGGTCCGCCACGTTCTCCCGCGCGGTGCGATGGCCGCTCTTGCGGCGCCGGGCCACGGCATCGGGCCGGCGATGGTCCTGTCCGAGCTCGCGACGCTCGAGCACCTCGGCGAGGTCGGGCCGGATGTGGTCGAGATCGACCGTCTCCGCTGCACCGGCGGCGGTGACGGACACCTCGCCCTCCTCGACGAAGAGCAGCGGATGGCCCTCGTAGACGGCGTCGCCCGGCTCCGCGCCGATGAGGCGCACGACGCCGCTGTGCTCGGCGTTGATGACGTGCTCCATCTTCATGGACTCCATCACCAGGACCGGCTGGCCGGCCGCCACCTCGTCGCCGACGGCGACCGAGATCGACACGATCGTCCCCTGCAACGGGGCAGGCAGCGCGACGGTGCCGTCGGGGCCGGCCAGGGCGGCTGCTGCGGCCGGGGTCGGCGCGGCTGCGGGCGCGGCGCCTGCCGAGCCGTCCTTGCCCAGGGCCAGCACCGCCAGGGGGTCGGCCGACGCCACGCGGGTGCCGGCCAGGGTCGGCGTCGCCGGTGCAGCTGCCGTGGCCACGAACCGTGCGGTATGTGACTCGGCTGCGGCGGCGAGCAGGTCGCCGAGGTGCTCGTCCACGAAGTTGGTGTGCATGCCACCCTGCGCGACGCGGGGGTGCTCCAGCAGGGCCCGTAGGAACGCCAGGTTGGTGCCGACGCCCTCGATGCGGAACTCCGCCAGGGCCCGAGCGGTACGGCGGGTGGCGACGGCGAAGCTCGAACCCTGGCCGATCACCTTGGCGACCAGCGAGTCATAACTGGGGCTGGTGGCGTAGCCCGCATAGCCATACCCATCGGTACGGACGCCCGGGCCGGAGGGCGGGTCGTAGGTGGCCAGCACCCCACCGGAGGGCCGGGCCGTGCCGTCGGCCTGCATGGTCTCGAGGTTCACCCTGGCCTGCACCGCGAAACCGTCGGGCGCAGGGATCCGGTCCTGGGTCAGGCCCACGCCGGCCAGCGTGTCGCCGCCGGCGATCAGCAGCTGGGCCGCCACCAGGTCGATGCCGGTGACCTGCTCGGTCACCGTGTGCTCGACCTGGACCCGGGCGTTGGCCTCGATGAAGGCGATCGTCGCGTCGGGCCCGTCGTCGGTGGCGTCCACCAGGAACTCGACGGTACCGAGGCTGCGGTAGCCGATCTCGCTGCCGAGTCGCACCGCGGCGTACAACAGCCGGTCGCGCACCGCCGGGTGCAGCGCCGGGGCGGGGGCGATCTCGACCAGCTTCTGACGCTGGCGCTGGATGCTGCACTCGCGCTCCCAGACGTGGGCGATGGCACCCTGTCCGTCGCCGACGATCTGCACCTCGACGTGGCGGGCCTCGGTGAGCAGCTGCTCGACGTAGACGTCGCCGTTGCCGAAGGCGCTGCGGGCCTCGGAGGCACAGCGCTGCATCGCCTCGTCGAGGTCCTCGAGGCGCAGTACCGGGCGCATGCCCCGGCCCCCGCCGCCGGCGAGGGCCTTCACCATGACGGCGCCGCCCGCGCCGAGCGAACGGAAGAATGCCGTCGCCCCATCGAGATCGGTCGGGCCCGTGGTGCCGGCGAGGACAGGCACGTCGCAGCGCTGGGCCAGAGCCCGGGCGGCCACCTTGTCGCCGAAGAGCTCCAACATGGCCGGCGTGGGGCCGACGAAGGTCAACCCCGCGGCCTCGCAGGCGGCGGCGAAGGACGGGTTCTCGGCGAGGAAGCCGTAGCCGGGGTGCACGGCGTCGCACCCGGTTCGCAGGGCTACGGCGACCAGTTGCTCGACATCGAGGTAGGCCGCCGCGCCGCGGCCGTCGAGCTGGTGGGTCTCGTCGGTGGCCCGGGTGTGCAGCGAGGCCGCATCGTCGGCCGGATGGACGGAGACCGTGGCGATCCCCAGATCGGCGGCGGCGCGGGCCACCCGGATGGCGATCTCCCCGCGGTTCGCGACCAACAGCTTCTGCAACGCCATGATGAGCCATCTCCCCGTTCGGCTTGGCGGACGGCCTGCCGGCGGCCCGCTCCCGGAGAGGTTCTATCGGATCGGAGCGCCCGGGATCGACCCACCGTCCCGTGCAGGCGGACCACCGGTCGGTCCCCGGCCCGGCGTCGACCGGGCCGTGCGGCTCGGGCCCGGTCCGTCCGCGGCGGGGGTCAGTGGGCTGCCGTGCCGGTCGGCGACCAGCGGAAGATCCGGCTCAGCGTGCCGCCCATGAGGGCGTCGCGCTCGGCCGGCCCGATCCGGTCGGTCTCGCGGAACGCCGCGACGGCGTCGTCGTAGGTGACCAGCTCGACCGCCCGGGTCCAGTCCGTTCCCCACATGCAGCGGTCGATGCCGAAGGCGTCGAAGATCCGGCCGAGCGGGTCCCACAGGTCCTCGAAGGGGTAGGGCCGTTGCGACAGCGTCGCGGCCCCGGTGATCTTCACCGCCACGTTGGGGTAGCCGGCCAGTGCCAGCAGCGCCGGGAGATCGGCAAAGCCGTCGGTGGGGGCCGGCGGCTCGAACGGCTGGCGCAGGCCGAGATGGTCGACCACCAGCGCTGTGGAGGGGTGGGCCGCGGCGAGCTGGGCGATGCGGTCGAGCTTGCCCCAGGCCAGGGTGCACACCGGCAGTCCGTGACGAGCTGCTGCGTCGAGGACCCGGCCGACGTTGGGATGGTCGATGTCGTCGGACGCAGAGCTCCAGAACAGCAGCCGGACCCCCACCGCCCCCGGCCTGGCGGCCCACTGCTCGACCTGCTCGACGACGTCGTCGCGGCGCGGGTCCATCGGTGCGATCAGTGCGAAACGGTCCGGATGGGCCGCGTGCGCCTCGATGGCGTAGCTGGGGTCGTAGCGGTACATCGACCAGGCAGAGACCAACAGGGCGCCGTCGACGCCGACGCGGTCCATGGCGGCGACCATGTCCGCTCCGGTCACCTCCGCGGGCCCGTGCAGGTGGCCGGCCCAGGGCCGGCCGGGGTGGTTGCGCTCGTAGACGTGGACCTGGGCATCGATGACGGCCATGGACCAATCTCCCACACCGGGACACCGCTGCGCTGCGGTCCGGCCCGACCGGGCAGTCCCGACCGGTCCGGTCAGTCGAGGCCGCCGGCGATGGCCAGGGCCACGATCTGGTCGTCGTCGTAGCCCAACACACCGCGCAGTATCTCGTCGTTGTGCTCGCCCCAGCACGGCCCGGCCCGCAGCGGTGCGCGTCCGGTGCGCGACGAGCGCACGCCGAACTGCTCGGCCCAGCTCCATCCGTACACCGAGTGGGACACCCGGGTGTAGTGGCCCCGGTGCTGCAGCTGGGGGTCGGTGATCATCTCGGGACTGTTCTGCACCTGGTGCACCGGCAGTCGCCGGGCCTGGCCCTCGAGCTGGAACTGCTCGGGGTCCCAACCGGCGGTCCACACTGCGAGCAGCTCGTCGAGCTCGGCGGCGCGGGCACGCCGTTGGGCCGTGTCGAGCCCGGCGAGGTCGGGGCGTCCCCACCAGGTGCACAGCTGCTGCCAGTCCTCGTCGTGGCGGCAGGCCAGCGCCACCCAGCGGTCCTCGCCCCGGGCGGGGTAGATACCGTGCGGTACGAAGTGAGGGTCGGCGTTGCCCAGCCTGGTGAGGTTCTCGCCGTTGAGCTCGTAGGCGAGCAACGCCGGGTTGAGGAAGTGGACCCCGCCCTCGATCTGCGAGAAGTCGATGGTGGCTCCCCGCCCACTGCGACGCCGCCAGTCGAGTGCAGCCACGATCGCGGCCACCGTGAACCGGGGGGAGGTGGCGTCGGTGTAGGCCAGGTAGGGACCGGCAGGGAGGCGGTCGGGCCAGCCGGTCAGCGCGTAGAAGCCCCCGGCGGCCGCCCCCATGTTGCCGAAGCCCGGCACCCTCGACAACGGTCCTGTCTGGCCGAACAAGGCGGTCGACACGTAGATCAACTGGTCGTTGACCGCATGCAGCTCGTCGGGGCCGAGGCCCATACGGCGCAGTACGCCAGGGGCGAAGCTCTCCACCAGGACGTCGCTGTGGCGGGCGAGGTCGAGGACGACCTGGCGGGCCTCGGCGACGGCGAGGTTGAGCTGCAGGCTCTGCTTGCCGGCGTTGACGTTGTGCCACTGCAGCGAGTCCTCCGGACCGCCCTCGCGGTCGAAGGGCTGGCCGGCGCCGCGCACCTGGTCGGGCCGGGTGGTCGACTCGATGCGCATGACCTGCGCACCCTCGTAGGCCAGCCAGCGGGTGGCGAAGGGCCCGGCGTAGACCCAGGTGAGATCGATGACCCGGATGCCGTCGAGCGCCGGCCGGGCCGGGTCGGTGCCGATGGGCTCGGCGTTCGGCCGTCCGGCGGGGGCGCCGGTCGACGGCTGCCGGCCGGCGGCGGTGGCGAGGACGGCGTCGGTGTGCGCGCCCAGCCGGGGCGGCGGGCCGAGCCGTCGCAACGGGGCGTCGGCCACCTGGGTGAACGGCCCGGGGAACCGCACGGTACGCGCCGGGTCCGACAGGCCCAGGTCGGCGCCGCTGATCTCGTCCCAGAAGCCCCGGGCCGCCAGTTGCGGCGAGGCCATCACGTCGCCCGGGGTGGCCAACGGCATCACCAGCAGGTGGCGTTCGAGGGACAGCTCGAACAGGTCGCCCTTGGTGCGTTTGGCCACGAAGGCGTCCACCGCCTCACAGGTGGCGCGCACGATACCGGCCAGTACGGACGGTTCGTGTCGGGTCACGATGTCGACCCAGTCCTCCGTCACCAACTCGGCCGGGCACTCGCCGAGCTCGGCCATCACCGCGAGCAGCCGGTTGACGAACGGGCCGGTCATCGACCCGGGCAGGATGCCGAAGGTGATGTGACCGTCGAGCGCGGCGTAGACGAACCGGAACCGGCAGCCGAGCAGCACCGCGCCACCGGCGACGCGGATCACCGAGGGCCAGTCCACCAGCGCCGGTCCGGTCCAGCTCTGGGTGGTCAGGATCATGGCCTCCTGGGCCGACACGTCGAGATGCTGGCCGAGGCCGGAACGGCCGCGTTCGTACAGGGCGCAGACAATTCCCGCCGCCGCTTCCGCAGCGGCGTTCACCCATACCTGAGGGGCGCTGATGCGCACCGGCGGCCGGTCGGTGTCCCCGGTGATGGCCAGGCGGCCGCTGGCGGCGTCGAGGGTGAGGTCGGTCGCCACCCAGTCGGCCTTGGGTCCGTCGCCACCGAAGGGGGTGAGCGATACCGTGATCAGGGTCGGGTTGCTCCGTCGCAGTTCGTCGAGGTCGACCGGGAAGGCGCCGCACTCGATCAACACGTCGGCCCCGGCGGCCAGGGCAGCCAGTTGCTGTGGCTCGTCGAGCACGACCGAGGACTTGCCGCGGTTGTAGGCCCAGTGGCCGATGGCGCGGTCGACCCCGGCGATGCCCTCGGCGAAGGGCCCGACATGGCGCCGGGACTGGCCGTCGGGGGGTTCGACGGCGATGACCTCGGCCCCGAGCTGCGCGAGCAGGAAGCCTGCGGCGTCGCCCCGCTCGTCGGTCAGGTCGAGGATGCGGTAACAGGACAGCATGGCCACCTCCGAGTCGCCGGGGTCCGGCTGGTGGCGTGGCAATCTACCGGACCGGTCAGCCGGTGGCGCTCACGGCGGATGCGGCGCCGGCCGAGGAGTCGGTCGCGGTGCGGGTGGGCGGATCGGGCGGCGAGGCGAGGGCGAAGAACACCATGCCCAGGGTGGCCATGATCGCAACCAGGGCGAAGCCGGTCTGGTACGAGCCGGTCCTGTCGTCGAGGTAGCCGGCGAGCAGCGGTCCGCTGATCTGGCCGATCATGATGATCAGCGACGAGATGCCCATGATCTGCCCGAAGCTGGCTGCACCGAAGTAGTCGGCCCGCATGGCCTGCATCAACGGGCCACGCACCCCCCACGCCAAGCCGTGCAGCGGGATGAACAGCCAGATCATCCAGAGTTCGTCCGCATAGGCCAACAGCAGCAGGCCGACCACATGGCCGACCATGGCCACCACGACGATGAGCTGCTTGGAGATGCGGTCCCCGAGGAAGCCGCCGCCGATCTGGCCTGCGAGCTGCACCAGCGGCAGCACCGCGGCGACCCGGGCTGCTTCCTGCGGGGTGAAGCCCTGGTCCTGCGTGAGGTAGAGCTGCAGGTGGGCCATCACGGCACCCACCACCAACAGCGCCGAGGCGTGACCCAGCGAGATCATCCAGAACGCCCGGGTCCGCATGGCCTCTGCCGCAGTGAAGGACACGGTGGAGACCCGGGCGCGTTGCGCGGCGCGCTTGACGTCGAACTCCGCCTTCTCCTCGTCGGTCATCCCGTCGATCGGCTGTCCGATGCTCTGCGGGGTCGGTCCGAACACGAACGACAGTGGCATGAGGATGACGAAGGACAGCACGCCGGTGGCGAATGCAGTGGTTCGCCAGCCGAACAGGGCGAAACACCACACGAGTACCGGGGTGAACAGCCCCCCGACGGCGAAGCCCGACTGGGACACGGCAAGCGCCTTGGACCGCTTGCGGTCGAACCACTGCACCGTCGCGGTGACCACCGTGAGAAAGCCCGCCAGCGACGCCCCGATGGCCGCGATCAGGTAGAAGCCGAAGAACTGCGTGGCGTCCTGCAGTTGGCTGAACAGCATCAGTCCGACGCTCATGACCACGGTGCCGACCTGCATGATCCGCTTGATGCCGAAACGCTGCAGCGCCCAGCCGTGCAGCGGCCCGAGCAGGCCGCTCTCCAGCCGGTTCATCGAGTACGCCGCCGACAGCAACGTCGAGGACCACCCGAACTCGGCCTTCAACTCGACGGCGTAGGACCCGAACGCCTGCTGCATCAAGCCGGCCTGCAGCGTCTGGACGCCGAGTCCGGCCCGGACGACCTTCCACCCCCAGAACGGGGCGCGTTCGTGCGGATCCGCTGCGGCGGTGGAGGCGCCTGCAGGCAAGGGGGAGGACGACGCGTCGTCGAGGGGTGCGCTCATGTGCTGCCGGGACGGCCGGGGGAGGGCCGATCGGCGCCGTCCCCCCGGTACGCGTCCGTCAGAGGATGGCCCCGCCGTCCACCGGGACATGGGCCCCGGTCATGAACGACGACTCGTCCGAGGCCAGGAACAGCACCGCCTGGGCGATCTCGAGGGGCTCGCCCATCCGTCGCATCGGCGAGTGCGCCACCATGGCCGCGTTCATCTCGGGGCTGTTGGCGTCGAGCATCGGCGTGGCGATGACGCCGGGATGCACCGAGTTGACCCGGATCCGGTAGCGGGCCAGCTCCATCGCCGCGGCGGCGGTCATACCGGTCACCGCGTACTTCGATGCGGCGTAGGCGATCATGTACTTGGTCGCCCGCAGCCCGGCACCGGAGGAGATGTTGACGATCGAGCCGCCGCCGGCGTTCGACATCGGCTCGATGGCGCTGCGGATGCCGAGGAACACGCCGAGCTGGTTGACCGCCTGGACCCGCTCGAAATCGGCCACGGTGTGGGCTGCGATGGACGCGGTGTGCGCGATGCCGGCATTGTTCACCAGCACGTCGAACCGGCCGAAACGGTCCTGGGCGAGCGCCACCGCGTTGGCCCATTCCTCCTCGCTGGACACGTCGTGACGGGTGAACACCGCGGCGTCGCCCAACTCGGCGGCGAGCGCCTGGCCGGCGTCGACGAGCACATCGGAGATGACCACCTTGGCGCCCTCGGCCACGAAGAGACGGACCTCCGCCTCTCCCTGACCTCGGGAACCGCCGGTGATGATGGCGACCTTGCCGTCGAGCCGGCCCACGGTGCTCAGTTCCAGCTCTGCAGGACGGGCATCACCTCGGAGGCGAACAGGCGCATCGACGCCGTGGCCTCCTCGTAGGGGATGCCGCCGTAGCGGAAGGCGACGGTGTGCTCGAAGGAGCCGAGCAGCTCACGGCGCTGTTCGAGCTTCGCCAGGATCATGTCCGGTGTGCCCCAGGTGGCTGCACCCATGAACATCTGCAGGAAGCCGCTCTCGCCGACCTTGCGCAGCACGTCGGCCGCTTTGGCGTAGGCGTCGTAGCCCTCGGTGGTGGCGAAGTGGTCGCCCATCACCTCGTAGTGGGCAAGCAAGCTGCCGAGGTACGTGCCCATGTACTGGGTGGCCTTGGCCTCGGCCTCCTCCGCGGTGGGGGCGCACAGGCAGAAGTCGGCGGTCATCACCGGCGGGGCCTGGCGGCCGTGCAGCTCCTGGAAGCGCTTGCGGTAGGTCTCGATCGAGGGCATGCGGTGCTCCCACGCCCGGTCGGCGAACATCGTCATGCGGCCGGCGAAGCGGGCGGCGGACTCGACCGAGTCGTCGCTGGAGGCAACGCAGTAGAAGCGGTCGTCGAAGGAACGCTCCGGTCGGGGGCGGATCTCGGTGCGGGGCTGGGGGAAGTACGGCCCGTCACCCTCGATGAAACCGGTGCGCAGGGCCTCGATGACCATGGCGGTGCCCTCGTCGAAACGGCCACGGGACTCGTCCATCTCGATGCCCCGGAACGGCACGTACTCCCGCCGGGACAGGCCGCGGCCCACCCCGAAACGGAACCGGCCCTGGGCAACGTTGTCGAGCAGGGCGGCCTTCTCGGCGACCCGCAGCGGCTCGTTCCACGGCATGATTACCGCGGCGGTGCCGACGTCGATCTGGGAGGTCACGCCGACGAGGTAGGACAGCAGCTGGGTGTTGTCCGGGCAGAACGAGTACCCGAAGAAGTGGTGCTCGGCGGCCCACGCGACGTTGAAACCGAGCTGGTCGGCAAGCTTGGCCAGGCCGATCTCCTCGGCGTAGACCTGGCTGTCCGTGACGTTGTGCCAGCCGTCGCTGGCGAAGGGCATCAAGATCCCGACGTCCACCTGGTTCCCCCTTGGTCGTCGCGCATCGCGCGAACGTTCGTGAAGGGATCACCTTACCGATCGCCGTCCCGGGCCGTCACGGTGGGACCGGGCCGCCGGTGCAGTGCACCGGCGGCTCAGCGGCTCGCGGCCGCCCGGGCCTCCGCCTTGGCTGCGGTCTCGGCCTCGTGGCGGGCGATCATCTGGTTGGCGGCCGCGATGCGCTTGTCGACGATCTCGGCCTGGTGCTGGCTCACCCAGTGGTAGGAGTCCACCCGGTTGACGTTGGCCCGGTCGAAGTGCGGCATCACGTAGCGGGCGTACAGTTCGTAGGAACGCTTCGTCGCCGCCCAGTCCGCCCAGTTGGTGGCCAGGATCAGCAGCGCCCCGAACTCGCCCTGCTTGGCGTAGAGCTGCTCGATGCGCTCGATGACGTCCTCGGGGGTGCCGACCACGGCGATGCGGTTCTCGACCAGCCACTCGACGGTGTCCTTGCCGGGGGGTACGTGGAAGCGCGGCTGGTTGTTGTTGAGGTAGTCGACGTACTCCTCGGCCCCGAAGCGGATGTCGGCGATGGCCTGCTCGCGGGTCTCCGCGACGTGCACCCCGATCACGCAACGCAAGCGGGAGCGGTCCATCTCCCGCCCGTTCTCGGCAGCGAGGTCGCAGGCCACCTTCCAGTTCACGTCGAGGGCGTCGAAGCCGGCCTGCACCCCGGCCGACACGCACAGCATGCCCAGGTCGTACTTGCCGGCGAGGCGGCCGCCGGAGGGGGTGACGGCGCTGGCCACACAGACCTCGGGATGGGGCCGGGTGTAGGGGCGCAGGTGGGTGCGGGCCTCGTTGAGGGTGTACCACTCGGTCGTCTCGGTGACCACCTCACCACGGAACAGCCGCAGGATGGCGTCCAGGCCTTCCTCGAGCCGGTCGCGGGTGACCTCGGGCTCGACGCCCATCATGAGGGCGTCGGACGCCAGCAGACCCGGCCCGGCGCCGAACATGACCCGGCCCCGGGTCATGTGGTCGAGCTGGATGATGCGGTTCGCCACGTTGAGCGGGTGGTGGTAGGGCAGCGAGATGACGCCGGTGCCGAAACGCAGGTGCTTGGTCCGTTCCGCCGCAGCGGCGATGAACAGCTCGGGCGAGTCGATGGTCTCCATGCCGGCGGAGTGGTGCTCGCCGATCCAGGCCTCGTGAAAGCCCAGCTCGTCGAGCAGTTGCATCAGCTGGAGGTCGCGCTCGAGGGCCAGCGTGGGGTTCTCCCGCACGGAGTGGAACGGAGCGAGGAAGACGCCGTGGCGCAACGGGATGCTCATGGCCGCACCCTAGAGCACCGTGCGCCGCCTGCTGCGGGCGCGGCGGGCCTGTGGTGTGTTGGTCCGGGTGTCAGCGGAACGCCGCGAGGTGCTCGCCGAGCGCGGCCCGGTAGCGGCTCACGTTGAACAGCTTGATGTGCTCGTAGCCGCGGACCTGCTCGGGCAAGGAGGCCAGGGCTACTGCGGCGTCGAGCCGGTCGGGATGCAGCCCGGCCAGGACGGTGTCGATCGCCGCCACGTACTCGGCGGGCAGGCTCCGCTCGACCTTGCGGACCTCGGCCCAGCGGAACGGATCGGCCAGGGTGCCGCGCAGCCGCTTGGCCCGGGCCAGGGCTCGCACGGCCGGCTCGGCGCGGCCACTGATGGTGATCTTGTGGTCGAGGCCCAGGGCCCGCAGCAGGGGCGGGTGCAGTCGCCAGGCGATGCGTCGCGGCGAGCCGCCGGCGAGCTCGGCCGCGTCGGCGAGCGCAGCCGGGTCGGTCATCAGCCGGGCCACCTCGTACTCGTCCTTGTAGGCGGTCAGCTTGTAGAGGTTGGCCGCCACCGCTGCGGTCAGGGCAGCACCGGCGGTACCGGCGGGATCGACGGCGCGTTCGGCCCGGGCCACCCGTTCGACCACGTCGAGCCAACGGCTTGCGGTCCGCTCGTCCTGCCAGGCGATCAGCTCGGCGGCGAACACGCCGAGGTCGGCGCGTACGGCAGCGTCGAGCCCGAGGCGGTCGAGCCGGTTGCGGATGGCACCGGGCAGGGCCATCGGGGGAACGTACCGGCCGACATGCTCACCGGTATGTCCGGGGTTGTCGGCCTGTTCCCGGGCCCGCTGCACCGCTGCCGGGTCGGCGACCTGCGCCCGGCCCCAGCGGAACGCCGCCAGGTTGGCCGCCACCATCGTGCCGTTCAGTTCGACCGCCGCCTCGAGGTCGGCCGGGGCGACGGGCAGGCAGCCGGCCTGCACGGCCATGCCCACGACGAAGAGGTTCGCCATGGTGGCCGAACCGAAGAGATCCTCGGTGATGCGGTCAGCATCGGCCCAGAACTGGGCCTCGGGGCGGGTGACCGAGGCGATGCGGACCTCGAGGTCGGCCTCCGGGGGCAGGTGCAGATCGAGGTGGGTGATCATCTCGCCGGTCGGGGTCTGCGCGGTGGAGCCCACGACGGTGGTCCGCTGCGGGTCGGTGGTCAGCAGCCCGCGCTCGGAGGCCGCCACCAGTTGGTCGAGCGCCAGCAGCAGGTCGGCCTGTGCCTCGCCGAGCCGGTTGGTGGCGGTGGGCGCGCGGCGGGACATGCGCACGTCGCTCACGACGGGTCCGGCCTTCTGCGACAGGCCGATCTGGTCGAGCCCGCGTACGTGGTAGCCGCCCAGCATCGCTGCGGTGCCGATGATCTGCGCCACGGTGACCACCCCGGTGCCGCCGATGCCGGTGATACGCAGGGCGAAGTCGTCGCGGGGGACCAGCAGCGCCGGGTCGGGCAGGCTGGGCAGGGCCGGCAACGCGGTCGGTCCGGTGCCGCCGGGCCCACGAAGGCCGGGCGTCGGTCGGTTCTGTCCGGCCGGGTCGACCTCGACGGTCATGAACGACGGGCAGTCGCCCTCGAGGCACGAGTAGTCGAAGTTGCAGGTCGTCTGGTCGATCCGGGTCTTGCGGCCGAAGAAGGTGCTGACCGGCTGCACCGACAGGCAGTTGCTGATCCGCCCGCAGTCGCCGCAACCCTCGCAGAGCCGTTCGTTGATCACCACCCGGAACTTCGGGGTGGGGACCAGGCCCCGACGGCGGTCCCGGCGGGCTTCGGCGGCGCAGGCCTGGTCGTGGATCAGCACGGTCACCCCGCGAACCCCGGCGAGGTGTTCCTGGGCCTCGATCAGGCGGGTACGGTCCCACACCTGCACCCCGCTCGGCAGGTCGACGTGTCGATACCGATCGGTATCCTCCGTGGTGATCAGCACCTCCGACACGCCGCCTGCGAGCAGCGAGCGGGTCACCGACGCCACGTCGCGCTGGCCCTCGGGATCCTGCCCGCCGGTCATGGCCACCGTGCCGTTGTAGAGCAGCTTGTAGGTGATGTCGACCCCGGCGGCCACGGTGGCGGCGATGGCCAACTGGCCGGAGTGGAAGTACGTGCCGTCGCCGAGGTTCTGGATGAAGTGGGAGCGCTCGAGGAACTCGGCCATGCCGATCCACTGGGTGCCCTCGTTGCCCATGCAGGTGATGGCGGCGATGTCACCGACCCGCTTCGGGTCCATCAGCAGGGTCATGGTGTGACAGCCGATGCCGGCGCCGACCAACGATCCCTTCGGCGTCTCGGTGCTGCGGTTGTGGGGACAACCCGAACAGAAGAACGGCACCCGCTGCACCGGCAACGGCTCGATCGCGAGCCGGATGCGGCGCCGTTCCGGCTCGTCGGGCACCAGCCGGTCGCCGAGCGTCGCCCCGAGTCGCCGGCGCAGGATGGTCACGATGGTGTCGGCGTCGAGCGCGCCGTGGGACGGGCACAGCTGCTGGTCGTGCTCATCGACCTTGCCCACCACGCGGGGGCGTTCCGCGAGGTCGTAGAGCGCGTCCTTGACCAGCGACTCGAGGTTCGGGGCCTTCTCCTCGATGACGAGCAGCTCGCGCACCCCACGGGCCGCCCGGCGGACCACCGACGGGTCGAAGGGGATGGGCATGCCCATCTTGAGCAGACGGATCCCGCAGGAGCCGATGGCCTCCTCGTCGGCGAGGCCGAGACGGGCGAAGGCCTCCATCACCTCGCGGTAGGTGATGCCGGAGGCCATGATGGCGATCCAGGCATCCGGCGGGTCGGCGGTGAGCCGGTTGAGCTTGTTGTCGTCGGCGTAACGCCGGGCGAGCTCGTAGCGGACCTCGACGATCTCGCGTTCGAGCTCGAGCGTGTGCGGGGTCAGCAGGCGGCCGTCGGGGCGGTGGCGGTAGGGCGCCCCGTGGTGCAGCGGGATGATCGGCGTCACCGCGTCAGGGGCGAGCTCGACGCTGGCGGTGGCGTCGGCCACGTCGGCGACGATTTTCATGGCCACCCACAGGCCGGTGGCCCGGCTCATGGCCACGGCGTGCCGGCCGAGCCGTAGGGCCTCGGCGGGGTCGCCCGGGTACATGATCGGCATGTGCATGGCGGCGAGCAGCCCGGCCGAGGACGACGGGATGGTCGAGCTCTTGGCGGCCGGGTCGTCGCCGACCACCGCCACGGCGCCGCCCTGCATCGACGTGCCGGCGAACACCGCATGGCGCAGCGCGTCGGCCGCCCGGTCGACGCCGGGCGCCTTGCCGTACCAGATGCCGACGATGCCGTCGTAGCGACAGTCCGGCTGGACCGAGGCGAGCTGGCTGCCCATCACCGCAGTGGCGCCGTACTCCTCGTTGAGCGCCTGACGGAACACCACCGGCAGGTCGGGGTCCAACGCTGCAGCGTCACGGACGGCATCGCCGAATCCGCCGAGGGGCGAGCCCTGGTAGCCCGACACGAATGCGGCGGTGCGCAGGCCCTGGCGCCGGTCGGCCCGGAGCTGCTCGAGCGGTAGACGGGCGAGCGCCTGCACCCCGCTGAGGAAGACCGTGCCCTCGTCGGAGAGGAACCGGTCGTCGAGTCCGTAGGTCGTCGTCGCCATGGTCCGGCCTCCTCGGGTCCAGACCTCAAGCTAGTGGCGGCGCAGCGCAGCCCGGTACCGCCGGCCGGGGTCGGCGACCCCGATCCGGCCGCAGGGGCGATCTGCGACGCACGGTGGCGATCGCCGCGGGTACGGTCCGCCAGTACGACGTGGTGGGGCAGGCCCTCGGCCTCCCCGCCCACCCCGTCAACGTCTCGAAGCCCGAAGCCCGAAGCCCGAAGCCCGAACCCCGAACCCCGAACCCCGAACCCCACGGAGCCACGATGAAACTCGGCCTCATGCTCGGCTACTCCGGCGCCCGGCTCGACCTCCCGGTCGACCTCGTCAAGCGCGCCGAGGAGCTTGGATACGACTCGGTATGGACCGCAGAGGCCTACGGCTCCGACGCGATGACCCCGTTGGCCTACCTCGCCGCCCACACCAGTCGCATACGGCTCGGTACGGGCATCATGCAGCTGGCCGGTCGCGCCCCGGCCATGTGTGCCATGCAGGCGCAGACCGTCGACGCCCTTGCCGGAGGGGGACGGGTCATCGCCGGGCTGGGCGTGTCGGGCCCGCAGATCGTCGAGGGCTGGTACGGCCAGCCCTGGGGCAAGCCGTACTACCGGCTCAAGGACTACGTGCAGATCATGCGCAAGGTCTTCGCCCGGGACGAGCCGGTGAGCCACGACGGGCCGGAGTACCAGTTGCCGTACACGGGGCCGGGCACGATCGGGCTGGGCAAGCCGCTGATGTCGATCCTGCACACCAACCCGGACCTGCCGATCTGGCTCGGTGCCGGCTCGCCCGACACCATCCGGCTGTGTGCGGAGCTGTGCGATGGCTGGTTCCCGATGCACTTCACCCCGCAACGCTGGCCGCAGTGGAAGCCGTTCGTGGAGGAGGGCTTCCGCCGGGCGGCGGCCGCCGGAACGGCCAAGGGTTGGGACCGCTTCGAGGTCCAGCCCATGGTGACCGTGCTGCTCACCGACGAGGTGCGCAAGGCCCTCGACGCCCAGAAGCCCGGTATCGCCCTCTACGTCGGCGGCATGGGTGCCCGGGGCATGAACTTCCACAACGACCACATGGTGCAGCGCGGTTACGGCGACGCCGCGGCCCGGGTGCAGGAGCTGTTCCTGGCGGGCCGCAAGCGTGAGGCGGCCGACGCCATCCCCGACGAGTACATCGACGAGGCCTGCCTGGTCGGCTCGCCCGAGCGCATCCGGCAGCGGTTCACGGCCTGGGCCGACACCGGGATCACCGGCATCACCATCAGCACCAACCAGGCCCATGCGGTCGAGGTCATGGCCGAGGTGGCCGAGCTCGAGCCGATGGCCTGAACGGTCCGGGCCCGGCCTGCCTGCCCGACCCGTCCGGGCGCAGGCCTCCCCCGGCGCGGACCGGCGCTTCGGGGGATCTGCTAGACAGCCGTCGCGGACGCTGCTGACGTGGCGGCGAGAGCCACGACCGGTTGGAGGTTCAGCAGATGCAGCAGGCCCGGGTGGCGGTGGTCGGTGGCTCCCTCGGGGGGCTCACCGCAGCCTGCCTGTTGCGCGACGACGGCCATGACGTCACCATCTTCGAGCGTTCCGCCCACCAGATGGAGGAGCGCGGCGCCGGCATCGGGCTGATGGAGGCGACCTCGCGTTACCTGACCGGGCGGCTGGGCCTCGGCCTCGACGAGGTGAGCATCCACACTGACGCGGTGCGGTACCTGGCCCGAGATGGTTCGGTGGTCCACGAGACCCGCCAGCCGTACCACTTCAGCTCGTGGACCACCGTGTACCGCCATCTGCTGCACCACTGGGGTACCGATCGGTATCTCCTTGGCCACGAGATGACCGGCTTCGAGCAGCGCCCCGACGGGGTGACGGTTCGCTTCGGCGAGGACCGGGTTGCCGAAGCCGAGCTGTTGGTGTGCGCAGACGGGGTCGGCTCGGTTGCCCGCGAGCTGTTGCAGCCGAACGCCGCACCGGCCTACGCCGGGTACGTCGTGTGGCGGGCGATGGTGCCCGAGCAGGACCTGCCGGCAGCGGTGCGTGATCGGCTGACCGACGCGTTGACGTACTACGTCATGCCGAACAGCCATTTCCTCGTCTACCCCATCCCGGGCCGGGACGGTGGCCTGCGTCCCGGCGAACGCCTCATCAACGTGGTCTGGTACCGCAACTATCTCGCCGGCGGCGATCTCGACGACGTGATGACCGGCAGCGACGGGGTCCTCCGAGAGATCTCCCTACCGCCCGGTACGGTATCGGCGCGGCACGACGCCGAGGTCCGCGCCGTTGCCGCTGCCCGCCTGCCGTGGCAGCTGGCCGAGGTGGTGGCCGCCGCCGAGCAGTTGTTCCTCCAGGTGATCTACGACATCGAGATCGAGCGGATGGCCTTCGGGCGGGTGTGCCTGCTCGGTGATGCCGCGTACCTGGCCCGTCCCCACGCCGCAGCCGGAACGGCCAAGGCCGCCGCCGACGGTTGGGCGCTGGCCGCGGCGTTGCGATCGGAACCCGACGTGATCTCCGCCCTGGCGGCATGGGAGCCGTCCCAGCTCGCCCTCGGGGCCCGGCTGCTGGAGCGGACCCGTCGCATGGGCCACCGATCGCAGGTCGACAACACCTGGACGCCGGGCGATGCCGATCTGGTGCTGGGTCTGTACGGTCCCGGCCGCTGACCCCGGTCCCGCAGCACCGGTCCAGGCGTCCGGCCAAGCGTCCGGTCGGGTCGCAACCGGCGTACCCTGCGCTCAGTCCACCCAACGCACCGGCAGGGACCCGATGGCCCCCACGTGCAGGTTGGGCAGGCGCGCCGGTTCACCGGCGAGCTCGAGGTTGCGCAGGTGCGGAGCCAGCTCACGGAACACGGCCCGCAGCTCCCAGCGGGCCAGGTTGGCGCCGAGGCAGAAGTGCTGCCCGTGGCCGAAGGCCAGGTGGTAGTTCGGGGTGCGTCCGAGGTCGAGCTGGTACGGCTGGTCGAACTGACGCTCGTCGCGGTTGGCCGACGGGTACCACAGCACCACGGTGTCGCCTGCGGAGATCACCGTTCCGTCGAGCTCGAAGTCCTCGGTGGCGGTGCGGGCGAACTGGATGACCGGCGAGGTCCAGCGCAGCAGCTCCTCGATCGCGGTGTCGATGAGCGCGTCGGGGTCTGCGGCGAGGCGGTCGCGCTGGTCGGGGTGTTCGAGCAATGCCTTGACCCCGCCGGTGATGGCGTTGCGGGTGGTCTCGTTGCCGGCGCCGATGAGCAGGGTGAGGTAGCCGTGCAGCTGCTGGTCGTCGAGTGGGCGGCCGTCGATGGTGGCATGCACCAACAGGGCGGCGAGGTCGTCTCCGCCGTCGGGCCCGGCCGTCCGTCGGTCGGCGATCAGCTCGTCGCGGAACTCGTGGAACTCGCGGCCGAGGCGCCGGCGGATGTCGCGCGGCGTCTCACCGGGTTGGACGTGTTCGGCGGCCACGTCGGGGAACAGCAGCATGTCGGTCCACGCCAGGATGCGCGACCAGTCGCTGCGGGGCAGGCCCATCAGCCCGCAGATGGTGGCCAGCGGCACCCCGACCGACAGGTTGGCGACGAGGTCGAGCGGCTCGCCGCCTGCGGCCTTGGCGCGCTCGACGAAGTCGGCAACGAAGTGGCGGGCCATCTCGGCGAGGTCGGTCTCGAGCTTGCGCATCGACGCCGGGGTGAAGCGCCGCATGGTCAGCATGCGCAGGTCGAGGTGCTCGGGACGGTCGAGGAACACCATGTCCATCGGGGCGTCGGGGTTCCAGCCGTAGCGTTCGAACTGGCGGCGCTTGAACCGTTCGATGCCGTCGAGCCCGGCCTCGGTGTCCAGCCGCAGGATGGGCCCGCCGTTGATGAACACCTCGGGGTGCGAGTGCACGGTGTGCACGTCCTGATAGCGGGTCACCGCCCAGAACGGTGGGAAGCCCGGCCGTTCGTAGCGGTAGACCGGTGCCCACTCGCGCAGTAGATCCCAGGCATGCCACGGATAGCCGTCGCGCACGTATCGGTCGAGCGTGGTGATGTCGAGCTCGTCGAGCTCGGGGACCTGATCGGTGATGGTCATGGCCTGCCCCCTCGGTGGATCTGGCCGGGATCGTAGCGGGCGGGTCCGGGCCCGAGGACGCGAACGGCCGGCGCTGCGCCGTGTCCGGCAGCGAGCCGGTGCCGGTGTCGCACCGCAACGACATGCCGTGGGGTATGGCAGGCGGTTCAGTCCTGGGTGTCGGTCGAGGGATCGTCGGTCCGGGCGGCGATCGCCGCGGCGATCCAGGGAACCGTGCGCGGGTCGACCTGGATGTAGACGGCATCGGCCTCGGCAAAGGTGCCTTCCGGCCCGGTGGCCTCACAGCGCACGAACAGCTTCCGGCCCTCCTCGCCGACCAGTCGTGAGCGGAACTGCACATCGACGCCGAGCGGCGCGGGAGCCACCAGCTTGAGCGACACCGATCCGGTGAAGCCGAAGCGGCCCTCCATCGGCAGCACCGTCGCGGTGGCCTCGTCGACGACCAGGGCGACCGCACCACCGTGCACCCGTCCGGGCGGCCCTTCGAAGGCCGGCCCGAAGTTCACCGTCGTGACCGCCTCGTCGCCGTCGCGGTGGTGGCGGGCGTCGAGACCGAAGGGGTTCAGGCGGCCGCCGACGATGGAGGTGCGGTCGAACTCGATCTCGTGGCCGTTGGGGGTGGGATCGGGCATGCGCCCCTCGAGCAGCGCGGTGTAGCGGGTGGAGTGCTTGGCGTGCTCGACGTGCTTGTCGCGCCGGGGCGCGGCGTCCACCTCGTCGGCGAGGGCTCCGAGGGTCGCGGCGATGCGCTCGGCGAGATCGGCATCGACCGTGGCTGCCGCCAGGGCATGGCCGAGCCGCCGGACCGCGACCGCGGCGGTGAGGTCGGCGCCTTCGTGGGTGGCGAATGCAGTGGGCGCAGCGGGGTCCATCGGGTCCAGACCGTACTGCGCGCGAGACTGAGGTCCATGGCCGCTGCGAGCGATGTCCACGTCCGACACTGGCAGGACGAGGGCTGGGTCCTCATCGAGGATCTGGTCCCGGCCGAGGAGATCGACGCCGCGGTCGAGGACCTGTGGTTGCTGTACCCCCGGCCCGCCGAGTTCCATGCCGGCGAGGGCGGGGCGCGCCGGGCTGCGTTCCTCGGCGGGGCCGACGACCGCAACCTGTTCCGCTCGTCGACGCAGGACGGGTCACCGGGCTCGACGGGTCCGGCGTTCCGTCCCGACCAGTTCCTGGGCCGCAGCCTGTTCCCGTTCCCCGGGTCGGGCCGGCTGAACCGCCTCGCCGTGCACCCGGGCGTCGTCGACTTCGCCGAGCGGGCGCTGGGCAGCACCGATCTTCGGCTCTACCAGATGGCGCTGTGGGCCAAGTACCACGGCGTTGCCGACTACGAGCAGCCGATGCACCAGGACCACAACCATTCGGTCGTGCCGCCGCGCAGCGAGCCGGGCTGGTGGCATCTCGAGGGGTTCCTGTACCTCAGTGACGTGGAGGAGGGCACCGGCCCGACCCGGCTGGTGCGTGTCGGTGACAGCGGTGGCCGTCTCGAGGTGCTGCCCCAGTCGCCGGGGGCGGCGCCGGAGCTGTATGCCGCCGAGGTGGCCGCCCCGGGTCGTCGGGGGTCGTTCCTGGCCTACCGGCCCGACGTGTTCCATCGCGGGGTCGACCTGACCCGGCCGGGCGGGTCGCGGTTCCTGTTCGGGTTGAGCTTCAAGCTCGGGGGCCAGGACTGGATCGGCTACGACACCGTGCAGCCGCGTTCGTCGGTGGGCCGGTTCGTCCGTTTCGTGGAAGGCTGCACCCCTCGCGAGCTGGCGCTGTTCGGGGTGCCCCTGCCGGGGCATCCGTTCTGGACCCCGGCCGGCCTGCAGGCCATGGCCGACCGGTACCCGGCATTGGATCTGACCCCGTGGTGGGATGGACTGGACAACGACCGGCCGGCCGACGGCCCCGGTCAGATGGGAGTACCGCGGTGAGGCGCATCCTCGTGACCAACGACGACGGCATCGAGTCGGCGGGCCTGCACGCCCTGGCTGCGGCCCTCGTCCCCTTGGGGGAGGTGATCGTGTTCGCCCCGTCCCGGGAGTACTCCGGTGCCGGCGCCGCGATCGGCCATCTCAGCGACGGTATCGCCGATGTCCACGAGGTACGCCGGCCCGAGTTGGCCGACGTGGCGGCGGCCTACACCTTCGACGGCCCACCTGCGCTGGCGGCCCTGCTGGCGGTGCAGGGGCTGTTCGGCGCCACGCCCGACGTGGTGGTCTCCGGCATCAACCCGGGATGGAACGTGGGTCGCTCGGTGCATTTCTCCGGCACCATCGGCGCAGTGCTGACCGCGGAGCAGCTCGGGGTGCCGGGGGTGGCGGTGAGCCAGCACACCGGCGGGGTGCAGCGCTGGGACACCGCCGCCCGGGTGGCGGCGCAGATGGTGGCCGAGCTCGACGGCGAGGTTGTGGGCCTCAACGTGAACGTGCCCAACGTGGGCTACGAGGAGCTTGCGGGGACCCGCTGGACGGACCTCAGTGACCGTCTGCCGTACCAGTTGAACGCCCCGCGGTTGCACCCGGTGGCGCCGGGCCGCCACCGGGTCCACTTCGAGCGTGACGGGGCCTACGACAGCCGTCCCGGCACCGACACCGAGGCGGTGGAGAGCGGGTTCGTGTCGGTGACCCGGCTGCGGCCGACGGCGTCCTGGTAACCCGTTGGCGGCGGCCGCCGCGCCCGGCCCGGCCCTCTGGGCCCGGCGCCGTGGCCGGTCAGCCCAGCAGGGCGCGCCCGGTGGGTCCGAGGTCGACCGCTTCGACCCGGAAGCGCTGCTGCTGGCCACTGAGGCGGAGGAACGGCGCAGCGATGGTCTCGGCCACCACGTCCGGCTCGGCGCTGCAGCGGGGGCAGTGACACGGCGGTGCCATCAGCGGGTTGACCGGGTTGCGGGGGTCCTCCGGGATGCGGGTGCAGGTGATCTCGCTCATCGCCCCCACCAGCCTATTGGCCACGTCCCCGGTCAGCTTCCCTGTTCCTGGCGGGCCTCGATCTCCCGCAGGGCCCGGAACCCCTCGACCGCGGTCGGGAAGCCGACGTACCCGATGACGGTGATCATCAGCTCCTCGAGCTCTGCCGCGGTCACCCCGTGGTTGAGCGCTGCCTGCAGATGGAAGCGCAGCTCGGTGGGCTTGTCCTGGGTGGTGAGGGTGGCGCACACCACCAGCGACCGGTCGCGGCGGCTGAGCTGGGGCCGGGCCCACAGTTCGCCGAAGGCGAAACGGCCGGCGGCACCGGTGAAGGAGCCCATGTCGACGCCGGTGCCGGTCCGCGGCTGGTTGCGGCTCAGCAGGGCCATGACCTCCCGGGCGGCGGCGCTGCGCGCCTCGTCGTCGAGGGCCTCGGCCGGCGGGCTGGGCTCGAGCCGGTCCACGCCCTGCAGTTCGGCGATGGCCTGGCGGGCCGTGGTCATGGCGTCGATGGCCCGGGGGAAGCCGGCGTACCCGCCGAGCTGCACGAAGATCTCCTCGACCTCGGTACGGCTCAGCCCGTGGTTGATGCCGCCCTGGACGTGCACCTTCAGCTGGTTGAGCTGGTTCAGGGTGGCCAGGATCGAGATGACGACGAGGCTGCGATCGCGGCGGCTCAGGCCCGGTCGAGTCCAGATCTCGCCGAGGGCGAAGTCGATCACGTACGAGCCGAGCGGCCCGAGCCGGGCCTCGGTGGCGGCGGCGACGGCCGCGGTGTCGATGTCGCCACCGCGCAGCGTGCGCTGGACGTCCATACCGGCGGCGCGGCGGTCGGCGTGGGTCTTCTTGGGCATCGGGTCCTCCTCGGCAGGTGCGGCGTTACCCTCCCACACACCCGGCGAGCGCGGACCGGAACATACCGATAGGTATCCGACGCAGCCCGCCCGATGGTCCCGGCGGGCATTCGGTAGGCCGCCCGGGACTCGAACCCGGCACCTTGGGATTAAAAGTCCCCTGCTCTAACCCGATGAGCTAGCGGCCCGCCGGCCAGACTAGTCACCACGCCCCGCCGCTAGGATCGGCGGCGTGGAGCAGCCGCACGCCGACCCCCGGACCGACCCGGCCACCCTGTTGGCGGCTGCGGAGGTCGAGCTCGGAGCGATCGACGACGCGCTGCGCCGCCTCGACGAGGGTACCTACGGCCGCTGCAACCGTTGTGGGGCCGATCTCGGCGACGATCGCCTCGACGCCGAGCCGCTGGCGGTGCTCTGCGCGTCGTGCCAGGCCGGTTGAGCCGCAGCGCCGGTTCGGCCCGGCATCGCCGGCGTCGTGCGCGCCTGCGTCACTGGGTTCGCCGCACCGGCCCGCTGCTGGTCCTGGGCGTGCGACGTGGAGTGGCCCTGCTGCCCCACGTGGCACGCCGGCTGCGAGCTGCCGACCAGGCCGCCCGTGAGGAGCTCGACCGGCAGTTCGTCATCCGCACCGCCCAGGACGTGGCCCGCGAGCTGGGCAACATGAAGGGCGCGGTGATGAAGGCCGGCCAGCTGGTCAGCTTCATCGTCGAGGCGCTGCCCCCCGAGGCGCAGCAGGCCCTGGCCTCGCTGCAGAGCGAGGCGCCGCCGATGGCGCCGTCGCTGGCCGAACAGGTCGTTGTCGACGAGCTGGGCCGCCACCCGACCCGGTTGTTCCGTGACTGGGAGCCGGTACCGGTGGCGGCGGCTTCGATCGGCCAGGTGCACCGGGCGGTGCTGCGCGACGGCCGCCGGGTCGCGGTCAAGGTGCAGTACCCCGGCGTCGGCGACGCCATCGGGGCCGACCTCGCCAACGTCGAGCTGCTCTATGGCATGTTCTCGGCGTTCGCCCTCAAGAGCCTCGACGTCAAGGGCATGGTCGACGAGCTGCGCGACCGGATGATCGAGGAGCTCGACTACCGGCGCGAGGCCGACAACCAGCGGCTGTTCGGCCGGATCTACGCCGGTCATCCTTTCATCCGGGTCCCGTCGGTGATCGACGAGTTCAGCACCGGCAAGGTGTTGGTGACGGAGTGGGTCGACGGGCTGAGCTGGGCCGAGTTCGAGTCGACGGCGTCGCCCCAGGCCCGCCAGCGGGCCGCCGAGGTACTCTTCCGCTGGTCCCAGCAGTGCGTGTACCGCCACCGGGTCTTCAACGGCGACCCTCAGCCCGGCAACTACCGCTTCCATCCCGACGGTTCGGTGTCCTTCCTCGACTTCGGTATGGTCAAACGCTGGAGCGACGCAGAGGTGGCCACGTTGTGGCCGGTCATCGAGCCGTTGCTGGGCGCCGACCCGGCGGGAACCGTGCGCGAGATGGTGACGGCGGGGTTCCTCGCACCCGACCACGGTCTCGATCCCGCCGACGTGTTCGCCTACGTGTCGGCGCCCTACGAGCCGTACCTGGCTGACCGGTTCACCTTCACCCGGCGCTACGTCGCCGACGCCCTCGGAGCGATCCTCGACGTCAAGGGCCCGTACCAGACGGTGATCGAGCGGTTGAACCTGCCGACCAGCTTCGTCATCCTCGACCGGGTGGTGTGGGGGATGAGCGCCTTGATGGGCAAGCTCGAGGCCGACAACTGCTGGCGGGCCATCCTCGACGAGTACCGCCTCGACGCGCCCGCATCCACCGAGCTCGGTCGCCGGGAGGCGCGCTGGCGGGCCAGCGGCGATACTGGAGCCGCCCCCCAGCCGTGACCGAGGACCGACCGTGAGCGAGCCGCTTCAGACCCTCATCGCCGGGACGCCGGTCGTCTTCGGCGGCGACCGGATGACCCGTATCCCACCGGAGCTGGCCGACGCGTTCGTGGCAGGGGACCGGCTGGTGGTCTGCCAGGGTGACGGGGCGCTGCTGCACATCCCGGCTGCGGACGCTGCGGTGGTGGCCGCCGCGGTCGACGATGCGGTGGCGGCGTTCGCGCAGCTCAATGCCTGCCCGGATGAGCGGATCACCGGGTTCTTCGAGGCCTTCGCCGAACGGCTGGCCGACCCGGAGGCGTTCGCGGTCATCGCCGCGGCCAACGCGGCGGATGTCGAGTCGGCGCGGGTCCGTGGCCGCTCGACGACCCGACTGGTGCTCACCGAGCGGATGCGCCAGGACATGATCGCCGGGCTGGCCGGCTGGGCGGCGACGCCGTCGGGGCGCGGTGCGGTCATCGAGCGGATCGAGCACGACGGGTTCGTGGTCGAGCAGCGCCGGGCCGGGCTCGGCGTGGTCGGCTTCGTGTTCGAGGGCCGGCCCAACGTGTTCGCCGACGCCTGCGGGGTCCTGCGCAGCGGCAATGCCGTGGTCTTCCGCATCGGCAGCGACGCCCTCGGCACGGCACGGGCGATCGTCAGTGCTGCGCTGGCCCCGGCACTGGCCGCGGCCGGTCTGCCGGCGGGGGCGGTCCGCCTGGTCGATGCCCCGTCACGGGCTGCCGGCTGGGCCTTGTTCTCCGACAGCCGTCTGGCCTTGGCGGTGGCCCGAGGGTCGGGCGAGGCGGTGGCCCAGTTGGGGGCGGTCGCCCGTCAGGCCGGCATCCCCGTCAGCCTCCACGGCACCGGCGGTGCCTGGCTGGTGGCGTCGCCGACGGCCGATCCAGCCCGTCTGATAGCTGCGGTCACGCGTTCGCTCGATCGCAAGGTGTGCAACACCCTCAACGTCTGCGTGGTCCTGGCCGAGCGTGCTGCGGAGTTCGTGCCGCTGGTGGTCGCGGCGGCCGACGACGCAGCGACGGGTCGCGGCACGGTGGCGAAGTTCCATGTGGCTGGCACGGTCGCCGGCTTCCCCGCCGAGCGCTTCGCCCGGATCGTCCCGATCGGCCGGGCCGAAGGTGTGGTCGAGGAGCCCCAGGCGGAGCCGATCGAGCTGTCCGAGCTGGGTACCGAGTGGGAGTGGGAGCACAGCCCCGAGTTGTCGCTGGTCGTCGTCGAGGACCTCGATGCGGCCATCGAGCTGTTCAACCGGTGCAGCCCCAGGCTGGTTGCGACCCTGCTCAGCGAGGACCCAGCTGAACACGGCCGGTTCTACGACGGGGTCGACGCCCCGTTCGTGGGGACGGGTTTCACCCGGTGGGTCGACGGCCAGTACGCCCTGAGCCGGCCCGAGCTGGGCCTGTCCAACTGGGAGGGCGGCCGGCTGTTCGGCCGCAGCGCCGTGCTGTCGGGCGACGCAGTGTTCACGGTGCGGACCCACTTCGAGCAGCTCGCCGCCGACCTGCATCGCTGAGCGGACCGGGTCCGACCGGTCCGACCGGGGCGGTGGGCATTCCGGCTCCGCCGGGTCGGTTGCCCCTTGGCCGGTCAGCGTGCCCCGGCCGGGTCCGTTCGCCCTGGTGGCGCGACCGTGCCCGCACGGGCGAGCACCTCGTCGACGCCGGGACAGGCCAACCCCAGCGCCCGGGCCCGCTCGAGGCCGAGCCGCAGGTCGAGGGCGACGCCGGGTAACCGTGGCCCGGCAAGGCCGTCGACGATGCGGTCGAACGCCGCCGGTGCGAGGCCCCACCGGGCGAGCATCCGCCGGCCGAACGCGGCCCGGTCGAGGGCTTGGTCACCGGCCAGGTTGAGGGTGCCGGACACCTCGGGGAACTCGACGGCGAGACGGACCAGGCCCTCGGCGAGTGCGTCCACCCACACCGGCTGGCGCACGACGTCGGCGAACAGCTCGAGGGGCTCACCGCGGCGCAACCGGTCCAGGAAGCCGGCGGTCGACCGGTCGATGCGGTGCAGGCCGTAGATGAGCGAGGTCCGCACGATGGCTGCGGTCGGGTCGATGCGTTGTACCTCGGCTTCGGCCCCGGCCTTCGAGCGGCCGTAGACACCGAGCGGATCGGCCGCTGCGTCGTCGCCGTAGGGCGCAGCCCGGCCGCTGAGCACCAGGTCCGTGGAGACGTGCACCAGGCGGGCGCCGATGCCCGTCGTCACCTCCGCCACCGCGGCCGAGCCCACCCGGTTGACCGCATCGAAGCTGTCCTCGGGCCGCCCGGGGTTGGCGGCGGCGGCGTGGATGACGGCGTCGGGAGCGAGCCGCGTCACGACCTCGCTGACCGAGCCGGGGTCGAGCAGGTCGAGCCCGTTGGCCCGCCCGAGGTCGACGGGGTGGTGGCCGGCCACGCGCACTGCGACGGCGAGGCGCTCGCCGAGGTAGCCGCTCAGCCCGGTGATGCCGATGCGCCGGCCCCGGCCGGTGCGCCGCGCCGCCTCCGTGCTGCGGTGGTCGACGGGGCGCGACACGGGTTCGCCGCGGTCAGTCGGTGACGTCGTCGTCGGCTTCGGTCTCGGTGCCCTTCGCCAGCAGGTAGCCGCGGGCCCGTTCTGCCAGGGGGTAGCGGTTGACCAACTTCCAGAAGGCCGGGGAGTGGTCCGGCACCGAGAGGTGACACAGCTCGTGGACGATCACGTAGTCGAGCACCCAGTCGGGGTAGGCGGCGAGCCGGTCCGAGATCCGGATGTCGCCGGTGGTGATGGTGCACGAACCCCAGCGCGACGACATGTTGCCCACCCAACGGACCGAGCGAGGCGGTTGCAGCCCGAAGCGACGGACGAGCCCCGCAGCTCGGGCCGCCACGTCGATGGGTCCGGCGGTCCGGCCGCGTTCGAAGCGCGTCACGAAGCCCTTGACCAGGCGATCTTCCTCGGTCGGGGGCAGTCCGGCGGGCACCCTGACCTGGAGCACTCCGTCGACGAGGCGGGCCTGGGCTGTCGAACGTCGTCTCGGGCTGCGGATGATCTCGATGCGCACGGGTCCCCCAACGACCTTTCAGACCTGTTCGCTCACATCGGACGGCGGCTGCACCGGCCCGTGCTCTGCGAGGAGCGGGACCCGCTCACCGAGTTGCAACCGGCCGTCGAGGGTGACGTCGACCCACTGTGCCCCGAGGTTCGGGATGCGGGTGGCCTGGCCGGTCAGGTGCCGTGCCAGGGCGAAGATCACCCCGCCGTGGGTGACGGCGAGGACGCTGCCCCCGGCGAAGGCCTCGCCGAGCTCGGCGAGCGCCGGCAGGACCCGCTCGAGCAGCTGCTCGTCGGTCTCGAAGCCCGGCGGGGTGCGCCCCGCCTGCCGATCGCCGGGAAAGCGCTGGTCGATCTCCTCCACGGTGAGCCCGGTCCATTCGCCGGCGTCGCGCTCGACGAGCCGCTCGTCGAGGTGGACGGGGCCGATCCCGATGAACTCGCTGAGGATCACCGCGGTGTGGTGGGCCCGCTGCAACGAGGACGCCACGATGGCGTCGACTGCGCCGATGGCCTCGGCCGCAGCGGCGGCCTGCCGCTGCCCGGTGTCGGTGAGCGGCGGGTCGGCCCGGCCCTGCCAGCGTGCGGCTGCGTTCCAGGTCGATTCGCCGTGGCGAACGAGCAGGATCCGAGCGGAGGTCACGGGTGGAATGTAGCCACCGGACCGGCCGGGCGCTGCGGCGGAACGAGGTCCCGCGGGCGGTGGGGGTCCCTCACTAACATGCTCCCCTGATGGCCCAGGTCACCCTCCGTCTGTTCGCCGCCGCCCGCGTCGCGGCCGGTGTGGGACGCGACGAGGTGCAGGCGGACACCGTCGGTGCCGCCCTGGAGTTGGCGGTTGGTCGGTACGGTGCGGGCTTTGCCGAGGTGCTCGCCGGCTGCCGGATCTGGTGCAACGGGGAGCCGGCGGTGGCGGCCGATGTGCTCGCCGACGGCGACGAGGTCGCGGTGCTTCCGCCGGTTTCGGGAGGGTGATGGAATCGGGAGTGATGAACCCGGGCAAGACCGATTCGGGGGCCGTACCGACGCGGTCCGCCGTGGCAACCCGCCCGGGGAGGCGCCCGGTGCGCGAGACCACCGTCGAGGAACTGTTCGGTGCGTTCGGCTCCGGGCCGTCCGCCGTCGCCGCCGCAACGTCCGAGGCGCCGGTGCTCATCGTGGACGATGCCCTGCTCGACGAGGCCGAACTGGCCGAGTACGACCCGGCACCGGGACTCACCCGGAGTCGGGAAGAGCTGTCGGTCGAGGATCTCCGCCGTCGCGAGCGGCTCGGGGTCGTGGTCGATTCCGGCCGCCCACAGGTCCCGCTCGGGCTGCTGTGGTTCCTGGTCGGCGGCCTGTCGTTGTGGATCGGCCACTACCTGGCCCTGGCGGTTTTCGCCCCGGTCGCGGCCATCGGCGCGATCCAGACCGCCGCCGCCCTGCGCCGGGCCGGCGGTCGCACCCGGCCGTTGTTGGCGGCGCTGTGCGCCGCCGGGGTGGTCGGCGCGGCAGTGGCGCCGAGTTCGCGGGCGGTCGGGGTCGCCGTCCTCGGCGCCGTGGCGGTCAGCCTGCTCGGCGGTGTCCATGGCGGCGGGTTCGACGTGCTGAGCGCCACCACGACGGTGCGGAGTTGGCTGGGTGTCGGGCTGGCCGCGGCGGTACCGGTGGTGTTCTCGGGGTTCGACCCGGCGTTGGCCGTGCTGTTGTTCGTGCTGGCCTGCAGCTACGACGCGGGCGATCACCTCGTCGGTGCGACCGCAGCCGGCTGGTACGAGGGGCCGTTGGCGGGTGCGGTGGCGGTGGTGGCGGCGGGCTTCGCCGCCGTGGTGCTCGAGCCGGGCACCCTGGCCGACCACCAGTTGTGGCCGGCGATCGTGTTGGCGGCGGTGGCCTGTCCGCTGGGCCGGCTGGTGGGTTCGCTCACCCTGCCACCCTCCGGTGGTTTCGCCCCGGGTCTGCGCCGCCTCGACAGCCTGATCGTGCTCGCCCCGCTGTGGGTGCTGCTGTTCGGCTGAGTGCCGGCCGGCCGGGCCTGCCAGGTGCCCACCATCGGGTGTGCGTGGGTGCAAGTTCCGACGATGGCGTCTCGAATGGGGTAACGGCGGATACCCTGGATGGCGTATGCATCTCACCGAGGAGGTTGGTCGATGACGATCCGGGTTCTAGGAGGACTGGTGAGCTTTCCGCTCTCGGATCGGGTGCTGCGCGACGACTACCTCACCGGCCTCGACGATCGGCCGGTCGCCGACATCCGGGCCATGCGCGCCGAGTGCGAGGAAGCCGAGCTGGGTGTGTCCTTCGCCCGGCGGATCCTGCAGGGCCACCTCGACATCGTCGAGAGCGAGCTGCGCCGTCGTGACGCCGGTGGTGTCGCCGATGCGAACAGCCTGCACGACCTCGTCGAGCGCCTTCCCGAGATCCTCGCGGACGATCACGCTCGCAGCGGTGGGCCGACGAGCCGGGCCATCGACCTCGCCCCCGACATGCCGGCCCAGGAGCTGCTCGTCGCCATCGACAACGCCGTGGGGGGCGGTGCCGCCCTCGCCGACCTCGATCGTCGTAGCGAGGCCGAGGTGGTCGCGGTGGCCGATCGGCTGCGTCAGCTCGAGCGGGAGTTCTCCCGGATGCGCCGCGAGCTGCACGAGCGGATCGACCTGCTCAAGGTCGAGCTCTCGGGGCGGTACGAACGCGGCGAGATCACCGTGGACGGCTTCCTGAGCTGATCGCCGCCACGCCTTGCGGCGTGGCCGGTTGCGGGTGCGTGGCTTGGCGTCGTGGCAGGCACGCGGATACGAGGGTGGACGACGTCGTGGCTGAGCCCGGGGATGGCGGTCAGGTTGTCGGCGCGTTCCTCCGGGAGCAGCGGCGCCTTGCCGGCCTCTCGCTGCGCAAGCTGTCGGAGCTGTCCGGCGTCTCCAACCCGTACCTGTCCCAGGTCGAACGGGGTCTGCGTCGGCCCTC
Organism: uncultured Acidimicrobiia bacterium; assembly: GCA_903921205.1. Taxonomy (GTDB): domain Bacteria; phylum Actinomycetota; class Acidimicrobiia; order Acidimicrobiales; family CAIXPF01; genus CAIXPF01. The sequence goes on along the minus strand of CAIXPF010000094.1, from coordinate 4,218 downwards.
CGCCGACGTGCTGCGGCGGCTCGCCGCGGCGTTGGACGTCTCGGTCGAGGCGTTCTACGTGCGCGCCGGAATGCTCGGCACGTCCGGTTCTGCGGTGGATCTCGCCGAGGCCATCCGGCGGGCTCCCGAGCTCTCCGAGGCGCAGAAACGGACCCTGTTGCACGTCTACGAGTCGTTCCGTGAAGGTTCGGGAGCGAGTGACGCGGCAACCTCGCTAGGGTCAGCGGCGGTGCCTTCAGGTTTCGAGCAGCGGGAATCCGAACAGGGGAGCGGCGGTTGAGGCCCCTGATGGACACGCTTGCGGTCATCTCGATGCACACCTCGCCGCTCGCCCAGCCGGGATCGGGCGACAGCGGTGGCATGAACGTGTACGTGCGCGAGTTGGTTGCCGCCGTGGCGCAGGCCGGGGTCAACTGCCACGTCTACGTGCGGCGCTGGGCCGATCACCTGCCCGAGGTGGTCGAGGTGGAGCCCGGGTTCCGGGTGGTGCACGTGCCGGCCGGCCCAACCGATCTGCCCAAGGAACACCTGCCCGACGTGGTCGAGCCGTTCCAGCGCTGGGTGCAGCGACACATCGAACAGGACGGCACGACCGACGCGCTCCATGCCAACTACTGGTTGTCGGGTGTCGCCGCGCACGGCATCAAGCACGCCCTGGACCTGCCGCTGGTCTGTACCTTCCACACCTTGGCCCGGGTCAAGGCGGAGACCGGCGACGAGGAGCCGCAGCGGCGTATCGACGCCGAGACCGAGGTCATCCGCTGCAGCGACGCCATCCTCGCCAACTCGGCCGAGGAAGCGGCGCAGCTCGAACGCTTCTACGGTGCCGATCCGGCCCGGGTGGAGATCGTGCCACCCGGCGTCGATCATGCGTTCTTCGCCCCGGGCGACCGGCGCGGCGCCCGTTCGGCACTCGGGGTCGCCGAGGGCGGGCCGCTCCTGCTGTTCGTGGGTCGGATCCAACCGCTCAAGGGCCTCGACGTCGCCATCGAGGCGTTGGCCCATCTGCCGACCGCTCGTCTGGTGGTGGTGGGTGGCCCCAGTGGGGCGGAGGGGTCCGATCACGAGCGCTACTGCCACGAGCTGGTGGCCCGAGCCGGTCTGCAGGACCGGGTGATCTTCCGGCCGCCGCAACCGCATCATCTGTTGTCGAGCTACTACCGGGCGGCCGACGTCTGCCTCGTGCCGAGCCGCTCGGAGTCCTTCGGGTTGGTGGCGCTCGAAGCGGCGGCCTGCGGTACGCCGGTGGTGGCAGCGGCGGTCGGTGGGCTTCTCACGCTGGTCGATGACGGCCGCACCGGCCTGCTGGTCGATGGCCGTGACCCGGTCGCCTATGCCGCGGCGGTCCGGCGGATCATCGACTCTCCGGAGCTCGCCGGTTCGCTCGGCCGTCAGGCGGCCACCAAGGCCCGCGGCTATACGTGGTCGACGACCGCGGCCAGGCTTCGCCGGCTCTACGCCGATCTGACGTCTCGCTCGCTGGTCGAGTGTGGGGGAGGACGAGCGTGATCGACGACGGGCGCCCGCCTTCGAGCGAGCTGGAACTGCTGGTCCTGTGCGACCGGATCGAGACCTGGCTGGCGAAGCAGGCGGCGGAGAATCCGCTGGTGCAGTCGGTCGCACGCGACGGTCAGGAGCGGCGTTGGGTCATCCGGGTCGCCGGCGACGAGAAGCCGCTGTCCGCGCTGTGGTTGGAACTCGGTCAACGTTCCTTGGCCTATGAGACCTACCTCATGCCTGCGCCGGAAGAGAACCACGCGCAGCTGTTCGAGCACCTGTTGCGTCGGAACGAGAAGTTGCGCGGGGCAACGTTCGCCATCGGCGCCGAGGACGCGATCTACCTGATGGGCCGGGTGCCCAACGGCACGGTGGACGAGGTCGAGCTCGACCGGATCCTCGGCACGCTCTATCAGGGCGTGGAGTTGTTCTTCCGGCCGGCGCTCCGTATCGGGTTCGCCAGCCGATTCATCGACTGACCATTCGATATTTCATTCCCTTTCCATATTTTTGATGTATGCTGCTTCGGCGCTGGCCGGGGTTCGGATTTGGGGAAGTCGGAACCCCGGCCACTGCCCACCTTTGCCCGGTAGGACGGTCGGGCCCTGCGGCGGTGCTGCTTCGTCGGCCGAAAGCTGCCGATTTCTCCATTTTCCCTATTTTCTCCACCTCGGGCTGCGTCCGGGATGGTCCGGGGAATACTGTGACCGCCCTGAACGTTTGTCGCTCCGAACTTGCCTCGGACACCCCTGTTCGGGATGGAAAGCGAAACTGATCGCCATGGCCAAGACCACGAAGAAAAGCGACAAGGCGAAAGCGGCCCCGGCTGACAGCCCGTTCGACGCCAAGTTCCTGGCGCAGCAGCGTGAGGTACTGCTGGCCGAACGGGCCCGCTACGTCAAGTCGGCGGACGCGCTCAAGGCAGAGGCCGACTCGCTGATGAGCGAGCGTGAGCCGGGCGACGTCCAGTTCGATGAGGAGTCCGGCGAGGGCGACAGCCTCGCCGTGGAGCGTGAGCGTGACCTGGCCCTGTCGGCTCAGGCCCGGGCCGCCGTCGAGCTGATCGACGCTGCGTTGGTCCGCCTCGACGCCGGTACGTACGGCATCTGCATCCATTCGGGCCAGCCGATTCCCGAGGAGCGCCTCGAGGCCATCCCGTGGGCCACCGAGCGGGTCGAGTTCAAGACCGGATCGTTCCGGAACTGACCCACCGTCGGCGCGTGCCGCGCCCGTCGGCTGGCCCTCCGGGCTGATCAGTAGGCGAAACGGACCCGGTCGCCGTCGAGGACCAGACGGCCTGCGGTCGGCCCGGCGAAATGGGTGCCGATGATGAGGGTCGGGGTGTCGCGGTAGCGAGCGATGAACTCGGCCCGGGTCCGATCGGCCAACTCGCTGTCGCTATCGGCCGCACTGGTGAGCGGATAGGCGAACTGGATCGGGCTATGGGTCATGTCGCCGGTGATCACCGCGTTCTCCCCGCCGGAGGAGATGTGCACGCTGCAGTGTCCCGGGGTGTGACCGGGGGTCGACTCCAGCCAGACCTCGTCGGTGATGCGGTGGTCGACGTCGACGAAGTCGGCGAGGCCGGCGTCCACGATCGGCCGCACCGAGTCGCCCATGACGTCGCCGAAGTAGGCCGACTCGTCGTTGGCCGTCCAGTGGTCGTACTCGGTGCGGGCGAAGAGGTGGCGGGCCTTGGTGAAGGTCGGGACCCACTTGCCGTCGACGAGTCGGGTGTTCCAGCCCACGTGATCCACGTGCAGGTGGGTACAGAAGACCGTGTCGATGGCGTCGGTGGTGAAACCCGCGTCGGCCAGGGTGTCGAGGAACGGGGTGTTCAGCTCGTTGAAGGGCCGTGCCGGGCGTGGCTTGTCGTTGCCGATGCAGGTGTCCACGATGATGGTCCGGCCCTGCGACTCGATGACCAGGGCGTGCATGGACAGCACGAGCTTGCCGTTGTCGTCCACGAAGTGCGGCGCCATCCACGGGGTGGTGGCGAGCAGTTCCGGGGTGACGTCGGGAACGAGTGCCTTCCACGGCCAGTGGAGCACGGTCTCGGGGACCTTCGTGATCCGGACGTCACCGATCTGCCAGCGTGTGTATTCCCCCATGCCTCGAACCCTACGCCGCCCGGGCGTCCACGGTAGAGTCCGCGCCGATGTTCGAGCTGTTGATGATCGGTGGCGGCAAGATGGGCGAGGCGCTGCTCGGCGGCCTGCTCCAGGCCGGTTGGGCGTCGCCGGATCGGCTGGCCGTGGTGGAGAAGCTTCCCGGTCGTGCCGACGAGCTGCGTCAGTTGTTTCCCGGCGTCGGTGTGTTGACCGAGGTGGAGCCCTGCGCCGCTGCGGTGCTGGCGGTCAAGCCCAACGACATCCCGACCGCCTGTGCGGCGCTCGCAGCGCTGGGGGAGGGGTCCCCCGCCCGGGTGCTCTCGATCGCTGCCGGCGTCACGCTGGCTGCTCTCGAAGGGGGCCTTCCGGCGGGGGCCGCGGTGGTTCGTGCCATGCCGAACACGCCGGCGCTGGTGGGTAAGGGCGCCGCCGCCATCGCCGCCGGAACCTCCGCCGTTGCCGAGGACCTCGCCTGGGCCGAGTCGATCCTGGCAGCGGTCGGGACGGTCGTCACGGTCACCGAGTCCCAGCTCGATGCGGTCACCGGGCTCTCCGGTTCCGGCCCGGCCTACGTGTTCCTCGTGGCCGAGGCCCTGATCGAGGCCGGCGT
>CAIXPF010000093.1 GCA_903921205.1 uncultured Acidimicrobiia bacterium | reverse complement strand
TGCTGCGGTCGGGATGGTTGCTGCGGTCGGGATGGTTGCTGCGGTCGGGATGGTTGCTGCGGTCGGGACGGCACGGCCGCTCGCAGCGACGGCGGTCGACGCAGTCCCGGCGGTTGCCCAGGTGGCCCGGCGCAGCGGCCGGGTGGGCACTGCTGCCATCAGCGTGTCGAGGTCGGTGCGCACGACCTCGGCGACCGGTTGGTCGAGCACGCCGCGCACGACGGCGTCGTCGATGTAGCCGCGAATGATCGCGGCGTTCGACTCCGCCTCCTGACGGGCGACGGCTGCGACGGGGGTGGCGTCACGCACCACCCGGCCGCCGAAGGAGACGCGGTCGGTCCACCGGCTCCCGTCCCAGTAGCGTGCCCCCCCGACCTGGACCGGATCGGGGTACCAGCCTTCGTTGCGTCCCTCCACGACCGAAGTTTCCGGGGTGGACGCCCCCGCAGCCAGGGTCGAGCGGGGGTGCCCGCCAGGGACGAAGGTCCCTCCGGTCGCTGCGGAGGATGCCGGTAGGTATCCCGCCCGTCGATCTGCGAACATCGGGGTCATGGACGTCGCCCTGACCACCCCGGCAAACCCGATCGTGGCCGTCGCCGCCCGGGGGGCGCGACGCTACGCCACGCTGAGCGCCGCCCCCATCGCCGGCTCGCTCGGCGCCGAGATCACGGGTATCGACCTGTCCCAGCCGCTGACCGATGCCCAGGTCGCCGACATCCGCGCCGCGGCGGTCGAGCACCTGGTGATCTTCTTCCGCGACCAGTCCCTGCCCCTCGACCGGCAGGAGGCGCTCACCCGAGGCCTCGGCGGCTTCGGCGACACCCCGTTCGTGGAGCAGCTCGACGGGCACGCCGGTGTGGTTCGGGTGGTGAAGGAGGCGGAAGAGACCGGCATCAGCAACTTCGGCGGCGGGTGGCACACCGACTGGAGCTTCCAGGCCGCTCCGCCCTCGTTCACCCTGTTGTACGCAGTGGACGTCCCGCCCTACGGGGGCGACACCCTGTGGGCGAACGGCCACCTGGCCTACGAGACGCTGTCACCGGGTCTGCGTTGCACCCTCGACGGGCTGCGGACGGTGCACTCGGCCCGGCGTTCCTACGCACCCGGTAGCCACCTCGACCGCACCGCGGACCGCCGCACCATGCGGATCCACGCTAGCGACGAGGCCTACGCCGAGCAGGAGCACCCGCTGGTGGTCACCCACCCCGAGTCGGGCCGCAAGGCGCTCTACCTCAACCCGACCTACACCATTCGCTTTGCCGGCTGGACGCCGGAGGAATCGAAGCCGTTGCTGGACTTCCTCGCCGCCCATGCGACCCAGCCGGCGTTCACCTGCCGGTTCCGCTGGACCGCGAACACGCTGGCCATCTGGGACAACCGGGCCACGCAGCACAACGCCCTCAACGACTACGACGGTTGGCGCCGCGAGGCCTATCGCACGACTGTGGTCGGGACCGCGCCCCGCCCCTGACCACGGGCAGGTCCACCGGTACGGCGGGCCCACCGGGTCGGACCGCCGGGTCGGACCGACGGCTCGACCCGGCCGGGTGGGTCAGGCCAGTTCGAGGCCGGGCAACTCGTCGGTGGCCCGCCAGGCCTCGAGCAGTTCGTTGAAGGCGTTGGTGCCCGGGGTGTAGGCGCCGAAGAAGGCGCTGCCGGCCTGGGGCGCGCCCTCGTTGTTGTAGTAGCCGGGTGTGCACGCCTCGAGGAAGCCGAGGCCGCCCACCTTGAAGCCGTTGATCGTGGCGATCCAGTCGTCGACCGCGGCTTGCGACGGCTCGACGGTGCGGGCACCCCGGCGCATCGACTCGGCGACGATGTAGGCGATGTGACGCGCCTGGTCGTCGAACATCGAGGTCATGTTGACGCTGAACGCGTTCTGGGACATCCCGATGTAGAACCAGTTGGGGAAGCCGCGGGTGGTGAAGCCGTGCAGCGTCTTGAGCCCGTCGGACCAGTGGTCGAACAGCGACTGGCCGTCGCGGCCGTTGATCTCGATCCCGAGCCGCCGCCGGAACTCGGCGGAGATCTCGAAGCCGGAGGCGTAGATGATGCAGTCGACCTCGTACTCGACGCCGTTGGCTACCACACCGCGTTCGGTGATGCGCTCGACGCCCTTGGTCCCGCTGACGTCGACCAGGGTGACGTTGTCGCGGTTGAACGCCGTGAGGAACTCGTCGTTGAACGTCGGCCGTTTGCACATGACCCGGTACCAGGGCTTGAGCGCCTCGGCGGTGTCGGTGTCGGCCACGGTGTCGGCCACCCGGCCGCGCAGCTGTTCCATCTTGCGGAAGTCGGCGAGCTCGACGACCCGGTTGCGTTCCTCCTTGGTGCGGGGGCGGTCCGGTCCCTTGGGGGCGCTCACCGTGCGGAAGATGTCGGTCCAGCCGTCCTCGATCAGGTCGATCTCGACCGCCTGGCCTGCCGCCTGGGCACCGAAGTTCTCCCGTCGCTCACGCTGCCAGCCCGGCTGCAACGACGCCCACCACTGCGGGTCGGTCGGCTTGTTCCGGCGCCAGTCGACCGTCGACGGGGTGCGCTGGAACACGTAGAGATGGCCCGCATCGGCCGCGACCCTCGGTACGCACTGGATGGCGGTGGCGCCGGTCCCGATGATGGCCACCCGCTTGTCGGCGAGGCCGGTCATGGCACCGTTGGTGTCCCCGCCGGTGTAGGCGTAGTCCCAGCGCGACGTGTGGAAGGCATGGCCACCGAAGCCCTCGATCCCGGGGATACCTGGCAGTTTGGCCCGGGTGGCGGTACCGAGCGCCATGATCACGAACCGGGCTCGCAGGTCGTCATCCCGATCGGTACGGATGTGCCAGCGCCCCAGCTCCTCGTCCCAGTCGATGGACCGGACCCGGGTGCGGAAATGGGTCCGGTCGTAGAGGTCGTAGGACGTGCCGATGCGCTGGGAGTGCTCGAAGATCTCCGCGGCGAAGGAGTACTTCTCCTTGGGCATGTAGCCCAGCTCCTCCAGCAACGGCAGGTAGCAGTACGACTCGGTGTCGCACTGGGCGCCGGGATAGCGGTTCCAGTACCAGGTGCCGCCGAAGTCGCCGCCGGCCTCGACGATGCGGAACGAGGTGACCCCGTGCTCGGTGAGGCGGGCCGCGGCGAGCAGGCCGCTGAAGCCACCACCGATGATGGCGATGTCGAGGTCGTCGCTGATGGGGTCGCGGGTGAAGCCCGGTTCGACGTAGGGATCGTGCTCGGCGAAGCGCGCGAAGTCGCCGGTGAGCTCGAGGTACTGGTCGGCCCCGTTGTCGCGAAGCCGCCGGTCGCGCTCGCGGCGGTAGCGCTCCCGCAGCTCGTCGGGATCGAACCCCAGGTCCTGTACGTCGCGGTCCATCGTCAGCAGCCTCCCCGTGCCGGATGCGAGTATTCCGTGCCACGGCCCGACCGGCAAGCGCCCCGGCGGTACCGGGGTAGCGTCGGGGCCATGACGACGTCACCGATCCCGGCCGCCCGACGGCTTGCCGCCGCCATCGAACCGATCGCCGGACAGGCGCAGTTCGCTCCCGAATGCCACGCCAACTACGCGGCCCTGGGCTTCGACCCCAGCCCGGCGCGGGCCGGTCGTACCGAGCTGCCCGACCGCAGCGCCTACTTCACCGCGCGGGGCTCGGTGCTCGGCCAGGTGCCGGGAACGGTGGTTGCCGCGGCGTTCGCGGTGTTCAACCCGGCGGTGGTGGTGCCCCTGGTCGCCGCCGGCTGGCAGCGCACCGATGCCGCCACGATCTGGGCGGCCCGCCAGGCCGGGGCCGTGGCCCAACTGCACCGTGTGCTGGGCGCCGGACCGGCCGGTACCTTCGGTGCCGACGAACTCGCGGCGGCAGCCGAGGTGGCGGACCTGCTGCTCGAGGCGGCGTCGCCGCTGCCGCTGGCGGGCCGGGCATTGTTCGCCGGTCAACGCGCGCTCGACGTCCCGGACGAGCCGCTGGCCCGGTTGTGGCGGGCCACCGACACGTTGCGTGAGTACCGGGGCGACTCGCACAGCATCGCCTGGGCCGCCGAGGGCCTCGACCCGGTGGAGGTCGGCCTGCTCGGGGACCTGTACTGGGGCCTGGCCCCGAGGGCCCATACCGCCGGGCGCGGGTGGAGCACCGAGGAGCTGTCGGCGGGGGAGGAGCGCCTACGCGCACGCGGCCTGCTGGCCGGTGATCGGCTCACGAGCGAAGGGTTCGCGCTGCGTGACCGGATCGAGCGACGCACCGATGACCTGGTGGAGCCGTCGTTGGCGGTGATCGGCCAACGCCTCGACGCGGTCGTCGAGCGGCTCGCACCGTGGGGCGACGCGGTGGTGGCCGCCGGTGGCTATCTCAGCCCGGCGGTCCGCTTCACCGACGCCTCGCCCCGGTTGGCCGGTTGATCCCGCCGGGCCGGTCGGCCGACGGTCCTGACCGTTCGGGCGGTCAGATCATGGCCTCCACCTGCTCGACGCCGAGCAGGACCTTGCCCTGCACCTCGAGCGCGGTGTCGAAGTCCAGCGTGGCGTGGTGGGTGGCGGTGTTGAGGTCTCGGTAGGCCCGCTGCAGCACGTTGCTGTCGTGCGCCGCGCCGGCCCCGGCGCCGGCGAAGAGCCGTTCCGAGGCCCGACGGCACAGGTCGGCGGCATACGCCGCGTTCCAGCGCACCTGGGCCCGGTCGGGTGTGGGCATCGGCGGAGCATGGCGCATGGCGTCCTCGAGCAGGTCGCAGTTCTGCAGGGCGAGGGTCCAGGCGTGGGCGATCTCGGCCTTCGACTCGGCGACCCGGCGCTGGATGCCGACGCTGTCGACCTTCGCCTGGCCGGTGTAGGCATCGCGTCGGGTCCGGGCCTGCTCGATGTACAGCTCGAGACCGCGCTCGGCCATGCCCACGATCGTGCCGAGCAGCATGGTCGACAGGGTGCCGCCGACGGGCAACTGGTACAACGGGGTCTCGACACCGGGCACGGTACCCAGCCACGCGCCGGCCATGTCGACCGCCCGGTGGGCGGGGACGAAGGTGTTCTCGAGCACGATGTCCTTGGAGCCGGTGCCGCGCATGCCGAGCGTGAACCAGGTGTCGTCGATGACCACGTCGCTGCGGGGGATGACCACCAGCATGCCGGGGCAGGGTTCGCCGGCCTCGTTGCGCACGCCGCGGCTGCCGACCATGAGCCAGTCGCCGTGGTCGGCGCCGCTGGCGAAGGCCCAGCGGCCGTCGAGGACGTAGCCGCCGTCGACCTTGCGGCAGGTGCCCTGGCGGGACGGGACGCCGGGGATGAGCATGCCCGGGTTCGAGCCGAACACCTCGTCCTGGCCCTGGCGTGGCAGGCGGCCGGCGATGAAGGTGTGGGCCTGGCAGACCATCAGCACCCACGACGCCGCAGGGCTGCCGTGGGCCACGATCCGTTCGGCCTCGATCAGATCCCGGGGGGAACGCTGGTCGCCGCCGTAGGTGCGGGGACTCATCAGGCGGGTCAGGCCGGCCTCGTGCATCAGCTCGACCGCCCGGTCGCTCACCCGGCGCTGACGTTCCGACTCGGCATCGGTCTCCCGCAGCGCGGCGACGATGTCGGCAGCGTTCACGGCGACGTCGATCATGCTTGGCCCTCCCTGGGTCCGGGGTCTGCCGGTGCGATGCCGGTGTGCCCTGCGGGTAGAGGCGCATGTTACGCGAGCGGTTGTCGCAGTGGTCACCCGATCCCCGGTGGCCGTCGTCCCCGCCAGGCCCGGTAGGCGTCGGGCAGGCAGACGGCGCACGGTCGGTACCCGGCGGCCACGGCGGTGGGCTCGTCGGCGAAGAACACCCGATGGGTGCGGTAGCCGCCCCGGGCCAGGGCGCGCCGGGCGGCCGGGCAGTCGAGCCGTCCGTAGATCCGGCTGCGGCGATGACCGCCGAGCTGTCCGGGTGTCTGGCTCGACCGGACGGTTCCGTCCGCATCCAGCAGCCGGTAGGGCCCGGTTCGTTCCATCGGCGTCGACGCTACGCCGCGTCCGGCCCTCCCGCTGCGGACCTGAGCGCGAGGGCCGCGCTGGCTAGGGTCGGCGGTGCATGAGCGTTCGATTCCTCCCCGGCGCCGATGGCGCGACCGCAGCCCTGCACGACTTCGGTGGTGACGGTCCGCCGTTGCTGCTCACCCACGGCAACGGCCTGAATGCCGGTATGTGGGCCACGGTGGTCCCGCATCTGCGTGGCCGGTTCCACTGTTACGGGCTCGACTTCCGGGGCCACGGGGCGTCACCCACCCACGACGACACCATGTCGGTCGATCGCGGCCGCTTCGTCGACGAGGTCCTCGCTGCGGTGGACGCCGTCGGTGGAGGGCCGATCGTGGCCGCCGGCCACTCGCTCGGTGCGGTGACCCTGCTGAAGGCCGAGCTCGCCCGGCCGGGGACGTTCAGCGCGCTGTGGGTGTTCGAGCCGGTCATGGTGCCGCCCGAGCTCGGCGCCGACCGCGCCCCGACCGTGCTGATCGAGGCCTCACGCCGCCGCCGGATGGAGTTCGACTCGGTCGACGACGCCGTGACCCGGTTCTGCTCGAAGCCGCCCTATGCGAACTGTGAGGCCGACGCGGTCCGGGCCTACGTGGAGACCGGCACCTATCCCGCGGAGGACGGCCGGGTCCGGTTGAGCTGTTCGGGCGAGATCGAGGCCCGGATCTACGAGTCGAACGAGCGTCGCCCGCTCGACGAGGTGGCCCCCATCACCATCCCGGTGGTCGTCGCCGCCGGTGCCGAGGTGGCCATGGGCAACGACCTGCCGCCGATGGTGGCCCCGCTGATCGCCGAGGCCCTCGGCAACGGACGCCTCGAGCTGTTCGACGGCCTCACCCACTTCGGGCCCATGGAGAACGGTGCGGTGGTCGCCGCGGCCATCGTCGAGCACCTCGCCGGTCGGTGACCGACGCGGTGACCCCCGGTCCCGCCGGGTCGCCGGCGCCTCCCACGCAGGGCACCGTGTCGTGGTCGCACGTGGCCGCCGGGTTCGTGGTCGAGGTGGTGACCTTCGGCGCGGTCTACACCTTCGGTGCGGTTCTCGACCCGGTGCGTGCCGATCTCGGGGTCAGCCGCGGTGCCGTGGCCCTGCTGCCGGCGGTCGCCGCGGCGAGCCTGTTCGTGGTGGGTCCGTTCACCGGCAGGTTGGCCGATCGCCGAGGGACGGCCTTCGTGCTGCGCGTGGGTGCCCTCCTGCTGTCGGCCGGGTTGCTGCTGACCTCGTTGGCCACGTCGTTGCCGCTGGCCCTCGTGGGGTTCGGGCTGCTCGCCGGGGTCGCGGCCGGCTGCGTGTACGTGCCGGTGGTGGCCTCGATCGCAGCGGGGGCCGGCGCCCGCGGCCCGGTGCTGACCGGGGTGGTGGTGGCGGGCGTGGGGATCGGCACCGCGGCCATGGCCCCGGTCCTCACGGCCCTTGCAGGGCAAGGGGGCTGGCGGTGGGCCTACCGCCTCTACGGCCCTTTTGCCGCAGCCGTCCTGCTGGGGGCCTCGCTGGTCTTCGCCGGGTTCCGATCTCCCGGCGCCGGCACCGGTACGCCTGGCGGCTTCGGTGCGGCCATGGGTGCGCTGGCCCGGCGCCGCGACTTCCGCCGGCTCTACGGTGCCCTGCTGCTGGCGGCGCCGAGTGTCTACATCGGGCTGGTCTTCCTCTCCAGCTACGCCCGCACGTCCGGCGTGGACACCGGTCGGGCTGCGGCGCTGCTGAGCATCTTCGGCATCACCAGCACGTCGGGGCGACTGGTGCTCACCGCCGTCGGCCGGCGGCGGGGTCCGGCCTGGGTGTTCCGGTACTGCTTCGCCGCGCTGGCCGCGAGCCTGGCCCTGTGGGCCCTCGCCGGTGGCTCCTACCTGCTGCTGGTGCTCTATGCGCTGGTCGCCGGACTGGGTTACGGCGGCATGATCGGCCTGGCGCCCACCGTCACCGCGCTGACCTTCGGGGTGGACGGGTTGGCCACGACCCTCGGGGTGCTCTACACCAGCCTGGCCGTGGGTGG
>CAIXPF010000092.1 GCA_903921205.1 uncultured Acidimicrobiia bacterium | reverse complement strand
CGACAAGAACGGCGCTGCCGACGACACCGACGGCGACGGCCTGCCCGATCTGTTCGACGACGACAACGACGACGACGGTGTACGCGACCACATCGATGCCTCGGCGTCGGTCAAGGGTGCTGCGGTCTACACCGCCGCGCAGCCACTGCAGCTCACCGTCGATGGTCTCGACACCGGCGAGCAGGTGCCGACCCTGGTGCGCTTCCAGGTCCGTCCGTCCGATCCGAAGCACCTGCGGGCGGCGCTGAACTGGCTGGACTGGCCCACCGACGTGTCGGGCCAGCTACGCGACGTCAACAACTCGAAGAACGACATCCAACTCGTGCCGATGCTGGAGATCACCATACCGGCCGGTTCGCGGCCGCCAGCCGAGGACCTGCGCGACATCTATGGCATCGTCGACGCCCACGACAACCGGTGGTGGTTGCCCCTCAACCTGGTCAGCGACCCCACCACCGGCGAGCGGGTGGCGTTCGGCGGCCAGATGATCTACCGCTCCGGCGCGTGGGGCCCCGCACAACAGGTGCGGCTGATCTGGCTCGCCCAGATGCGCAACGACCAGGTGTGCGCGCCCACCGACGCCGGCTGCAACGCAGATGGCTACCTGCTCGACCGCGCGTCGATCGTCGGACTCTACGACGATGCCTGGACCCTGACCGGTCTCAACGTCACCGAGGAACACGGCACGACGATGGGGCTGCTCTACCAGGACCCCGACGTCGACCCCACCCCGGCCGACACCGGCGCGACGTGGAACCTTGCCGGCATCCTGGTGGAGCACTTCAACAACGTCGTGGAGGGCGAGAGCGCGTCGAGGCTGGGGCCCGGCAACCTCGTGGCGAAGTTCGACCGCACGGCGAACGCCGGCGCGCCACTTGTCGCTTACGACCTGCCGAACGTGTTCACCGCCACCTCGAAGAACGACTACGACACGGCCGACGACGCGCTCAACGACCTCGGCAAGGTCGGCGGACGCATCGACACCGCGCTCGGCGCGTTCAACCGCCACTGGTCCGCACCGGCTCCCCTGCACCCGTTGCTGGTGACGGCAACGCGTTCGACCCAACGTTCGCTCGGCCTCGACGCGGTCGCGGCCGGGACCCACGGCGAGCAGGTCGGGCAATCGGTCCGTTTGGTCCTGAACCCCGTCGGCAAGGAGATCCCCGAGATCACGACGTCGTTGGTGAAGTGGGTGCGGTACTGCGGCGGGAACGGGACAACGCCTGTGTGGCGGGTGTGCACTCCAGAGCAGTCCACGGCCATGGTGGCAGCAGCGATCGACGGCAAGGCCGTCGATCCCGACACCGCGGCGCTGCTGGCCAACCCGGCGGCATGGCAGATCAAACAGCAGATGGCGGCGGCCAGCGCGTTCGACACGGCCATGTCGACCGGCTACGGCGCGGGGTTCAGCGTCGAAACCCTGACCGGCTCGACCATCGTGGCGATCGTCGACCCCGACACCGACCAGATCCTCATTCAATCCCTCAACCGCCAGGCTGCTACGTCGTACCGAAACGGCCAAAGCGCCCACGTGGCAGCTCGAATGGTCCAAAAAGGCGTCTACAAGTTTCTCGAGGTGGAAAGCTATAAATGGACCCAGAAACTGGAGGAGCTCGATCTTGCGGACCCGAGCCTGAAGCCGAACCTGTTGGTAAAGGAGGAGATCGGGCCGATCGCGGCCGCGCTGGCCACCGAGGACGACCTGCAGGTGCTCGGTCGGGGCGT
>CAIXPF010000091.1 GCA_903921205.1 uncultured Acidimicrobiia bacterium | reverse complement strand
TTTTGGCAGCACGCTGGCCTTGACCGGCGCGTTGGCCCCAGGATTTACCGGAAACGTGATCCTTGGGGGCGACGGACAGATCACATTCAGCCCAACAGGATCGACCTACGGCGGCCGTCTGCAGCTCGATGGCGTTCAGGCAACCATTGGTACCGCCAACGCGATCGGCAGCAGCGGTCTCGAGGTGTTGGGCCAATCCACCCTGACCCTCGCGAACTCCATCACCACTGGTACCTCGCAGACGATGGATCTGGGGGCCAACCTGCTGCTGCGCGGTGCAACCGGCACCCAGCAGCTGAACTGGAACGGCGACATCGACACGGGAGTCAGCGACCTGACGCTGGAGCGCCTTCAGCTGAACACGGCGGCAACCAGCAACCTGACCGGCACCGAGTCCATCGTGCTGGACCAGGGCGGCATCCTGTCGCTCAACGGCGCCACGGCGCAGCAGCGCATCCTCGGGAACGGAGGCCTCCTCGGCGGGCCCGGCACGGTCGGGCAGCTCGGCGACGCCGGCGGCTTCAACGGGACGATCCAGCTCGGCAACGGCTCCTCGCGGGGCACGCTGCAGACGACGGGCAGCGCGTTCGTCGCCAACGCCTTCATCGAGTCGCTGCTCTTCGCGGGAACGGGAACCGCGGACCGGCTCGAGGCGGGGTCCCTCCTCGATGGGCTCGACCGGGCGTCGATGGACCTGATCTACGACGCGACCGTGTCGGGCGGACCCTTGGTACCGGCGACCGGTGCCGGTCCCGTCAGCTACACGGTCCTCTCGGGAACCGTCGTCGCCGACGCGACGCCGGGCCAGCTCACGCTCACGATCATCGATCCGCTGAACGGCCAGTCCACCGTGCAGACCCTCAGCACGACGGGCCCGAACGTCGATTCGTCGGGCGCGCAGTTCGAGTGGATCGCGACGGATGGGGCGGCAGGATCCGGCGTGTTCCGGATCACCGGGGCGCCGAGCCCGACGATCGCCGGAGGCGGCTCGACGTCGACCAACATCGGCACGGTGAGCAACGTCACGATCCGGAACGCCGTGAACTCGGTCAATTCGATCATGCAGCTGCCCGGCCAGACCCCGGACGGCCAGTACGTGGGCACCTCGCTGCTCCTCCTGAGCCCGGGCGTGCTGCCGGGCGCGGTGGTGACCGCGGCGGTGCCCGGGAACCCGGATGCGCTCCCGAACACGATGTTCGACTCCATGAGCCAGGCGGGCCAGGTGGCGCGCCTGAGGCTCATGCAGCTGCGCACCGGTGGCGGCACGGCGGCGCCCGCAGCCGGCGGGGGCGGGATCGGCATGGGTTCCTCGGCGTCCGACGACAGGGGCTCCTACGAATGCTCGCTGACGCAGGTCACGCCGTCCACCGAGGCCGTCTCCGAACCGCTGGCGATCGGCGCCGGCATCAACGGCGGGTCGCCGCAGTCCGGCGCGCGGGTCTGGGCCCGCGGATACGGCTTCTCGTCGAGCGTCAACGGGCAGTCGTACGCCCAGGGCGACTACTCGGCGGCCATGGGCGGCGTCATGGTCGGCGCGGATGCCTCGCTCGACGGCGGCCTGCTGGCCGGCGCGTTCGTGGGCTACACCCCGGGCAGCCTCACCATCGACAGCACGCTCGGGAACACGCAGACCTCGCTCAACGGCGTCAGCTTCGGTGGGTATACGAGCTGGTCGCCCGAGGACGGCCACTGCTACGCCCAGGGCTACGCGATGGCGGGCTACAACTACGCGGACCAGACGAGGAACGTGCAGATCCCCGGGCTCGTGCGCACCGCGACGTCCTCGGCCGACGTCTGGGGCGCCATGGTCGGGGGCGAGGGCGGGCTCAACCTCGACCTCGGCGACGCCGCGACGCTGCAGCCCTACGTGGGGCTCGAGTACGGCTACTACACCCGCGGCGGGTACGCCGAGACGGGCGCGGGAAGCCTCAACCTCACGGTCTCCGGGCAGGACGCCAACCTCCTGCAGCCCACCGCCGGTGCGCGCGTGATGAAGACGTTCGGCCTCGGCGCGGACCGGCTCACGCCCTACCTCGGCGCGGCATTCATCGCGCAGGTGCCGCTCGGAAGCTGGTCGGAATCCGCCACGAACGGGTTCAGCGGCGCGCAGGTGTTCACCTTCTCGGAGGGTGCCGACGACCAGTACGGCGCGAGCTTCGAGGCGGGGCTCGAGTTCGCGAGCATCGGCGGCTGGACGGCCTACGTCTCGTTCAACGGCCTCGCCATGACGGACACCACCGTGTTCGGCGGGCAGCTCGGCATCAACCTCAGCTTCTGAGCCGGGAGGTTCCGATGGTCACCATGCACGCCACCGCCCGGGCCCGATGCGCCGCCGCGTGCGTCCTTCCCGCGGCCTTGGCGCTCGCGGGTTGCGCGGCGACGGGACCCCGACCGGACGCGAAGGCCGCTTCCGCGGCCGCCGGGCCGATGCCGAGCGCCGACCCGCAGATGCTGCAGTCGGTCGTGATGTCGATGTCGGACGACTGGAACACCGCGCTCGGGGAGTCGATGATCTCGATCCAGTCGACGCCCGGGATCGACGCATCGGCGCGGATGAACAGCCTCGCGTTCCTGCGCAACGGAATGGGCGCCTCACTCGACATCGCGGTGGGACCGAACCCGCGCGTGGCCATGCTGGATCTGCTTGTGCTCGCCACGCTGCAGACCTGGGCGCTGGAGCACACCTGGGCCGGCAATGGCATTCCCGGCAATCTCGTCGGCCCGGCCAAGGAACGGCTGGCAGAGGCTCGTGGCGAGATGACGAGCCCCCGGCGGAGCAGTGCTCACGCCGAGGGCTTCCGGGGGTCCGTCACAGGAGGGATTAGTGCCGCCGGGTCGACCGATCGCGCTCCGATCGCCTTCGCCGTTTGAGTCGGACGGATGTGACCGGGGATCCGAGGACTTTCCGGCAGCCCCCACTGACGGCACCCTAAGTTGTTTCAGGAGAGACGCTTGGGAGCCCGTCATCGGGTTAGTTCCATCCAGAGGATCGGGAAGTTCTCTGGTGGGCGGCCTTCCGGGGGTGCGAACGGCGTCGGCTCAGGACTACTTCAAGAGGCGCGCGCGAAACTGGCGCGCCTGCAGGTTAAGAGTGAACGCCCTGGCCACACGGCCGGGGCGTTCGCGTTTTGCGGCGTGCGTACGGCGTTTTGTGGCAAGGGGTTGCGTGCGTGAAGGTCTCTTGGGGTGGGCCAGCGGAGTGGTGTGGTCGAGCGCCTGGCCGACCCTCGGGGAGGCCTCGCCGGATTGTCTCTCCGCGCATC
>CAIXPF010000090.1 GCA_903921205.1 uncultured Acidimicrobiia bacterium | reverse complement strand
CCGACGATCGTCTGGATGGGTTCGTGACCGGGGTCGTCGGGTCCGGCGAGGTGGTCGACGGACCCGACGCCCGTGACGATGCGGTCATCGGCGACTGGACGGTGCTGGTGGTGGCCTGCGCCCGCGTCAACGCCGCAGCACGACGTGCGCTGGCGGACCGGCACGGGCTGGACCTCCAGTCCTTCGAGGTCCTGTTCCAGCTGAGCCGCTGTCCGGGCCGTCGGCAGACCTCCGGCGAGCTCGCCGGCGAGGTCTCCTACTCCAGCGGTGGGTTCACGAAGCTCGCCGATCGCCTCGAACGCAGCGGGTTCGTCGCCCGGCGCGCCGACCCTCACGACCGCCGGCTGGTGTGGCTCGAGCTCACCCGGACGGGTCTCGACGTCGTGCGGAGGGCCTCGGCCGATCATGCCGAGTTCCTGCGACGCTCGGTGGTCGAGCGGCTCGGGGCCGAGCAGTTCGCGCTCGTGGCCGATGCGATGCGCGCCCTGCTCGGGGTCGACGGGGCGATCTGAACGAGCGCCGACCGGGTCGGCATGGCAGCATGACCGGCGCGTTGCCGGGGTGCGCCACCGCGGCGGGACGGAGCAACGCTCGACGAACGATCGGGAGAGCGCGATGGCCGAGCCGGGACCGGACGGGGTGAGCGCGCCGGCCGACGTCGTGATCGTCGGTGCCGGCGCATCCGGCGCCGCTGCGGCTTGGGCATTGGCCCGCGCCGGTCTGCGGGTGGTGGTGCTCGAGCAGGGCGACTGGATCGATCCGTCGGCCTACCCGCAGAACCGCATCGACGCCGAGCGCTTCCGCCAGTCGGTGTTCAACCGCGATCCGAACGTGCGCCGGCTGCCCGAGGACTATCCGGTCGATGTGACCGACACCCCGGTCGATCCGCTGATGTTCAACGCCGTCGGGGGCAGCACGATCCACTGGAGCGGCCACTTCCCGCGCTTCAGGCCGTCGGACTTCCGGGTGCGCAGCCTCGACGGGGTCGGCCACGACTGGCCGCTCGACTACTGGGAGCTCGAGCCGTACTACGAGGCCAATGATGCAGCCATCGGCGTGACCGGCCTCAACGGCGACCCCGCCAACCCGCCCCGTCTTCCCCGCAGCGACCGCCCGCTGCCGCTCGGCGCGGCCGGCGAGGCCGTGGTCGGCGGCCTCGAGCGGCTGGGCTGGCACTGGTGGCCCTCGGACGTGGCGATGATCACCGCTCCCCGCGACACCGCCCGGGCGGCGTGCAACGGCTGCGGGCCGTGCGACCTGGGGTGTCCCGTCGGGGCGATGTCGAGCGCCCACGTCACCTACCTGCCCGACGCATTGGCGCTCGGTGCCGAGCTGATCACCCGGGCGCGGGTCCGCGAGCTCACCGTCGACGACACCGGGCTGGTCGACGGGGTCGTCTACTACGACCGCGACGGCCATCTCCAGGTGCAACCGGCCCGGGTCGTGGTGCTCGGTGCCAACGGGGTGGGCACGCCGAGGCTGTTGCTGAACTCGGTCTCGGCCCGTTTCCCCGGCGGCCTGGCCAACTCGAGCGACCAGGTGGGACGCAACTTCATGTTCCACCCGGTGGCCACGGTGAAGGGCATCTTCCCGCAGCGCCTCGACACCGAACGCGGTCCGAACGGGGCGCTGCTGCACAGCCAGGAGTTCTACGAGACCGACCCGGACCGCGGGGCCACGCGGGGCTTCACCCTGCAGGTGGTGCGTCACGACCTGCCGCTCGGCCTGGCACTCGGCGACGGGCCCGGCAAGCGACTGCCGTGGGGCGCGGCCCATCACGAGGCGCACCGGGCGCTGTTCTCCCACGGGGTGACGGTGGTGGTGATCGCCGAGGACCTGCCGGAGGCCCACAACCGGGTGACGCTCTCACCCACCGAGACCGACGGCCACGGCATCGCCGCCCCGAAGGTCACCTACACGCTGAGCGACAACAGCCGGGTACTGCTCGAGCACGGGGTGGCCCGGGCCACCGAGCTGCTCGAGGCCTGCGGTGCCCACACCGTCACGGTCGATCCGTTCACGCGGGTGTCGGGCTGGCACCTGATGGGCACCACCCGCATGGGCGACGATCCGGCCACGTCGGTGGTGGACCGTTGGGGCCGCTGCCACGACGTCGGGAACCTGTTCGTCGTGGACGGCAGCGTGTTCGTCACCTCCGCCCCGGTCAACCCGACCTCCACCATCCAGGCGCTCGCCCGCCGCAGCGCGGACTGGCTGATCGAACACTTCGAGGAGGTGGCGCGGTGAACCCGCCCGTCGAACCGTCCCGACCGAGCAGCGGTGGGCACGGTGCCGTGCTCACCGCCGGCGACCTGGCCCTGCTGGGTGCGGTGCTGGACCGGCTGCTGCCCGGTGACGGCACGATGCCCGCTGCGGGCGACACCGCAGCGGCTGCCGCCGTCGACCGCTATCTGGCCGAGTCGCCGGCATTGCGCCCCCCGGTGCTGGCCGCGCTGGCCCGGATCCGCGTCGCTGCAGCCGGCCATCCCGACGGCTTCGCCGGGCTCGACGGCGACGGTCGCGACGGCGTGCTGCGCTCGGTCGAGACCGACGCGCCCGACGCCTTCGACGCCCTGCTGGTGCAGGCCTACACCGGGTACTACAGCGACATCGTGGTCCAGCGGGCTCTCGGGCTGCCCTCCCCGCTGCAGCCGACGGGCTATCCGGCGATGATGCAGGCGCCGTTCGACGAACGCCGCCTCGATCGGGTCCGCGCCACCGCCAAGCCGTGGCGCACGGCGTGACCGGGTGGGCCGGGTGCGCACGCCGGCGGCCGTGACGGCCGGCCTGCAGGTGGCCGATGGACCGGGCGTTCGGCATGGCGGGTGTCGGGTCGTGACCGGTGTCCGGCCGTGACGGTCGTCGTCGAGCGCACCGAGGTCGCCATCATCGGGGCCGGACCGGCCGGTCTGGTGCTGGCCCATCTCCTCGCCCGGGCCGGGATCGACTGCGTGATCCTCGAGGACTGCAGCCGCGCCCACGTCGAGGGCCGGGTGCGGGCCGGGGTCCTCGAGTTTCCCACGGTCGAGCTGCTGCGGGAGCTGGGCCTCACCGATCGGCTCGACCGGGAGGCGATGATCCATCGTGGGGTGGAGTTCGCGTTCGGCGGGCAGCGCCGACGGATCGACTTCGAGGCCCTGACCGGCAGACACATCACCGTCTACGGGCAGCGGGAGGTGGTCAGAGACCTCATCGCCTCGTGGCTGGACCGTGGCGGGGCGCTGCACTTCGAGGTGTCCGACGTCGTGATCCACGACGCCGACGGTGACCGCCCGTCGGTGACCTACCGGGCCGATGGCCGATCCCATCGGCTCGACGCTGCGATCGTGGCCGGCTGCGACGGGTTCCAGGGGGTCAGTCGGGCCTCGGTGCCGGCCGGGGCGCTCGAGGTGGCCGAACGGAACTACCCCTTCGCCTGGCTGGGCATCCTGGCCGAGGCCCCGCCCACCACCGAGGAGCTGATCTACAGCAGCCACGAGCGGGGGTTCGCCCTCTACAGCATGCGCTCGCCCACCATCACCAGGCTGTACCTCCAGGTGGCCCCCGACGACACCGTCGGGCACTGGCCGGCCGAACGCATCTGGGACGAGCTGGCGACCCGCCTGCCCACCGACGCCGGCTTCGAGTTGCGCCAGGGACCGATCCTCGAGACCGCCATCACCGCCATGCGGGGGTTCGTGGCCTCGCCGATGCGCCACGGCAGGCTGTTCCTCGCCGGTGACGCGGCCCACATCGTGCCGCCGACCGGGGCCAAGGGCCTGAACCTGGCGGTGGCCGACGTGGTGGTGCTCGCCGACGCCGTGGAGCGGTTCCTGCGCCGTGGGGACCCGCGCGGCCTCGACGGCTACTCGGCGGTCTGCCTGCGCCGGGTGTGGCGCATCCAACGGTTCTCGGCGTGGATGACCGCCATGCTGCACCGCTTCGACGGCGGCGACCGCTTCGCCCGGCAGCTGCAGCTCGCCGAGCTCGAGCAGGTGACCACGTCGGTGGCGGCAGCCACGTCGTTGGCGGAGATCTACGTCGGGCTACCCTTCGAGCGACGGTGAGTGCTGCGAGGGGACCGGACCGGCGGGTTGCATCCCGCTGCCGGGGAAGGAGGCGGTGATGACCACACCCGAACCCGCCGGGCTGCCGGCCGGGTACGCCCCGCCCGCGCCGGGAACCAATGCGCCGCTGGCCAGCCCGGCCTACCGCAGTACGGGCGGGCGGGCACCGAGCCGTCCGCTGGTGCCGTTGCCCCCGGGGCTGCACGAGCTGACCGGGCCCTTGTTCGGGGCCGACCGGGTGCGTCCAGGAGACGCCGACCTCACCCGCGGGCCCAGCGGTGAGGCGGTGGGTCAGCGCATCGTGGTGGCCGGACGGGTGGTCGACGCCGACGGTCGACCGGTGCCCGACACCCTCATCGAGATCTGGCAGGCCAACGCCTCGGGCCGCTACCGCCACGACCGTGACCGCTGGCCGGGGGCGCTCGACCCGAACTTCACCGGTGCCGGCCGTACGGTGACCGACGCCGAGGGCTGCTACCGGTTCCTCACCGTCAGGCCCGGCGCCTACCCCTGGGGCAACCACACCAACGCCTGGCGCCCGGCGCACATCCACGTGTCGTTGTTCGGCCGGTCCTTCAGCCAGCGGCTGGTGACCCAGATGTACTTCCCCGACGATCCGCTGTTCTTCCAGGACCCCATCCTCGGGGCCATCCCCGATCCGGCGGCCCGCCGGCGGCTGGTCAGCGCCTACGACCACGACCTGACCGAGGCCGAGTGGGCGTTGGGGTTCCGTTGGGACATCGTGCTGCGCGGCCCGCTCGCCGTCCCCTTCGAACAGCCCGGTGAGGACGACCATGGCTGACCTGGAACAGCCCGGCCACGCACAGCCCGGCCACGCACAGCCCGACTCGGCGCACCACCGGCCGACGGTGATGACCAGCGGTGCGACCTTCGGCGTGTCGCCGTCGCAGACCGTCGGCCCGTTCCTGCACCTCGCCCTCGGCGATCCCGACGAGGCCCTTGTCGTACCGGTCGGTACGGTCGGGGGGATCTGGGTGCGCGGCACGGTCACCGACGGCAACGGCGACCCGGTGCCCGATGCCGTGGTGGAGACCTGGCAGACCTGCACCGGCGATGCCGCCGTACCGGCCGGTTTCGTCGGCTTCGGTCGGTGCCCCACCGACGAGGACGGCCGATGGGCGATCCACACCGTCAAACCGGGACCGGTGCCCGCTGCCGGCCGCCGTCGGGCGGCGCCGCACCTTGCCGTGTCCGTGTTCGCCCGCGGCCTGCTCGACCGGGTCGTGACCCGGATCTACTTCGCCGACGAGGCCGAGGCCAACGCCGCCGACCCGGTGCTCGCGGAGCTGGTCGAGCCGGCCCGACGCCCGACGCTCGTGGCCACCGCCACCGAGGACGGCTACCACCTCGCCATGCGTCTGCAGGGCGAGGACGAGACCGTGTTCTTCGCGCTGTGAACGAACCGACGACGAGCCACCGGGGCCTGTTCGGCCCTGTGCTGTCCCGCGGCGGCGTCTTCGCCGCCACCACCGATGCGGCATGGCTGCAGGCCATGCTCGACGCCGAGGCGGCGTTGGCCGCGGCTCAGGCCGACGTCGGCCTGGGTAGCGCCGCGCACGCCGCCGTGGTGGCCGCAGCGTGCCGGGCCGAGGCCTTCGATGTCGAGGCGCTGGGCCGCGGTGCCGTCGACGGGGCCAACCCGGTGATCCCGCTGGTGCGGGCGTTGTCCGCCGCGGTGGCCGCGGTCGATCCGGCCGCGGCGCAGTTGGTGCACCGTGGCGCGACCAGCCAGGACATCGTCGACACCGCGGCCATGCTGGTCAGCCGGGCGGCCCTCGCCGTGCTGGTCGCCGATCTGCGCCGGGCGGTGCACCGTGCTGCGCAGCTGGCCGACACCCACCGCCACCTGGCCATGGCCGGCCGGACCCTGGGTCAGCACGCCGCCCCCATCACCTTCGGGCTGAAGGCCGCCGGCTGGACGTCGGGCCTGGTCGCCGCCGGGCGGCGGGCCGAGCGGGCCCTGGCGGAGCTGCCGGCGGTGCAGCTCGGCGGCGCGGTGGGGACCCTGTCGGTCTACGGTCCGTCGGGCCCGGCGGTGCTCGCGGCGTTCGCCCGTCGTGTGGGCCTGGCCGAGCCGGTCCTGCCGTGGCACACCGAGCGCAGCCGGATCGCCGAGCTGGCCGGGGTGCTGGGCCTGGTCGCCGGCGCGGCGGCCAAGGTGGCGGCCGATGTCGTGCTGCTGGCGCAGACCGAGGTGGCCGAGGTGCGCGACACCGCTGCCGGCCGGGGCGGCTCGTCGGCGATGCCCCACAAGCGCAACCCCGTGGCGGCGGTGTCGGTGCTGGCGGCGGCCCGGACCGTGCCGGGCGAGGTGGCCACCCTGCTCGCGTCGATGGCGCACGAGCACGAACGGGCCGCAGGCGCGTGGCACGCCGAGTGGCTGCCGCTCATCGCGGCGTTGCGCAGCAGCGGGTCGGCGGTGACGTGGCTGGTCGACGTGCTCGAGCACCTCGAACCGGTTCCCACGGCGATGGCCGCGAACCTGGCCCGTACCGGTGGGTTGCTCTACGCCGAGGCGGCGGCCGCGGCGCTGGCCCCGGCGTTGGGCCGGCTCGAGGCCCAGCGGTCGGTCGAGCAGGCCTGCACCGAGGCGCTGGCCGACGGTCGGCCGCTGCGGGTGGTGCTCGGCGAGCGACCCGAGGTCGTTGCCGCGCTCGGCGAGGCCGGGCTCGACGCGGCGTTCTCGCCGGTGTCGGTCGCCGGTTCGACCGACACCTTCATCGACCGTGCCCTCGCCGACGCCCGGGCCTTCCGAGCGGCCCGCGCGTCGGCTCCCGGCCGTCAGTCCTCGACGTAGGCGATGAACTCGGCGGACACCTTGGGTCCGCCCTGGGACAACGCCGTGTAGCGGGCCGGCCGTGACGCCGGGTCGGGGAAGTGCTCGACGAATTGGTCGTTGAGCTGCTCCCGGAACTCGAGGTCGCTCACATGGAAGGTGATCTTGGCGACGTGTTCCCAACCGGCGCCGGCGGCGTCGAGCATCTGGCCCATGTGCAGGTAGATGTTGCGCACGCAGTCCTGGAAGTCCTTGGGGACCTTGCGTTCGCCGGGATTGAACGGCGGGATGATGCTCGACACCACCAACGGGCCGACCCGGGACGCGGCCGGGATCGGGTTGACGTGGGCGAAGGAGTCGATGTCGATGGAGCGGCGGGCCATGGCGGTTCTCGTTTCCTGTCAGCCCCGGGCCTGCAGCCAGGCCTCGAACTCGGGGCGGCGGTCCTTGGAGATGGGGAAGGTCCCCACCGAGCTCTCCCCGGCGGCGACCCGCTCGAGGGCCCATTCCTCCTCGATCTCCATCGTGGCGGAGTCGCGGGCGACCTCCTCGACGAGCGCGGCGGGGATGACCACCACCCCTTCGTCGTCACCGACGAGCACGTCACCCGGCACGACGGTGACCCCGGCGCAGGTGACCACGGTCTGGGTCTCCCACGGTAGGTGCAGCTTGCCGAGCGTGGCGGCGTGCGACGACTGGTGGTACACCGGCAGGTCGATGGCACGGATGGCGGGGGAGTCCCGCAGCGCGCCGTCGGTGATCACCCCGGTCCCGCCGAGCGCCTTGACCCGCATGGTGAAGATGTCGCCGATGGTGCCGGCATGGGCCTCGCCGCGGGCTTCGATCACCAGCACCTCGTCGGGCTGAATGGCTTCCACGGCGCGTCGCTGGGCGTTCATCAGGCCCTGCTGCTTCTGCAGGTCCTCGCGCAGGGCGACGTAGCGCACGGTGTGGGCGTAGCCCAGCAGCCGGGCACCCGGCCGGGTGGGCTTGAGGCCGTTGAGGAAGCAGTTGCGCAGGCCACGGCGCTGCAGCTGCGACGTGATGGTTGCGGTGGACACCGAGTCGAGGATCGCTCGGACCTCGTCGGTGAGGGTGTACGGGCGTTCCGCCCCGGATTCGGTCATCGGTCCCCCTGGGGCCGTTCTGCGGTGTCGGTGCGCCGCCCGGTGGCGTCGTCTCCCGACGCGGAGACGGGTCCGGGCGAAGCGCCCGCTCCCGACGGCGGAATCTAACGCCCGCCGGTGCCGGGTGAAAGCCCGTCGTGCCGCTCGTGCCCGCCGGCCAGTGCGGCCGGTGCGGCCGGTTCAGCCGGTTCAGCCGGTGCAGGTGGCGCAGCCGGTGCGGCCGGTGCGGTGCGTGCGCGCCGGGCCGGCGCCGGGTCGAACTCCACGACGAGCGGGCAGTGGTCGGAGTGCCCGGGCCGGACCCAGTCCTCGAACGAGCCGACCTCGACGCCGGCCAGTCTTCGGCGCAGCGACGCCGACACGAAGCAGAAGTCGATGTGGAAGGGTCGCTCGGGGTCGCGGTGATGGAAGTAGGTGGCCGTCGACTCCGCGCCGGGCGCCTCATGCCATACCGTATGGTATGCACTGGTGAGCCCGAGCCGGCCGAGGCGGGCGAACAGCCGGGCCGTGGCCGCCGACGGCGGCGCGGTACCACGGCCGGCCACGTTGAAGTCGCCCGCCACGACGAGTTCTCCATCGGGGTCGAGCCAGCGGGCGTGGGCGTCGAGGGCCCGCTCCACCTCGAGCGCGTACTGCCCGCCGGTGGGACAGGACCAGATCCCCAGCACCGTGAGCGACCCCTGCCGTGCCGCCACCGACCAGCGCCCGGTCGCGTCGGGGGCCAGGGTGCCGGACTCGGCCCCGAAGGTGGCGACCGCGAGGCCCTTGGCCGGGTTGCGGCCGACCCAGTGCCAGCTCGGGGCGGCCTCGAGCAGCGACGGTTCGAGCCGTCGGGGGCGGCGCGCCGCCTCCGGCAGCACGGCCACGTCGGGTCGTAGACCGCGCAGCAGGTCCCACTTGGCGTCGGTGCCGCCTCGGAGGTTCCAGCACACCACCCGCACGGCCCGACGTTACCGGCGGCGGGCCCCGCCCGGGTGCCGCTACGGTCGCGCCATGGCAGGTCCGTTGTCGGGAGTCCGGGTCGTCGAGGTGGCCAACATGATCGCCGCGCCGTCGGCGGCGGCGATCATGGCCGATCTCGGCGCCGACGTGGTCAAGGTCGAACCCCCCACGGGCGACATCCTGCGCGGCGCGCATCGGCCCATCGATCCCACCGCCGGTCCGGGGCCACATCCGGACGGGTACTTCACGGTCGACAACCGGGGGAAGCGCTCGGTGGTGGTCGACCTCGGCCGGTCCGACGGGGTGGACATCGTGCACCGGCTCGCCGCCGGGGCCGACATCTTCGTCACCAACCTCACCGAGGACCGTCTCGCCCGCTACCGGCTGCGGGCCGAGGACCTCGAGGCGTCCTGCCCGAGGCTGGTGTACGCCTCGCTCGGTGGGTACGGCAGCACCGGGCCGCTGGCCGGCAAGCCGGGCTACGACTGGACGGCGTTCTTCGCCCGGGGAGGGGTGTCCTCGGTCATCGGCGAACCGGGAGGCCCGCCGCCGGCGTTCCGGCCGGGCCAGGGAGATCACACCACCGCCCTGGCGTTGCTGTCGGCGGTACTGACCGCGCTGCGCGAACGCGACCGGACCGACCGGTTCCAGCGCGTCGAGGTGGCGCTGTTCCAGGTGGCGGCGTGGACGCTGGCCAGCGACCTGTCGATGACCCTCATCGACGGTGCCCAGCCACCGAAACCCGCCCGGGCCGACTGGCCGAACCCGCTCACCTGCCGGTACCGCTGTGCGGATGACCGGTGGGTGGCGCTGTGCATGCCCGGGCCGCGCGACTACTGGGACAGCTTCTGCGTGGCCGCCGACCGCACCGAGTGGATCTTCGACGAGCGCTACGCCGACGTGACCACCCGGCTGGGCCACGCCGCCGAGCTGATCGCCGCCATCGACGAGATCTTCGCGGCGCGCACCCTCGCCGAGTGGGCGACCCGCCTCGACGAGGCCGGGGTGATCTGGGCGCCGGCGCAGTTGCTGCCCGACGTGATCGCCGACCCCCAGGCCGAGGCGTTGGGGGTGTTCGCCCCGGTGCAGGACCCCGTCCACGGGTTCGCGTTCCGCACGGTGGCGACCCCGTTCCATATCGCCGGTGCCGACATCGCGGTGCGCGGCCCGGCCCCCGACCTCGGGCGGCACAGCCACGAGGTGCTCGCCGAGCTGGGCTACGACGCCGAGCAGATCGACGCCCTCGACCGCGCCGGCGTCATCCGCCCCGCCGACGCCTGAGCCGTGGCAGGCCCCCGGCGCCGGTACGGGGCATCGCGCAGTCGGAGGGGTGTAGGCCGAGCGGCGGCGGTGGTGCTACACAGGGCTGATGCCCATGGCCTCCCTCCTCGCCGGTCAACCGGTCGCCGATGCCGTTCTCGACGACGTGCGCCGCCGCGTCGCAGCGCTCGCCCCGGCCGGTGTCGTGCCCGGTCTCGGCACGATCCTGGTCGGCGACGATGCACCCTCGGCCGGCTACGTCGGCAAGAAGCACGAGACCTGTGCCGCAGTCGGGATCCGCTCCCACCACCGTCACCTGCCCGGCGATGCCGGCCAGGCAGCGTTGCTCGACGCGGTGGCCGCCTTCAACGCCGATCCCGAGGTCCACGCCTACCTGGTGCAGCTGCCGTTGCCGGCCGGCTACGACCTCGACGAGGTGCTCTCGGCCATCGATCCGGCCAAGGATGCCGACGGCCTGCACCCGGAGAACCTCGGCAAGCTGGTGCTCGGCGAGAAGGCCCCGGTGCCCTGCGCCCCGGCCGGCATCCAGGCCATGCTGATCCACTACGGCATCCCCACCGCAGGCACCCATGTCGTGGTGGTCGGGCGCGGGCCGACCCTGGGCCGCCCGATGGCGCTGCTGATGTCGGCCAAGGGCCCGGGGGCCGACGCCGCGGTCACCGTGGTGCACTCCGGGGTGAAGGACCTCGCCGCCTACACCCGCCAGGGCGACATCGTCATCACCGGGGTGGGCATCCCCGACTTCATCACGGCCGACATGGTGCGGCCCGGCGCCGTGGTCGTCAACGGTGGGATCAGCTGGTCGGGTCGCAAGCTGCTCGCCGATGTGGCCGACGACGTGGCCGAGGTGGCGTCGTGGGTCACCCCGCGCCTCGGCGGGGTCGGCCCGACCACGGTGGCCATGCTGCTGCGCAACACGGTCATCGCCGCCGAACGCGCCGTCGCCGATCGCTGACCCCGCCGACCGCCGGCCGCCGACCCCGCCGACCCCGCCGGGTCTGCCGTGCCTGCCTCCGGTCGGCGTCGTCCCGACCCCGCCGGTCGGGCCCGCCAACTAACCTGCGCGCCGTGCTGTACATCGATGGGCAATGGCAGGCGGCGGCGAGCGGGGCGACCTTCGCCGTGACCGATCCTGCGACGGGCAAGGTGCTGGACCACGTGGCCGACGGCGGAGCCGCCGACGCCCGGCGGGCCATCGAGGCCGCCGCCGCGGCGTTCGACGGTTGGGCCGGCCTGACCGCCTACCAGCGTTCCGAGAAGCTGTACGCCGCGTACCACCTGATGCTGGAGCGCCGTGAGGACCTCGCCAAGCTGATGACCTCCGAGCAGGGCAAGCCCCTGCGGGCGGCCCGCATCGAGGTCGGCTACGCCGCCGACTTCCTGCTGTGGTTCGCCGAGGAGGCCAAGCGGGTGTACGGCCAGACCATCCCGTCGAACCGGGCCGAGCAGCGCTTCATGGTGCTGCACCAGCCGGTCGGGGTGTGTGCGGCGATCACGCCGTGGAACTATCCGGTGTCGATGCTGACCCGCAAGATCGGCCCGGCGCTCGCCGCCGGCTGCACGATCGTGCTCAAGCCGGCCGAGCAGACACCGCTGTGTGCCATCGAGGTGTTCAAGATCCTCGACGAGGTGGGCCTGCCGCCCGGCGTGGTGAACCTGGTCCCCACGTCCGACCCGGTTCCGGTGGGCGCCGAGCTGTTGTCGGCCCCCGAGGTGCGCAAGCTGACCTTCACCGGCTCCACCGAGGTGGGCAAGCTGCTGATGGCCCAGGCCGCCACCACCATGAAGCGGGTGTCGATGGAACTCGGCGGTCACGCCCCCTTCATCGTGTACGACGACGCCGATCCCAAGCGGGCGGCCACCGGTGCGGCCATGGTGAAGGTCCTCAACACCGGTCAGGCGTGCATCTGCCCCAACCGGCTCTACGTGCAGCGGGGCATCGCCGACGCCTTCATCGCTGCGCTGGCCGACCGCATCGGCAAGATGCAGGCCGGCTCCGGGTTCACCGAGGGCGTGCAGATCGGCCCGCTGGTCGACCAGCCGTCGCTGGAGAAGGTCGACCGCCAGGTGCGCGACGCAGTGGCCAAGGGCGCCACGGTGGTCACCGGCGGGCAGCGCCTGACCGACGGGCCGTTGGCGGACGGGTACTTCTTCGCCCCGACGGTGCTCACCGGGGTCACCGACGAGATGGTGATCTACCGGGAGGAGACCTTCGGTCCGGTGGCGCCGGTCATCGTCTTCGACACCGAGGACGAGGTGCTGGCCATGGCCAACGACACCGAGTACGGCCTCGCCAGCTACGTCTACACCAACGATCTGGGTCGGGCCTATCGCAGCATCGAGAAGCTGAAGTTCGGCATCGTCGGCGTCAACGACATCAACCCCACCGGGGCGGCGGCGCCCTTCGGCGGCGTGAAGTCCTCGGGTCTGGGCCGCGAGGGCGGTCAGGACGGCATCACCGAGTACCTCGACACCAAGCTCGTCGGGCTCAGCTTCTGATGAGCGCCGTACTGCACGGTACGCGCTGTCCGGCGTGTGGCCGGGTGGCCACGCCGCCGGAGCCGTACGGCTGCGAGCGCTGCGGGGCGTTGGTCGACACCCTGGAACCGCTCGAGCTCCCGGCGTCGGGGGTGGTGCATGCCACCGCCACGGTGCATCGTCACCACCGGCCCGAGCCGGTCACGCCGTTCACGGTGGTCGAGGTGGTCCTCGACGGCGGTCCGGCGCTCAAAGGGGTGCTCGTCGCCGGTTCCGACCCGGTGGCGATCGGGGACCGGGTGCGGGGCGAGGTGCAGGACGGACGTCTGATGCTCGAGAAGGAGCGCTGAATGGGTCGCAACCCGCTGGCCGACCGGCCGGTCCACGTGGTCGGGATCGGCCTGCATCGCTATCAGGCGGCATCGCCCACGCCGTTCGTGGAGCTGGGCCTGACCGCGGTACGTGAGGCGCTGGCCGACAGCGGCGTGCGCTGGCCCGATGTCGAGGCGGCCTTCGTGGGCTCCGCGCTGCTCGGTATGGCGCCGGGCCGGGTCATGCTGTCGCGTCTGGGTGCGACCGGTCTGGCCATCCAGCAGGTCGAGAACGCCTCGGCGTCGGGCTCGACCGCGGTGGCGCTCGCCGCGCTGGAGGTGGCGTCGGGCCGCTCCGACGTGGTGCTGGCGGTCGGGGTCGACAAGGCCGAGGGCTGGCGCATCGCCCCCAACAGTGCCGGTCTGGGCAACTACGAGGCGGGCACGGTGGTGCCGTTCACCCACTTCGCCCTGCTGGCCGACGACTACCGCCATCGCTACGGCACCACCGCCGAGCAGGTGGCCCGGGTGGCGGTGAAGAACCACGCCAACGGCGCCCGCAACCCCTACGCCCAGCGTCAGAAGGTGCGCACCCTCCCCGAGGTGCTGGCCGACCCGATCTCGGGCAGCATGACCCGCCTGCAGTGCTGCCCGGTGGGCGAGGGCGCCGCGGCGGTGATCCTGGCCAGCGACGAGGCCCTGGCCCGTTTCGGGATCGACCCGCGGCGTGCGCCGCGCATCCTGTCCTCGGTGACCCGCAGCGAGGCGGCGTATCCGCCGGGGACGCCGATCGACGCCACCCTCACCGCACACACCACCAAGCTGGCCTTCGACGACGCAGGCGTCGCGCCCACCGACCTCGACGTGATCGAGGTCCACGACGCCTTCTCCATCGAGGAGCTGCTCTACCTCGAGGCGATGGGGTTCTGCGGCCCCGGCGAGGCCGGCCCGCTCATCGAGCAGGGTGCGTTCGATATCGGCGGTCGTTGTGCGGTCAGCCCGTCGGGCGGGCTGCTGGCCATGGGCCATCCGCTCGGCCCGACCGGCGTGGGCCAGGTGGCCGAGGTGACCCGCCAGCTGCGCGGTGAGGCCGGCGACCGCCAACAACCGAACGCCCGGCTGGGTCTGACCCACATGGTCGGCATCGGCGCGGTCTGTGTCGTGCACGTCCTCGCCGCCAACACCTGACCGGCGCGCAACCCGTCCTCCCGTCCGCGAAATCCCAACCTGCCCCGGAGCGCCCCATGCCCGAAGCCGTCACGCCCGAAGACATCACGCCCGAAGACATCAGTATCGAACGCCACGGCGAGGTCGAGCTGATCACCATCAACCGGCCGCAGAAGCGCAATGCCCTGCGCTGGCAGACCTACGACGAGCTCGAGGAGGCGTTCCGCACCAGCACCGCCCGTTGCATCGTGCTGACCGGTGCCGATCCGGCGTTCTGCTCCGGCGACGACGTCAAGGAGATCATGGGTAGCGGCAGCAGCGACAAGCCGCTGAAGGTGGAGCATCGCATCACCCCCGCTGCGGGGGCCATGCTGCGCACCGACGTGCCGATCATCGCTGCGGTCAACGGCGCTGCGGTGGGCTGGGGCATGGAGATGGCGCTGATGGCCGACTTCCGCATCGCCTCCGAGCTCGCCCGCTTCGGTGAGCTGTTCGTGCTGCGCGGGCTGTGCACCGACGTGGCCGGCATCGGGCGTCTGGCTCAGCTCGTCGGGCGTGAGAAGGCCGCCGAGCTGCTCTTCACCGGCGATGTGATCGATGCCGAGACGGCCCGTTCGATCGGGCTGGTCGGACGGGTCGTGCCCCACGCCGAGCTGGTGCCGACCGCGTTGGAGCTGGCGCAGAAGATCGCCGCTCGCCCGCCGCTGGCGGTGCAGAAGCTCAAGGAGGGCCTGCGTCTTGCCACCGATCCCGACTGGGAGGCTCTGGGGAAGTGGGTCGGGGCCTCGCTCAGCGAGCTGTTCCGCACCGAGGACCATCGCGAGGGCGTGCGCTCGTTCCTGGAGAAGCGGCCCCCCGTCTTCACCGGTCGCTGAGCCCTGCCGGCTGCCGGCTGCCGGCTGCCGGCTGTCGGTCGCCGGCCGCCGGGCGGTCGGTCGGGTGCGCCCGGCCCGCCGGCCTCGGCGGGGCGATCAGCCGGTGGTCTCGGCCCGGCGCATGCTGCGGGATTCCCGGAACCCGGAGGTGCGGGCCAGCCACACCGTGCGCAGGAACGGCGGCGACCAGCGCGGCGACCGGTCGGAGGACCACGGCGCGGTCGGCGGCTCGATGACCGCGCACAGGGCGATGAGCGCGGCGTCATAGTTGACCCGCCACCCGGCGAACTCGCGCCAGGCCTGGTCGCGATCGGCTCGAAGCGGGACTCCGGCGGCGGACAGTTCATCGAGGCAGGCCTCGAACTCTGCCCGGGTCACCGAGATCGGGTCGTCCGGAGCGGGGTCGGGGTCGTAGGCCTGCCCGAAGTGGTCGGCCACCTCCCGCAGCGCCAGGAACCCGGCCCGTAGGCACAGCTGCGGCTGGGGCCGGACCGGGACGTCGATCGCGGCGGTGACCACCGCAGCGGTGTCGAGCACGGTGCCGGCCGAGGTCAGCCAGCTGCGTCCCTGACCGGAGCGGAAGTACACCAGCGCCGGGTAGGAGGTATGGGTCTCCTCGAGGTCGGCGAACCACGCCTCCCACTCGCTCCACAGGTCGTCGAGCTCCTCCAGACCCCGGATGTAGTGCAGCCGTGACACCAGCACCGGGACCGACGGCGGGGTGCCGGCCCGGGTGGCGAGCTGTGCCACGGCCAGCTCGCGGCGGTTGTAGATCGAGTACATCGTCGGCAGGAACGAGATCAGCAGGCCGACCAGGCCGAGGCCGATGAGCGCCTCGCTGACCGACAGCAGGATCGTGGGGGTGCCGGGGATCGACAGGACCCCGAGCGTGGTGAGCGACGAGCCCGAGACCTCGAGCGACTCGGTCCAGGACCGATCCGTCACCGCCCAGAAGACCAGGGCGTAGCCGGCGATGACCAGGACCGACCAGGTTGCGGCCAGCAGCATCAACGACAGCGGCGCGTAGCGGGCCAGCACGCGTTCCCGGCGTGCCGGGCCCATCCGGTCGACGATCGGGTGCAGGATGCGGCGCAGCCCGACGAAGACGAACGCGGTGAGGGCCAGGCTCTCGCCCCGCGGTACCACCACGGTCCGGATGGCCGACAGCAGGACCGACACGACGGCCCAGACACCTACGGCGGCGACGAGCACCCGGGCCACGATCAGGAACGGGTCCACAGACGGCACGCTATCGGGACCGGTCCGGTCCAACCGCCGCCGGGCGGCCGTGGCGACGGCAACCCCGGGTTCCTCCGGTCGTCGGGTGCGGTCCACAAAGTAGGGTCGGAACGATGAGCGCAGCAGCTGACGAGGTCCTGCATCTGGAACGACGGGGCCGGGTGGCCCTGCTCACGGTGGACCGGCCGGGCCGGCTCAACGCCATCGGCAGCGACACCGTGGCGCAGCTCGACGCCGCGCTCGACGTGATCGAGGCCGACCCGGAGCTGCGGGCCATCGTGCTCACCGGCGCGGGCCGGGCGTTCTCCGCCGGGGCGGACATCACCGAGCTCGACCGGCTCACCGGCCCGGCCGACTTCGCCCGGTTCGTCAAGGGCCTCACCGACGTGCTCGACCGGCTGGCCGCCTGCCCGGTGGTGTCGGTGGCCGCGGTGAACGGCCTGGCTTTCGGCGGCGGGTTCGAGCTGGCGCTGGCCTGCGACCTGCGTCTGGCGTCGCCCTCGGCCCGTTTCGGCGTGCCCGAGATCAAGCTGGGCCTGTTGCCGGCTGCCGCGGGCACCCAGCGGCTGAGCCGGTTGTTGCCGGTGACGGTGGCGAAGTACCTGCTGATGACCGGCGAGCCGATCGACGCCGGACGGGCGTTGCACTACGGCGTGCTCAACGACGTGGTCGACGACGTGGTCGGCGCGGCGTTGGCGTTGGGTGAGTCCTTGGCGGCCGGCCCGCCGGCCTCCCTGGCGGCGGCCAAGCGCCTCGTCGATGTCGGCCTGACCATGCCGCTGGCCTCGGCGATCGTGCTCGAGCGCGAGACCGTCGCCGGGCTGTTCGCCACCGACGACCGGGTCGAGGGCATCAGCGCCTTCCTGGAGAAGCGGCCCCCTGCCTTCGGCGGGCACTGAGCCGGCCTCGTTCTTGATCAACCCCGGGCGGGACCGGTACGAAGGGTCCCGACCACCACTCGAGGAGAACAGACATGACCGAACGCGTAGCGATGGTGACCGGTGGCGGCCGGGGTATCGGCCGGGAGATCTGCCGGGCGCTGGCGGCCGACGGGCGCAAGGTGGCCGTGGCCGACCTGCGCACCGAGGAGGCCGCCGAGACCGCCGAGCTGATCCGCCAGGCCGGCGGCACGGCCATCGTGGTGGCCATGGACGTGACCGACTCCGACTCGGTGCAGCAGGGCATCCTGCAGGTCATCGACGAGCTCGGCCCGATCGAGGTGCTGGTGAACTGCGCCGGCTGGGACGATCTCAAGCCGTTCCTCACCACCGACGAGGCGTTCTGGGACCGCATCATCGAGATCAACTACAAGGGCGTGTTGCGCACCGTGCACGCCTGCCTGCCCTCGATGGTTGAGGCAGGCTGGGGTCGGATCGTCAACATCGGCTCCGACGCCGGCCGGGTGGGCTCGTCGCTCGAGGCCGTGTACTCGGGGGCCAAGGGCGGGGTCATCGCGTTCACCAAGACCATCGCCCGGGAGATGGCCCGCAAGGGCATCACCTGCAACACCGTGTGCCCCGGCCCGACGGCCACCCCGCTGCTCGACGACATCGTCGCGGCGAGTTCCTCGGGCGACAAGGTGATCGGCGCCATGGCCAACGCGGTGCCGATGAAGCGTCTCGGCCAGCCCCACGAGGTCGCCTCCGCCGTGGCGTACTTCGCCTCGGAGGATGCCGGGTTCATCACCGGCCAGACCCTGTCGGTGTCCGGCGGGCTGACCATGGCCTGAGGTCGTGAGGGCCCTGCGCCGGTCAGCCCGGCAGCAGGGCCCGCCACGCCAGGCCGGCGCTGGTGTCGCCCCGGGGGCGGTACTCGAAGCCGAGCCAGCCGTCGTACCCGTCGGCGTCGAGCCAGGCCACGGCGTCGAACAGGGCCCGGTCCCCGGCGGTCGGCTCGTGACGGTCCGGTGGCCCGGCGATCTGCACGTGGTGGATCCACGGCCGTGCCGCCTCGACCTCCGCTCGGGGGTCGAGGTCTTCCCGGGCAGTGTGGTAGAGGTCGAACTGCAGGCGCACGTTGGCGTCGTCGACGGCGTCGAGCACCTCGCACACCTGGGCCGGGGTGGCGTAGCAGTAGCCGGGGAAGTCGTGGTGGTTGAGGCCCTCGAGGGTCAGGGTGATGCCCCGTTGCGCGGCCCGGGGCGCGGCCCAGCGGAGGTTGGCGATCAGGGTGTCGACGGCGGCGACCCGGTCCCTGTCGGCTGTGTTCCCGGCTGCGTTCCCGGCTGTGTTCCCGGCTGTGTTCCCGGCCATGGTGTGCACGCTGCCGGCACCGAGCACCGTGGCGGTGTCGAGGGCCTGCTCGAAGCAGCGGCGGAACCGTGCCTCGGCGCCGGGGACCGCGGCGAGGCCGCGTTCGTCGCCCGCACCCGGCGGGGTGTTGATGAGCACCGCGACCAGGCCCGCCGCGTCGAGCGCGGCGCGGAGCGCGCCGGCGTCGAGGTCGTAGGGGAAGAGGATCTCGGCGCCGCTGAACCCGTCGGCGGCCGCAGCGGCCGGCCGTTCGAGCATCGGCAGATGGGGGTAGAGCATCGAGAGGTTGGCGGCGTGGCGCATCGAGGACGTCCGGCTGGGTCGTGGTGGTCAGTTGGCCGGCGTGACCGCGTCGGCAGGCGTCGGCAGGCGTTGGCGGTCGGTCGGTCCGGGTCGTCGCCGGCCCGGTCAGCGCCGGTTGGATCGTCGGCGGAGGAGGAGGGTGAGTGCGATCAGGGCGAACGTGAGTTGCCCCGCGGTGCGACGGCGCAACGCCACGGCCCGTTCGATGTCGGCCGGTGTGGCTGCGGGGCCGTCGCCCAGCAGGCCACGGTGCTCCTCCCGCTCACCGTACCGGTTGGTACCGCCGAGGGTCACCCCCAGACGATGGGCGTACGCCGCCTCGATCAGTCCGCCGTTGGGGGAGGGGTGGGCCGCCGCTTGACGTCGGACGGTCCGTACCAATGCCGCACGGTCGGGTCCCCGCACCAGCAGCGGGGCAAGGACCCATGCGGCGCTCAGGCGGGCCGGCAGCCAGTTGGCCAGATCATCGAGGCGGGCCGCTGCCCAGCCGAAGCGTTCGTAGCGGGCGTTGTGGTGGCCGACCATGGCGTCCATGGTGTTGATCGCCCGGTAGGCGAGCACCGCCGGCGCGCCCCCGACCAGGGCCCAGAAGGCGGCGGCGGTGACGGCGTCGACGCTGTTCTCGGCGACCGACTCGATCACCGCCCGGCTCACCGCGGCTTCGTCGAGGGTGTCGGGGCTGCGGCCGACCAGCGAGCGCAGCGCCCGCCGGGCGCCGTCGAGCTCGCCGGCGAGGAGCCGGTCGCCGATTCGGTTGGCCTCTTCGTCGAGCATCCGTCCGGCCACCGCCAGCCCGGTCGCCACCTCGGTTGCCCCCGCCGGTCCGGCGATCCGGCGCAGCGCGAGGCCGGCGCCGGCGCCCAGCGCCACCCCGGCGGTGGTGTAGGCGACGCCGTTGCGTCGCCGGTCGGCGTGGATGCGCCGTTCGAGCCGGCCCATGGCCGTGCCGAACCACGCGACGGGGTGCCATGCCGTGGGCGGTTCGCCCAGGAATCGGTCGGCGACCAGCCCGGCGGCCACCGCCGCGGCCCGGTTCATCGGGCGACGGCGGCGAACGCCGCCAGGACCCGGTCGAGGTCGCGGGGCCGGGGCAGGGCGACCCGGAACCGACCGGCGATCCCGAACGAGGCAAGATCGCGTACCACCACGCCGTGGGGGGCCAGTCGGGCCCGCAGGTTCTCGCCGTCGACCAGGACCCAGTTGGCGTCGGTGCCGAACACCGCGAAGCCGAGTGCGCCCAGTTCCGCCGCGAACCGCTGCCGGGCGACCCCGATGGCGTGCTGCCAGCCGGCCAGGTCGGTCGCCGCCAGCAGGTCCGGTACGAGCGCGGCCATCAGGCCGTTGACGGCCCACTGTGGTTGCCTCGCTCGCAGCCGGGCGGCGGCTGCGTGGTCGGGGGCGATCGCGTAGCCGAGCCGCAACCCCGGGCAGGCCCACAGCTTGGTCAGCGAGCCCAGGCGCCACGCCGGCTCGTCGCCGCGGGTCCATCGCCCGGTGGCCAACGGGTAGAACGCCTCGTCCCACACCGCGGCCAGCTCGTCCGGCCCGGCCAGGGTGCCCAACGGGTTCGACGGGTTCGATCGCCAGCGGGGCGCGTCGGCCGTGACGGTGGTCAGATGGCGGCGGTACAGGGAGAACTCGGGCTCGGCGATCGCGCCGTCCGGGGCGATCGCGGCGACCAGGGCGATGGCCTCGGCTCCGCCGTTGGTCAGCACCAGACGGTCTTCGTCGATGCCGATGGTGGCGGCGAGTGCGGCGGTGGCGGGGCCGGCATCGGGGTAGGCCACCACCACCCCGGGTCGTTGCCGCAGAACCGTGGCAGCGAGGGCCGCAACGTCGGGGGCGAACGGGTTGAGGCTGGCCGACAGGTCGATCACGGTGGCGGGGTCGAGGCCCAGGGCGGCGGCGACTCGCCGTCCGTCGCCGCCGTGGGGACCCGGTGCGGTGACGTTCACTCCGCTTTGTCGGCGACGCCGGCGCTGTCGAAGGTGGCCATCTCGTTCATCACCGCGGCGGCGGCCCGTACCAGCGGGACGGCCGACATGGCCCCGCTGCCCTCACCGAGCCGCAT
Organism: uncultured Acidimicrobiia bacterium; assembly: GCA_903921205.1. Classification (GTDB taxonomy): domain Bacteria; phylum Actinomycetota; class Acidimicrobiia; order Acidimicrobiales; family CAIXPF01; genus CAIXPF01. The sequence continues at coordinate 12,567 of CAIXPF010000090.1, read as the reverse complement.
GCCGAGATCGACCAGCGGCTCGAGGCCGAGCCAGTCGAGCGCCGCGGTGGCTCCCGGCTCGGTGGAACGGTGCCCGGCGATCAGGTAGCCGGCGACGGCCGGGCAGTGCTGCACCGCGACGCACGCAGCGGCGAGGGCGATGACCCCGTCGAGGACGACCGGCACCCCTGCGGCGGCGGCACCGAGGTAGAACCCGGCCAACGCAGCGATCTCCAGCCCGCCGATCTCGGCCAGCAGGGTGACGGCGTCGAGCCCGGTCGCCCCCGACCCGGATGCGGTCCGTACCCGGGCGACGGCGTCGGCAACGACGTCGGCCTTGCGTTGCAGCATGGCGTCGTCGATGCCGGTACCCCGTCCGGTCACCGCCGCCGGATCGTGCCCGGTGATGGTCGCGATCAGCGCCGCCGAGGGTGTGGTGTTGCCGATGCCCATGTCGCCACCGACGAGCAGGTCGGCTCCGCCGGCCACCAACTCGGCGGCCACGTCGGCGCCGACCAGGATGGCCGAGCAGGCTTCGGTGACGGTCATGGCCGGTCCCTGCGCCAGGTTGGCGGTACCCGACCGAACCCGTCGGCGGTGCAGGCCGGGATGGTCCAGCACCGGCCCGGCGACACCGACATCGACGACGACGACCTCGGCGCCGGCCTGGCGGGCCAGCACGTTGATGGCTGCGCCACCGGCACAGAGGTTGGCCACCATCTGGGCGGTCACCTCCTGGGGCCAGGGGGTGACACCTTCGGCGAGCACGCCGTGGTCGCCGGCGAACACCGCCACCGCAGGCCTGGCAGGCACCGGGGGCGGAACGGCGCCGCTGATGATGCACAGGCGGATGCCCAGCGTCTCGAGCCGGCCCAACGCCCCGCGCGGCTTGGTGAGCCGGTCCTGCAGCGCGGCGGCATCGGCGGCGACCCGAGCATCGGGCTCGGCGATGGTCACGACCAGCTCGGCGACGCCGACGGCGGGGTCGGAGCTGCGGTGGTCGGTGGGGGCGCGATCGGGCACGGGCGCACAGCTCCAGGTCTTCGGGGGATTGCCGGGACCGGTCGGTGCCGGGACCGGGCCGGGGACCCGGCCGTCGGGGTCAGGCTAGTTCGGCCTTGGCTGCGGCCGTCGATGCCAACAGGCCGATCATCGCGGCCAGTTGCCCGGCCAGTTCGGGGCCGGGTGCGCCGGTTTCGGGATCGAGCAGGGTGTTGACCTTGCCGATGGTGAGCTCGTCACCCACCAGTTCCGCGCCGAGCAACGGCAACACGGTGCGTAGGTAGGACACGGCCTGCGCTGCCCCGCCACCGCTGGGGCTCGCGCCCACCACGGACACCGGCTTGCCCACCAGGCAGTGCTTGCCGTAGGGACGGCTGGCCCAGTCGATGAGGTTCTTGAACCCACCGGGCAGGCCGAAGTTGTACTCCGGGGCGAACAACACGATGCCGTCGGCGGCGGCGAACCGGCGACGCAGATCGGCGGCTGCGGCCGGCAGGGGCTCCACGTCGAGGTCGGGGTCGTAGTAGGGCAGCTCCCGGATGAGGTCGACGACCTCGACGGTTGCGTCGGCGGGTGCGAGGGCGGCGGTGGCGTGGGCGAGGGTGGTGTTGAACGATCCGGCGCGGATGCTGCCGGACACGGCGAGGAGGTGCAGGGTCACCTCCGGCACGCTATCGGTCACGTGGGCGGCGTTCCGGCGCGGACTGCCCCACCGCACGCCGTCCCACCGCAGGCCGCCGCACCGCAGGCCGCCACCGGGCCACGGCCCGGTCGGCTCTACGCTGCGCCGGGGGCCGGAGGGCGTCGATCGACGCCGGGGTGACCGCAGGGGGACCGAGTGCCGAGGGTCGAGGGTTCGTTCGCCGAGGACGGTGCGGTCTGTGTGCGCGGTGCGTTCGGGCCGGAGGATGTGGCGCTGGCCCGCGAGGCGATCGAGGCCAACCTTGCCGACCTGTCGCCACTGGCCTTGCGGGCGAGTCCGCCCGACGACGGGGCGTTCGTCGAGGACTTCTGCTCGTGGCAGCGCATCGAGCCGCTGCGGCGGTTCATCGAGCAGTCCCCGGCGGCGGCCATAGCCGGCGAGTTGATGGGCGCGGAGGAGGTCCGCCTCTTCCACGACCATCTGCTGGTGAAGGAGCCCGGAACCCGCCAGCGCACCCCGTGGCACCAGGATCTGCCCTATTACAACGTCGACGGGGCCCGGAACATCTCGATGTGGCTGCCGGTCGACGCGGTCGACGCCGCCACCAGCCTGCATCTGGTGGCGGGCAGCCACCTCGGCCCGTGGTACCTGCCACGGACGTTCCTCGACCAGCAGGCCCGTTGGTTCCCGGAGGGCGCGCTGGCCGAGTTGCCCGACATCGACGCCGATCCCGGCCGGTTCCGGGTGCTGCGCTGGGCGCTCGAGCCCGGTGACGCCGTGTTCTTCCACATGTTGACGGTGCACAGTGCTGCGGGGGTGGCCGGTCCGCGCCGGCGCCGGGTGCTGTCGGTGCGCTTCCTCGGCGAGGACATGGTGCACCGTCCGCGGCCGTGGCGGACCTCGCCTCCGTTCCCCGGCCTGGCCGACGAGCTCGCGGTCGGGGCACCGCTGGACCATCCGCTGTTCCCGCTGCTGTGGCGTCGCCCCGGTCGGTTGTGAATCGCCGGCCCCGGTCGGGGAGACTGCGTCGCCCCGTCCATCGGAGGAGAACGGTGTGGTTGCTGCCTTCCTGCTGAGTTTCGCCGTGATCTTCGTGGCCGAGTTGGGCGACAAGAGCCAGTTGATGGCCCTGGCCTTCGCCACCCGCTACCCGCCGTTGACCGTGCTGACCGGCATCGGCGTGGCCACGGCGATCGTGCATGCCCTGTCGGTGGGGCTCGGGGCCGCCCTCGGGGCAGCGTTGCCGACCCGTGCGATCTCGGCGGTCGCTGCGGTGGCGTTCCTGGCGTTCGGCGCCTGGACCCTGCGCGGGGACCGGTTGACCGAGGAGGAGCAGGAGCGGGCAGCCCGGCCGGCCCGCTATGCGGTGCTCAGCGTCGGAGCGGTGTTCTTCCTGGCCGAGCTCGGGGACAAGACGATGCTGGCGACGGTGACCCTGGCCGCCGATCACGGCTGGTTCGGGACCTGGCTCGGTTCGACGCTGGGGATGGTCGCGGCGGACGCGCTGGCCATCGTGGTGGGCCGTGTGCTCGGTGCCCGTCTGCCGGAGCGGGCCATCCGGATCGGTGCGGCGCTGGCGTTCTTCGTCTTCGGTGCGGTGCTGTTGGTCGAGGCCCTGCGCTCGCCGCAGGACGACGCGGCCGGGCCGGCGGCGTCGTCCACCTATCCGCCACTTACGGTGGTTTCTTCGCCACAATAGGCCCCGGACCGGCGTGGGCCGGACTCGAGTGGGCGGATGGCGGATGGGACCGGTCAGGGATCGTGCCGGTGCAATGGCGTTGCTCTTCGCCGTGCTCGCGTGCCTGGCTGCCGTCCTCGTCGAACCGGCCACCGCCGGCTCGCTCCCGGCGTGGCCGCCCGGCCCGGCCGCTGCGTCGTCGACCGTACCTGCGGGAACGGCGCCGGCAACGGGGGCCACGTCGGGCCGGATGGCCTGGGAGCGGCTCGACACCGCGTCGGGCGAGCTGCCCCTGCCGCCGGGTCCGTTCGCCCAGACGACGCTCGTCGACGGCGACTTCGACGGTGACGGGCGCGGCGAGTTCATGATCGGGGCCCGTGGCGGTCCGAACGCCCTGGCGTGGTACCGCCTCGGTGACGCCGGTTGGCAGATGTCGGTGGTGGAACCGGCGTCCCTGCCGCTCGACGCCGGGGGCACCGCGGCCGATGTCGACGGCGACGGCTACCTCGACGTGGTGCTGGCCGGCGATCACACGTCGAGCTCGGTGTGGTGGTGGCGGAACCCGGGCCCGTCCGGATGGGGCGCAGCGTGGCCCCGGCTGGAGATCGTGGTCACCGCCGAGCCGCAGCATCACGACCTCGGTTTCGGCGATTTCGATGGCGACGGTCGCCGGGACCTGGCGTTCTGGAACCAGGGTGCCCCCGGCAGCCGGATCGACGACGTGTTCGTGGCGACGGTGCCGGCCGATCCGACGGTCGTTCCCTGGCCGGTCACCCGGGTGTACGACGGCAGCACCCCCGGCGAGGGTTTGACGATCGGCGACGTCGACGTCGACGGTCGTGACGACATCGTGCTCACCGGCGGCTGGCTCCGGCGCAACGACACGGGGTGGTCCTTCGAGGCGTTCGACCCCGGGTTCACCCTGGGCCGGGTCGTCGTCGGTCAGTTCGTGCCCGGCAGTCGCCCTGAGATCGTCACGTCCTCCGGCGACGGCGACGCCGGCCTGACGCTGCACCGCTGGTCGGGCTCGGCGTGGGTGGGCACCAGCCTGCTCACCGCGGAACTGCCCGGTCCTTGGCGTCACGGTCACAGCCTCGACGTCGGCGACGTCGATCTCGACGGCCGGCTCGATGTCTTCGCCGCCGAGATGGCCCTCGGCGCGCCGGGAGCGGCCCGGGCGGTGGTCCTGCTCGGGGACGGGACGGGTGGGTTCAGCGTCGAGCGGTTCTCCGACGGTGTCGACAACCACGAGTCGAGGCTGGTCGATGTCGATGCCGACGGCGACCTCGAGGTGGTGAGCAAGCCCTTCGACGACGGATCGCCGGGCATCGCCGTCTATCGCAACCTGTTGCGGCCCCGGCCGTTGGACCATTGGGCCCGTCGGGTGGTCGGCACCCGTACGGGCCCGTCGCTGTTCATCCGCCACGGCGATCTCGACGGTGACGGCGACGCCGATCTGGTCACCGGTGCCCAGTGGTACGAGAACCGCGGCTCGTATGACCCGTGGCCGGCGCATGTCGTGGGCGATCCACTCACCGATGTCGTCGCGGTGGCCGACTTCGACGAGGACGGCGACCTCGACCTGTTCGGCACCCGGGGAGCGGGCAGCGACGGCGAGGGCCACCGCTTCGCCTGGGCCGCGAACGACGGCAGCGGTCACTTCGTCGTGTCCGCCGACATCGAGCCGGCCTCACCCGATGGCCGATTCCTGCAGGGCGTGGCGATCGGGCGGACCCGGCCCGGCGGTCCGATCGAGGTCTGGCTGTCCTGGCACGAGGCGGCGGCCGGGCTGAACCGTCTCGTCGTCCCGGCGTACCCGTCGTCGGCCACCTGGATGCTCGACCGTCCGAGCCCGGTGTCCCAGGGCGAGCAGATCGCCTTCGCCGACGTCGACCGTGATGGCGATCCCGACCTGCTCGAGGGCCACCTGTGGCTGCGCAACGACGGCGAGGACCGCTGGGTCCGTGTCGATCTGCACGCCCCGACCGCCTGCTGCCGTGACGCGGCCGACCCGGGGTCGGTGGCGCTGCCCGACCGGGTGGTGGCTGCCGACGTCAACGGCGACGGCCGGCTCGACGCAGTGGTGACCCACGAGAACGACCCGGCGAACTCGGTGGTCTGGTTCGAACAGCCCGTGGACCCTGCAGGTCTGTGGGTGCGTCACGTGATGGCCTCGGGTGGTCCGTATCCGTTGCTCAGCCTCGACGTGGCCGATCTCGACGGTGACGGCGACCTCGATGCGGTGGTGGGCGAGCACGATGTTGCCGACGCCGGCCACGGCACGGGCCGGGTGCTCGAGAACGTCGACGGCCGTGGCGGGCAGTGGGCGTCGCACGTGTTGAGCCGGGACGAGGAGTACCACGACGGGATGCAGCTCGCCGATCTCGACGGCGACGGCGATCTCGACGTGTTCACCATCGGCTGGAACCACAACAACGTGGTCGTCCACGAGAACCTGGGGTTGCGCGAGGCAGCCTCGCCGTGGCTGGAGCCGTCGCACCGGCTGCGGGTGAACGTGCTCGTCCCGGCGGGTGCGCCCTCGGCGGAGACCGTGCGGGTCGAGGTCGGGGTCGACGTGTCGGATGCGCTGGCGGCCGTCGGCCGTACCGGCCGGTTCGATCCGGGCTCGTTGCGGGTGGCGGAGGTCGACGAGCACGGCGCAGCTGTGGCCTCGGGTCTGGCCCGCCAGTTCGTCCCGGCAGCCGATTTCGATCCGTGGCTGTTCGCCGCCGGAACCGTGCGCGTCTCCCTGCCCGGGCCGGCCGGTGTCGCCCGTCACCTCCAGCTCTACGTCGAGACCGCCGACGCTGCCATACCAGCTGGTATCGACGTGGTACCAACAGGTTCGGTGGCGTCAGGATCGGTGGTATCGGTCTCGACCCGTAACGGGGCCGAGGCGATGGCGGGGGCTTGGAGCGGGGGTCCGCGTCCAGCCGGTACGGACACCTTTGTCGAGCTCGGCGGTTCGTTGTCGATCGAGGCCGAGCACTTCCACGCGTCCGATGTGGGCTCCTCGGTACACACCTGGTCGCCGGTCGCTTCGGCGGGGGCCGCCGGAGGGGTGGCGATGGCTGCGCTGCCCGACCGCGGCCTCAACGCCTCGACCGTACCGAACGGTACGGCATCGTTGCATTACCGGGCGCGCTTCAGCGCGCCCGGCATCTACCGGCTGTGGCTGCGGCTGAGGGCGCCCGACGCCAACGCCAACGTGGTGCACATCGGTCTCGACGGGCAGCCGCTCGCCGGTTCGGACCGGATCAGCCGTCCGGCCGGGGCGACCTTCGGCTGGACCCGCAGCACCCTCGACGGTCGGTCGGCTGTCCTGGTCGTGCCCGCGCCGGGCGAGCACGCCATCGATGTCTGGCTCGCGGAGGACGGGCTGTTGCTCGACAAGCTGTTCCTCACCCGTTCCACCACGGCACCGGTGGGGGAGGGCCCACCCGAGAGCCCGCGGGACGGCACGAGCAAGAACCGGCCGCCGGTGGCCAGGTTGCAGCGCTCGACCGTCCCCGGGTCGCCGCTGTCGGTGCGTGTCGACGGTTCCGCGTCGAGCGATCCCGATGGTGTGCTCGCCGGGGCGGTCTGGGACTTCGGCGACGCCACGACAGCGACCGGCCCGACGGTGGAGCACAGCTTCGCCCGAGCGGGCACGTACCTGGTGACGTTGACCGTCACCGACGATCGGGGGGCGCGTGCGGTGGCTGCGTCGGAGATCACCGTGCCGGTCGGGTCCCCGGTGCCGGCCCTGGCGGCGGGCGATGTGCGGGTGGTCGAGGGTCCGTCCGGCTCGACGAGGCGGGTCGTGGTGCCGGTGCTGTTCTCGGTGCCGGCACCGGCGGCGGGGAGTTTCGTGGTGCGTACCGTCGCGGGAACGGCCGCGGCGGGGACCGATTTCGTGCCCAAAGCCGCTGTCCGGGTGAGTTTCCCCGCCGGTGCGACGAAGCGGACGGTCACGCTGCTGGTGCGCGGCGACCGCATCGACGAATCCGACGAATCCTTCGAGCTGGTGCTGAGCGATGTGGTCGGGGCCACCGTCGCCGATGACCGGGCGACGGTCACGGTGATCGACGACGACTGAGTCCGAGCTGCGCCACGCACGAAGAAGCCCCGGTCCGACGTGGTGTCCGACCAGGGCGTTCTGGGGAGCGGGTGACGGGAATCGAACCCGCATGGCCAGCTTGGAAGGCTGGAGCTCTGCCATTGAGCTACACCCGCAGCGCCCGCCAGCCTATCGGAGGACGGGGGCCGCACCGCTACCGCACCGCTACCGGAGCCACAGGCCCGGAGCTCGGCTCAGAACCCGCGATGGTGCGCGAGTCCGGGCCGGCGCACCGGCTTGAGGGTCTGCCCGAACACGTTCCCGGCCGGCCGCACCACGTCTCCGATGTCGAAGCCGGACTGCAGCGCGGCCCGGCGCACCAGCTCGGTCACGTCCTCCACCAGCGACGTGCCGTCGGTGCCAACCCGGGTGAGTGTCGAGAACACCGTCGTGGCCAGCGCGGCCACGCGCTGCGCCGCGGTCGCCATGCCGACCTGGGTGCTGGCGTGCTCCCAGTCCGCCCGGTGCGCGCCGGCCAGCTCGTTGCGGCACGCCTCGAGCACCTCGCCGGTCACCGTCCGGAGGAACCCGTCGAACAACGCCAGCTGCTGATCGTCGGCCGGCACGACGTCGGTCCAGCGGATCGGCCGCTCGACGAAGTCACGGATGGCGTCGAGCACCGACGCCGTGAGCTGGGCCACCGGTTGCAGGTCGGCATAGCCGTCGCCGCCGTCGGCGATCCGCCGGCAGAGGGCCTGCACCTGACGCCAGTGGGTCCTGGCCAACATCTCCGGCCAGGCGGTCGCGAAGGCTTCGGCGACCGACAACAGGCGGGAGCGCAGGTCGTTGAGGCGGTACACCGGCCGCAACGAGGACGTGTCGATGGTGACGCGCTCCTTGCGCAGCCACCCGAGCAGGCGGTGCAGTTCGGCGATCACCACGGTCTGCGCGGGGTTGCGGCTGTCCAGACGCTGGTCGAGCTGGCCGAGCACGAAGTGGTGCTCGTCGAGCTGGTGGGCCAGCGCCCGCCAGGCCGTCTCACCGAGGTCGTCGCGCAGCGACAGCACGGCCTGGTTGACCGAACGGCGCAGCAGCGAGTCCCGGTCCTCCGTGGTCACGATGTTCGGCCCGATCACCCCGTCGGCGTGGGTGAAACACAGTGCAAGCTTGTCGAGGTGTCCCGCCATGACCAGCTGCCGCAGCGCCGCCAGCGGGGCCGCCTGCATCGGGTGGGTGGCGTCGTCGACGAGGATGATCCGGTCGGCCCGTTCCAGCTGCTCGATGACCGCAAGAGGGAGCGACGCCGCGGTGAGCGGCACGTGGCCCAGCCCTTCGGTGTCCACCGCCATCAGGTACGGGATCTCGCTCGCCCAGGTCGGATGCAAGGGGCCGCGGACCCGCAGCGCTTCGACCATCGGCGACAGCAGGGTGCCGTGGCTGCCCCGTTCGTTGCCGGCGAGCCGCCGGATGGCCGAGAACAGCGTGGCACGCTCATCGGTCGTGAACTGCCAGCACCGCGGCCAGCTCTCGTCGTCGTCGGTGAGCAGCTGCCCGAACCGCAAGGTGGTGAACCGGGCGGCGACATCGGCGAGCAGGTGGTCCACCAGGGCCCGCAGGGTCGGCTCGGTCCGGACCCGCTCGGCGACCTCGTCGAGGCCCGCCGCCGGCCGGTGGCGCAGCACCGACTCGATGGTGGACACCGCGGCGTCGAGCCAGTCGGCGCCCAGTACGTACTCGAGCCGCAGACGCTCGTCGGTGTGGGCGGCGAGGGCGTCACGGGCGACGTCGTGGGGCCGGCCCTCGGCCAGTGCGGCCGCGGCGGCGACGACACAGTCCTCGATCTCGGCCCTGACCTTGATCCGCTCGGCAAAGACCGCGACGGCGTAGAAGTCGCCCGGCGCACAGAGGATCTCGGTCTCGGCGGTCGTGGTCTTGAAGGTCGAGGTCGCCGGGAACGGTTCGGTTGCGGGGTCGGTGCCGATGAGCTGGCGGATCAGGGTGGTCTTGCCGGCCCCGGTGGTGCCGACCATCAGCACCGTCCGATAGCCGTCCGACGAGGACGGCCCGGGCAGCAGCTGCTCTCGCCAGTGAAGCGTCGATGCGGTCACAGCGGGCGGGGACCTCCGGGCGGCACGCACTCATCGTAGGTAAGCGGACGCTGGTGGTGGTCAATCGCCATGGGGTGCTCGCTGCTCGGTCTCCGTCGAGTGCCTCGATGTCCGCCGCGTGGTGGACCGGTACGGAGAGCTGTCTCTCCCTCGGCCACAACATCCGACGGTCGTCCCGACGAGGTCAGGCGGTGCACCTTATCCGGTGGTCCCTGCGGCGCAATGATCGCTGCCGGGGGGCGCGGGCACCCCGTCGGCATCGCCGCCGATGCCGTCGGGGAGGGGAGATTCGAACTCCCGACCGCCTGCTCCCAAAGCAGGTGCGCTACCTGGCTGCGCTACTCCCCGTTCGGACTCCCACGCTAGCGCCCCCGGTCGTCGCTGATGGGCCCGCCGAGGCCCATCGGCTGCCGGCGCTCCGCATGTCCCGCTACCCCGGGTCCGATCACTACACTGCCTCCCCTGTGAAGAGCACGGTGGAAACCCTCGAGGGAAACAAGGTCAAGTTGCTCATCGAGGTGGAGGCCTCCGAGATCGACCATCAGGTCGACGAAGCCTTCCGTCGAATGGCCAAGCAGGTCCGGTTGCCGGGGTTCCGGCCGGGGAAGGCGCCCCGCAAGGTGCTCGAAGCCCGGCTCGGGATCGGTGCAGCCCGGCAGGACGCCCTTCGGGAGTCCCTGCCCGAGTACTACGCCGAGGCGGTGAAGAACCACGAGGTCGACGCCATCGCCGCTCCGGAACTCGAGATCATCTCGGGCGCCGAGGAGGGCGGGGTCTCCTTCGAGGCCGTCGTCGAGACTCGGCCGCTGCTGACGCTCGAGGGGTACCGCGACCTACGCGTCGTCATCCCCTCGCCGGCGGTGGACGAAGCCGATGTCGACGCCCGCGTCGAGCGACTGCAGACCCAACACGCCGACTACGAGGTGACCGATCGCCCCGCCGAGGACGGCGACCAGGTCCTCATCGACATCGCCGGCTCTCAGGACGGCGAGGCCGTCGAGGGGCTCACCGCTTCCGACTACGCGTACGAGGTCGGTAGCGGCGGTGTGGTGCCCGAGATCGACGAGAACCTGCGCGGTGCGAGTGCCGGTGCGCAGCTGACCTTCGACGCGCAGCACCCCGAGGAGGGCGAGGCCCCCCTGCAGTTCACCATCGAGGTGCACGAGGTGCGTGGCCGGGTCCTGCCCGAGCTCACCGACGCCTGGGTGGCCGAGGTCTCCGAGTACGCCACCGTCGAGGCGATGCGCACCGCCTTCCGTGAGCAGCAGGCCCGCCAGAAGCTGGTGGCCGCCAACATGGCGCTGCAGCAGAAAACCGCCGAGGCGCTGATCGCCCTCATCACCGAGGACGTTCCGCCGGCGCTGGTGCAGAACGAGCTGTCGGCCCGGATCAACAACCTCGACAGCCGGATGCGTTCCCAGGGGATGGACCTCGGTCGCTACCTGCAGCTGACCGGGCAGTCCGCCGAGGACCTCGTCGCCGAACAGCGCACCGCTTCCGAGGAAGCGGTCAAGGTCGACCTGGCGCTGCGGGCCGTGGCCGAGGCCGAGGGCCACGAGGTGAACGGCGAGGATCTCGAGCAGCACTTCGCCGAGTTGTCCCGTCGATTCGGTGTCGATGCCGAGGAGATCCGGGTGAACTTCGAGCGCGCCGGGCAGATGCTGGCTGTACGCTCGGATGTCAAGAAGGCCAAGGCGCTCGACTGGCTGCTCAAGCAGGTCGAGATCGTTGACGAAGACGGAAACGTCGTCGATCGTGCCTCGCTCGAACTGTCGGCCGACGCCGACGATGCCGATACAGACGCCGCTGAGCACGACAACCCGGGCGCACCGGGGGAGGACGCAGAGTGACCAAGCAACCGGGAGCCCGTCTCGCAGAGGTCGCGATCCGCAGCGAGCGCGATGTGCGGATGATGAACTACCTGGTCCCGACGGTCGTCGAGCAGACGAACCGGGGCGAGCGTGCGTTCGACCTCTACTCCCGTCTGCTCAAGGAATCCATCATCTTCCTGGGCACGCCGATCGACGACACGATCGGCAACCTGGTCTGTGCGCAGTTGCTGCACCTCGAGTCGGAGAACCCCGACAAGGACATCAACATCTACATCAACAGCCCCGGGGGCGACATCAACGCGATGTTCGCCATCTACGACACGATGATGTACATCCGTCCCGAGGTCTCGACGATCTGCTTCGGCCAGGCGGCCTCTGCGGCTGCGGTGCTGCTCGCCGCAGGGTCCAAGGGCAAGCGGATGGCGTTGCCGCACTCACGGGTCATCATCCACCAGCCTCACGGTCAGTCCGGCTACGCCCAGGCGACCGACATCGAGATCGTCGCCTCGGAGATCATGCGGCTCAAGGCCCAGCTCGAGGGCATCCTCTCGCACCACACCGGCCAGCCGGTGGAGCGCATCGCCAAGGACACCGATCGTGACTTCGTCATGACGGCCGAGATGGCCAAGGAGTACGGCATCGTCGACGAGATCCTCTCGTCGCGTGAACTGGTGGACCGGACCGGTCCGATCCGCTGAGGCGGAGCGTCGGGGGAGAGGCCTTCGGGCCGACAGAGGGACGAGGAGACGACCGGGGTGGCCAAGTTCGGCGAGGGCACGGAGCTACTCAAGTGCTCGTTCTGCGGCAAGTCGCAGAAGCAGGTCAAGAAGCTGATCGCGGGCCCTGGGGTCTACATCTGCGATGAGTGCATCGAGCTGTGCAACGAGATCATCGAGGAAGAGCTGTCGGCCCAGTCCGAGGTCCGCTTCGACGAACTGCCGAAGCCCCGTGAGATCTTCACCTTCCTGAACGACTACATCATCGGTCAGGACCACGCCAAGAAGATCCTCAGCGTCGCCGTCTACAACCACTACAAGCGGGTCCAGTTCGGGGCAACGAACTCTGACGACGTCGAGCTGCAGAAGTCGAACATCCTGCTCATCGGCCCGACCGGTTGCGGCAAGACCCTTCTGGCGCAGACCCTGGCCCGCATGCTGAACGTGCCCTTCGCCATCGCTGACGCCACAGCGTTGACCGAGGCCGGCTACGTCGGTGAGGACGTCGAGAACATCCTGCTGAAGCTGATCCAGGCCGCCGACTACGACGTGAAGAAGGCCGAGACCGGG
>CAIXPF010000089.1 GCA_903921205.1 uncultured Acidimicrobiia bacterium | reverse complement strand
GGGCAGATCCGGCCGGGCAGATCCGGCCGGGCAGATCCGGCCCGGACCGGTCAGCGGCCTTCGAACCGCGGTGGCCGCTTCTCGACGAACGCTCGGGGCCCTTCCACGGCGTCGGCGGTGGCGGCGAGCTGGGCCGACAGCTCGGCCTCGAGGGCCAGGGCCTGGTCGGCGGTGAGGTCGGCGGCGTCACGCAGCACCCGGCGGGCGGCCCGGGCGGCCAGCGGGGCGTTGGAGGCGATGGTGTCCGCCAGCTGCAGCGCCGTGTCGAGCACGGCGTCGGCCGCCACCACCCGGTTGAGCAGGCCCCACTGCTGGGCCTGCTCGGCGCTGATGGGCTTGGCGGTGAGCAGCAGCTCGGCGGCGAGCGCGGGCGGCAGATGCCGACCGAGGCGGGCCGTGCCGCCCATAGCCGGGATCAGGCCGAGTGCCACCTCCGACAGGCCGAGCTTGGCGCCCGAGGCCACCACCCGCAGGTCGGCGGCGAGCAGCAGCTCCATGCCGCCGGCGATGGCATGGCCGTTGGCGGCGACCACCAGCGGCTTGCCCAGGTCGAGGTCGCGCAAGGTGGCCCGTCCGGCGATGCCGAGGTCGGCGGCGACGATGCGGTCCCACTCGTCGACCGGCTCCTTGCTGCGGGTCAGCAACGGGATGAACGTGGCGAGGTCGAACCCGGCACAGAACGTCGAGCCCGGTGCCGCGGTGAGGACCACGACCCACACCGAGTCGTCTGCGGCGACCTCGTCCCAGACGCGGGCCAGGCTCACCACCAGCTCGGGGTTGAGCGCATTGCGGGCCTCGGGCCGGTTCAGGGTGACCACAGCCACCCGGTCGCGGCGTTCGACGGTGACGACAGCCATGTCCGGACTGTAACGCCCGACGGTGACGCCCTGACGGTGACGCCCTGACGGTCCCAGCGGCACGGTGCCGCTCGGGCTGCACCGGCCCTCCCCGGCGCACGGCCCGAACGCGGAGTCGCCCGGGCGCGCCCGCGCCGGGGGCGTGCCAGAATCCGCCGGTGCCCGCAGATGCGGGTACGGGGGAGGGCATCGACGGTGAGCAGGCTGATGTTGGAGGGCTACCGCGTCCTCGATCTGTCCCAGTACCTCGCCGGGGCGGGGATCACCCGGCTGCTGGCCGAGCTCGGCCCGGAGATCATCAAGGTCGAGCTGCCGCCGCACGGCGATCCGAGCCGGTTCCTGCAATGGGTCGAGGACGGCCGTTCGAGCGTGTACATCCAGAACAACCGGGGCAAGCAGAGCCTGTGCCTCGACTGGGAGACCGAGGACGGCCTGCGCATCCTGCGTGAGCTGGCCGCCCGCAGCGACGTCGTGGTGGAGAACTTCGCAGTCGGGGTCCTGGCCCGCCGCGGCCTCGACTACGAGTCGTTGCGCCGGCTCAACCCGTCGCTGGTGATGGTGTCGATCTCGGCCTACGGCCAGGACAGCCCGTGGTCGGACCGTCCCGGTTTCGACGGCGTCATCCAGGCCACGTCGGGGGTGATGGCCCTCACCGGCGACCCGGACGGGCCACCGTCGCCCACCGGGTTCGCGGTGGCCGACAACTCCACGGCGGTGCACGGCTTCGCCGCCCTCGGCTACGCGCTGCTGCACCGCGAGCGCACCGGCGAGGGCCAGCACATCGACATCGCCATGGCCGACGTGATGTTCGGCCTGCAGGACCAGTTCGCCCAGTACGAGCTGTCCGGCCACCGCATCCGTCCCGGTCGCAACCCGCGTCACCACCCCATGTACTGCCCGGTCGGCACCTACGACCTGCCGGAGGGCTACGGCTACCTGCTGGTGCTGGAACGTCAGTGGCCGAACCTGTGCCGGGCCATGGACCGGCCCGACCTGGTGCACGACCCGCGTTTCGCCACCGGGGCGTTGCGGGCCGAACACCAGGCGGAGCTGGTGCCGTTGGTGCAGCGGTGGCTGCTGTCCTTTCCCGACAACGCCTCGGTGATGGCCCATTGCCTGGCCCACCGGGTGCCGTTGGGGGAGGTGTTCGACCCCACCCAGGCGGTCGGGCACCCGCACTTCGAGGCCCGCGGCATGGTGCGCCGGGTGCCCGACCCGGTGCTCGGCGAGGTGATCGTCGCCGGCTACCCGTTCAAGTTCTCGGCGCAGCCCGAGCTGCCCGAGCTCACCGCCCCACTGCTCGGCGAGCACAACACCGAGGTGCTGCAGCGGGTGCTCGGCTACGACGACGCCACGGTGGCCCGCCTGGCCGACCGCGGCGTGCTCCAGGCCGGCTCGCGCTGAGCGTCAGACGAACCGGAACACGCCGGAACGCTCAGCAGTCGGCGAACAGCCGGGCCGGCAGGGCGGCCCGCAGCTCGTCCATGCCGGGACCCTCGCGTTCGATGCTGATGCGGTCGTGGCGCAACCAGAAGATCGGGTAGGACCCGATGGCGTCGACGGCCGGTTCGCAACGCACTACCAGCGGCACCTTCGTGGCCACGCCGAACTCTCGCGCCCGTTCCCAGGTGACGATCGAGCCGTCGGGATCGCCGCTCACGTTGGCGCTGGTGCACAGCGGTGCCGTGAAGTGGTGTCCACCTATGATGGCGGGCTCGGCGGTGCCGGCCAAGCCGGCCTCGACGGCTCGGAACAGCGCGCCGTGCGGTCCATCCACGAGCACACCCTGATGCGTGCCGCCACGCACCATGACGGTGTCCGTGTCGGGTGGTGCCACCGAGATACGGATGAAGGCGCCGGTCATGATGCGCAGCTTGTCGACACCGTCGAGCTCGGGCGGAAGCGTCCCCGGTACCGCCATGCGGTAGAACGACTCGAGGTCCCCCAGCGCGGTGCCGTAGTTCTTGCCCGACAGTCGCGTCTTGGTCCGGTTGAGCCACCCGGCGCCCTCGGTCGTGGCCGGCGCGATGAGCACGAACACGGCCGGCATCTGGATCATCACTGCGTCGTGGGCGAGGACGTCGAGCACCGCATCGACGGTGTCCGGATCTTCGATGTGCAGTTCGCGCATGGTCGTTCGTCCCCCGTCGCTCAGTTGTCGGTGCCGGCTGCGACCGGCTGCTCGAACGCGCCCGACAGCAGCCGACCGGCGCCGGGCACCCGGGTGGGCAGGCCGAGCCGCCGCAACGACTGGAACACCGTGGCCGTGGCCGCAGACAGTACCGGGAGGCCGACCCGGGCCTCGACGGTCTCGATGAAGGGCAGTGACGGCATCTGGACGCAGGCAGACAGCACCACAGCATCGACGTCGCGGGGCAGTTCGAGGGCGATGGGTAGCAACCCGCTTGGATCGAGCCGCCCGACCGCCGTGTTGTCGGTGACCGACAGCGATCGGACCTCCTCGATGTCGAATCCCTCGAAGCTGATGTAGTCGCACACCCGTTCGGTCAGGGTCGGGGCGTACGGGGCGATCACGGCAAGCCGCTTGGCCCCGATGTGCTCGAGGGTATCGATCAATGCCCCGGCACTGGTCACGACCGGCGCCTCGCACCCTTCGGCCCGCAGCACGGCGGTGATGTTGGCCTCGGCCTCGCGGTGGGCGCCACGACCCTCGGCCATCACCGCCACGAGGCAGGCGTAGGCCACGATGTCGACCGACGCGTCGGCCAGTTCGGCAGTCGCTCGGCTGGCCTGTGCGTTCATGGCCGCCAGTTCCTCAGGGGTCACGCTCTTCATGCGGACCCGGCTCGAATGGAAGCTGAACCGCTCGGGCTCGATCTCGCTGCGTCGGTGCAGCATGGCCGGCACCTCGCGTTCCATCGTGACGTTCGAGCTCGGCACAACCATGCCGAATCGTAGGGGTTCCACTGCATCTACTCCTGGTGACAGGGGCCCGGGCTGGGGGGCGACGGGCGTGGGGATCGGGCAATCGGGAACGGTCGCGGCGGGCGGTGGCCGTGCGCTGCGCTTGCTCAGGCGAAGCGGAACACGCCGGCGTCGAGGACCGTGCGGCCGTCCTGGCCGAGGGTCTGGAACAGGGCACCGCCGTCGGTGTCCCACATCTTCACCGTCAGCGCCTCACCGGGCATGACCGGCGAGCTGAAGCGGACGTCCATGCTGCCGAAACGGGCCGGGTCGCTGCCGCACCGCTCGTGCAGCAGGGCCCGGCCGGTGAAGCCGTAGGTGCACAGCCCGTGCAGGATCGGCTTGTCGAATCCGCCGGCCTT
>CAIXPF010000088.1 GCA_903921205.1 uncultured Acidimicrobiia bacterium | reverse complement strand
GCGGCGACTCACAGGTACTGGCCGGTATTCGCCACCGTCTCGATCGAACGTCCGGCCTCCGTGCCCTGCTTCCCGGCGACGAGGGTGCGGATGAACACGATCCGCTCACCCTTCTTGCCCGAGATCTTGGCCCAGTCGTCGGGGTTGGTGGTGTTGGGCAGGTCCTCGTGCTCCTTGTACTCCTGGTGGATCGCCGCCTCGAGGTCCTCGAGTCCGATGCCCCCGCTACCGCCGCCGATCAATCGCTTGATGGCCAGCTTCTTGGCCCGGCGAACGATGTTCTCGATCATCGCCCCAGACGAGAAGTCCTTGAAGTACATCACCTCGCGGTCACCGTTCTGGTAGGTGACCTCGAGGAACTGGTTCGCCTCGTCGTCGCGGTACATCTCGCTGACGGTGGCCT
The DNA here is from genome assembly GCA_903921205.1 of uncultured Acidimicrobiia bacterium. Classification (GTDB taxonomy): domain Bacteria; phylum Actinomycetota; class Acidimicrobiia; order Acidimicrobiales; family CAIXPF01; genus CAIXPF01. The sequence continues at coordinate 3,324 of CAIXPF010000088.1, read as the reverse complement.
CGATCATGGTGTCGAGCGCTGCGGCCTTGTCGCCCCCGGCGGCGGCGACCGCCTCGGCATCGAGCGGCAGGTCCTCGGTGAGGTAGCGGGCGAAGATCTGGCGCGCCGCCGCCATGTCGGGCCGCTCGATCTTGATCTTCACGTCGAGACGACCGGGACGCAGGATGGCCGGGTCGATCAGGTCCTCACGGTTGGAAGCGCCGATGACGATGACGTTCTTGAGGGTCTCGACGCCATCGATCTCGGCGAGCAGCTGCGGCACGATGGTCGACTCGATGTCGGAGCTGATGCCCGAACCGCGGGTGCGGAACAGCGACTCCATCTCGTCGAAGAACACGATGACCGGCCAGCCCTCCTCGGACTTCTCACGGGCCCGCTGGAACACCAGCCGGATCTGCCGTTCGGTCTCGCCGACGTACTTGTTGAGCAGCTCCGGACCCTTGATGTTCAGGAAGTAGCTGCGGGCCTTGGTGTCGCCGGACACCTCGGCCACCTTCTTGGCCAGGCTGTTGGCCACGGCCTTGGCGATGAGGGTCTTGCCGCAGCCCGGCGGACCGTACAGCAGGATGCCCTTCGGCGCGGGCAGCTTGTAGTCGGCGAAGAGATCGCGGTGCACGAAGGGCAGCTCGACGGCATCGGTGATCTGCTCGATCTGGGAGTCGAGACCGCCGACATCGGCGTAGGAGACGTCGGGAACCTCTTCGAGCACGAGATCCTCGACCTCGGGCCGGGGCAGCTTCTCGAGCAGCAGACCGGAGCGGGTGTCCATCAGCAGCGTGTCGCCGGACCGCAGCTTCTCCTGTTGCAGCGATGCCGACAGCTCGGCGACGCGCTCCTCGTCGGCCCGGCCCACGATGAGGGCCCGGGTGCCGTCGGCGAGCAGCTCTTTGAGGCTGACCACCTCGCCACTGCGTTCGCCCTGGCGGGCCAGCACCACGTTGAGCGACTCGTTCAGCACCACCTCGGCGCCGCGTTCGAGGGTCGCGATCTCGATGTCGGGATGAAAGGCCACCCGCATCTTGCGCCCACCGGAGTACACGTCGACGGTGCGGTCGTCCTCGTTGAAGCCGAGGTACGTGCCGTAGGCGGACGGTGGCCGGGTGAGCTTCTCGACCTCCTCGCGCAGCGCAGCGATCTGCTCGCGGGCCTCGCGCAGGGTGTAGGTGAGCTTCTCGTTCTGGGAGACGGCCTGGGTGAGCTGTCCCTTGGTGTCGAGCAGTCGCTCCTCGAGGGTGCGGACCCGCTTCGGGGCGTCCTGGAGGCGACGCCGCAGCGCGACGATCTCCTCCTCCATCGTCTTGGCCTGTTCACGCAGCTCGGCGATCTCGGTCTCGTAGCTGGAGAGTCGCCGCTCGTACTCGGGGTTGTTGACGGCTGGACCTCCTGCTCGTCCGGCAGGGGCGTTCACCACCCCGGTCGGATGCCCGCCCGGCATGATCGGTGAGACCGATCGAACGTCGTGGCGGACGGCTTCTCGAGGGCCGACCATACACGCCGCTCGGCGGTTCTGTGGGAGTTGGGGGGCGAAAACACCTGCCGGGCACCGGGCTCGCCACGTGGGCGGCAGGCACCCTGTCGCAGGGCGATCATTCGTCGTCCGCTGGTGGGGTCATCCGCGCCAGTTGGCGGGTCTCGGGGGCACCCATCCGCACGGCGTCGGCAGTGCGGTCGTCGGCGCAGGTCTGGCTGTCACGCTCGGCTGCCACCCGCAGGCGGTAGTGGTTGACCTCGTCCTGCACGGTGCGCTCGTCCCAGCCGAGCGGGCCGGCCATGAGCCGGGCCACCTCCTCAGCGCAGTCGAGCCCCCGGTGGAAGGTCTCGATGGACAGGCGGGTCCGGCGGGTGAGCACGTCGTCGAGGTGCAGGGCCCCCTCGTGGGTGACCGCAAAGACGACCTCCACCGCCAGGTACGGCCCACCACGGGCGATCGGCTCACCGAGTGCCGGCTGCTCGGCGATGAGGTCGAGCAGGTGGTCGGTCTGGGCGCCGTAGCGACCGAGCAGGTGCTCGACCCGGGCCACGTGGAGCTTGGCCTCCTCGGCGATGCGGTGACGGTTGTTCCAACGGGGCTCGTAGCCGACCGCCCCGAGCAACGGGACCCGCTCGGTGCACGACGGCGGGACCCGGCGGTCGAGGTTGCGGACCGCCATGTCGACGGCATCGCGTGCCATCACCCGGTAGGTGGTGTACTTCCCGCCGGCCACCGAGATCAGGCCGGGGACGTGCTGGGTGACGGCGTGCTCACGCGACAACGCCGAGTTGTCCTCCGACTCGCCCTCGAGCAGGGGTCGCAGACCGGCGTAGACGCCCTCGATGTCATCGTGGGTCAATGGGGTGCGCAGGACCCGGTTCACCTGTTCGAGCAGGTAGTCGATGTCGCGCCGGCTGGCCGCAGGATGGGCGAGATCGAGGTTCCACTCGGTGTCGGTGGTGCCGACGATCCAGTGACCGTGATCGGCGGCGGCGTCGGACAGCGCTCTCCCCGCTGCCACCGCCAGGCTCGGGGAACGCCACGGGATGACGAACAGGACGCTGGACGCGGTGCGCAGGATCATGCCGGACCCGGCGTGGATCCGGTCGCGGGGAACAACCAGGTGGATGCCCTTCGACGCCCGGACCCGCAGCTGGCCGCGGCCGGCCAGCGACTGGATCTGGTCGGTCCACGTCGCCGTGGCATTGATCACCTGGTTGGCCCGGATCACCAGCTCTCGGCCGGTCTCGGCGCAGCGGGCGTTCACGCCGACCACCCGGTCGCCCTCGCGGAGCAGGCCGGTGACCTGCAGGCTCGAGGCCACGGTGGCGCCGTGGGCGGCCGCGGTCCGGGCCAGCTCGACGGTGTGGCGGGCATCGTCCACCTGGGCGTCCCAGTACTGGATGGCCCCGACCAGGGCATCGGACCGCAGGGCCGGCACGAGACGCAGTGCCGCCCGCCTGCCGAGATGGCGATGGCCGGGCAACACGCTGTGGCGGCGCCGGGCCATCCGGTCATAGAGCGCGATCCCTGCGCCGACGTAGGCCCGCTCCACCACGCGGTGACGCAACGGGTACACGAAGCTGACCGGGCGGGCCAGATGCGGGCACAACTCGGACAGCATCAGGTTCCGTTCGGCGAGCGCCTCGGCGACCAGCCTGAAGTCGCGCTGTTCCAGGTAGCGCAGCCCCCCGTGGAACAGCTTCGAGGACCGGCTCGAGGTCCCCGATGCGAGGTCGCGCTGCTCCAGGAGGGCTACCGACAGCCCGCGGGTGGCGGCGTCGAGGGCGACGCCGGCACCGGTCACCCCGCCACCGATGACGAGGATGTCGAACGTCTCGGCACCCAGACGG
>CAIXPF010000087.1 GCA_903921205.1 uncultured Acidimicrobiia bacterium | reverse complement strand
GTGCTGCGGCGTTGACGCGGGCGCAGGCCACCACCAGCACCGTCCAGTCGCCGATGACCGCATCGTCACGGGCGTCGGGTCCGTCGACCACCTCGCCGGACCCGACGACCCCGGTCACGAACCCATCCAGACGATCGTCGGTCGACACAGCCCCACGGTAGTCGCAAACTTGACGGAAGCGTCAGATCTCGCCGTGAGCGAGCCGGAGATCGCGCAAGGGACGGAAGATTCACATCAGTTCCACCTTCGGGCCACCCCATGGCAAGCGGTGATCCACCTACCGGCAACCACCGGCAACCACCGGCCACCCGTCGGCCCGACCCTCGGGCGACGGCGGCGCACCGGGTGGCAGCCTCCGTGGCAGCCAACTCGACGGGGTAGCGTCAGGCACACCGACACGCCCGGGCACGCCGATGGTGCCCCTACCCGGCAGGAGCACGCCATGGCCGACGCCGCCGTCACCCCCGCCGGAGACCGGCCCGTGGCCGCCGCGGTCCACCGTCTCAACCACGCCGTGCTGTTCGTGCGCGACGCCGACGCCGCCGGCCGGTTCTACTGCGAGCAGCTGGGCTTCACCGTGGTGCACCGCATGGCCGGCCGGGCGGCGTTCCTGCGGGCCAGCGGCTCGACCAACGACCACGACCTCGGCCTGTTCAGCGTCGGCGACGGGGCAGCGCCCCGCTCCCCCCACGGCATCGGGTTGTACCACCTGGCCTGGCAGGTCGACACCGTCGAGCAGCTGGCCCTGCTGCAGCAGCGCCTCGGCGCGGCCGGCGCGCTCGTCGGCATGTCCGACCACGGGGTCTCCCGGTCGCTGTACGCGGTGGACCCCGACGGCAACGAGTTCGAGGTGATGTGGGCCGTGCCACGCGACCTGTGGCCCGACAGCCCCGGCGTGGGTCCGCTCGACCTCGCGGCGGACCTCGCCCGCCATCGCGGCGTGTCGACCCTGAACCAGCTCACCGTCAGCGCAGGCTGAACGCCGGAGGAACACCGACCATGCCCACCCCCTGCCCCGAGGCGGACGGCTCCAGCGCCGTGCGCCGCCTCTTCGACGAGCCGCCCCCGCTGTGCATCGACCGTACCCATAGGTATGACGCGCGGATCGAGACCGGGCTCGGCACGTTGGTCGCCGCGCTCGACCCCTACGCCGCGCTCCAGACGGTGAACAACTTCGTGGTCCTCGCCCGCTACCACTTCTACGACGGCCTGACCTTCCACCGCGTCGTCAAGGGCTTCATGTGCCAAGCCGGCTGCCCCGAGGGCGACGGCCGGGGCGGGCCGGGCTACACCTTCGCCGACGAGCTGCCCAAGCCCGGACGCTACGAGCTGGGCTCGCTGGCGATGGCCAATGCCGGGCCGAACACCAACGGCAGCCAGTTCTTCATCGTCTCCGGACCACAGGGCATGCGCCTGCCGCCGCAGTACAGCCTGTTCGGCAAGGTGGTCCGCGGGCTCGACGTGCTCGAGCAGCTGCAGTCGGTGCCGACCCGCGGCGACACCCCGGTCGAGCCGGTGACCATCGGGTCGATCACCGTCGTCGAGCGGGACTAGCTGTAGTGGCCTGGGAGGTTGTTGTCGCGCTCCCGGTCCCGTCCGTCAGGACCGGCCGGGGAACAGCCTGGCCTGCAGCCGTCGCATACCGACCAGCCACCGTTCGGGGTCGGCCGTCTTGCGTTCGATCCAGGTCTGGGCGATCGGATCGGTCAGCACCAGGAAGCGTTCCTCGGCGAAGGCGTCGAGGACCTGTTGCGCCACCTCGTCGGCCTCACGGATCGGCCCGGCAGCGTTGCGGGCGAAGTCCGACGAGGTGTCCAGCATCGGCGTGTTGACCCCGAGCGGGGCCAGAAGGTGCACCCGGATGCCCCGGTCGTGGTAGCTGATCGACAACCACTCGGCGAGGCCCACCACGGCGTGCTTGGTGGTGGCGTAGGTGCAGGCGCCGTGGCTGGTGAGGATCCCCGCCATCGACGCCGTGTGCTCGATGATGCCGCTGCCCCGTTCGAGCATGTGGGGCAGCACCGCCCGCACGGCGTACACGTGCGCCATCACGTTGACCTGCCACTGCTGGTCCCACACCCCGATCGGCGTGGCCATGATGTCGCCGTCGTTGGCGATCCCGGCGTTGTTGCACAGCACGTCGACCCGTCCGAAACGGTCCATCACCGCGTCGACCATGCGGTTGACGTCGGCCTCGTCCCCGACGTCGCAGCCGATCGCCAGGCCACGGTCACCCAGCTCCGCCGCCACCGCCTCGGCGCCGGCCAGGTTCCGGTCGACCACCGCCACCCCGGCGGCACCGGCCGCGGTCAGCGCACGGCACAGCGCCGCCCCGATCCCGCTCCCTCCACCGGTGACGATGCACACCTTCCCGTCGAGGTCCAGCCCGGTCTCGTTCATCTCGGTCCCCCACTCACCGCCCGCCGGTCGCGGGGCTGCGCCGACCCTAGCGAGCGGGCCCGCACGGAGGGATGGGGATCGCTCAGCGCTCGGCGGCGCGTGCCGCCTCCGTGGACCGCCACCAGCGGCCTGCCGGTTCGATCAGGGCCGAACGCCGTGCGGCAAAACGTGCCGCGGCAGCCGGGCCGGGCCAGTCCGCGGCCAACAGCGGCTCGGGCAGACCCGGGTCGACGAAGGGGAACTGCCGCCAGCGGTGCACCAACACGGTGAGCGCCGAGGCCGCGTCGCGGTCGGACCGCTCGTCGGTGTCGGTGACGGTGCCGGCATCGGTGGCCTGCAGGAACGCCTCGTACTGCCGGCGCAGGGTCGGGAGGTCCCAGGCCTGTGCGGCCAGGGCCATGGGGTCGCCGAGCTGGCCGAGCGCGCACACGAAGGACGTGGCGTCGATCTCGAGGTCGCGCAGCAGCGTCACCGCCGCAGCCTCGTGCTCGACCCAGGGCGACACCCAGATCCCACCGCCCAGCGAACCGAAGCCGGCCCACCCCAGCCCCACGTTCATGCGGTAGCGGGCCCGTCGGTCGCGCTCGGGGATGCTGGCCAGCAGCAGGACCCACCGCCCGTCCCACGGCCGGGCCTGCCGCCCGAACCCGTAGATGCGTTCTGCCCCGGCCTCGAGCAGGGTCCGGGTACCCGGCGACAACGTCCAACGGGTCCGGCGTCCGACCCGGACCCGTTCGAGCCGGCCCTGCTCGTGCATCCGGGCGATGGCCTGGCGTGCCGCCTTGTCGTTGACGCCGAGACCGTCGAGCGCATCGAGGAGGGTCTGGGTCCACACCGCACCGCCGGTGGGCAGGACGAACTCGCCGAGCAGGGTCATGAGCAGTCCGCGGCCCCGATCGGCCGGCGGGTCGGCCGCGCGTGACGTCCCCAGTGCCGCCGCCAGCGCAGCTGCCGCAGCGGGACGGGGCACGGCCCTACCGGTCGTGGGGATGTGGCGTGCGGGAGCCGGTTCGGCAGCCATGCAAAACATTCGACTTTCTCTTGACGTTGCGTCGCACTTTAGTGGAATATTTGTCCGGGAGGGCACATGGCCGAGCACGCCGACATCGATTTCCGGACCAGCCCGGAGCAGTACCGACACTGGCGGCTCGACGTCGACGGGTGCGTCGCCACCGTCACCATGGCGGTCGACCCCGAAGCCACCCTGCGCGACGGCTACGAGCTGAAGTCGAACTCCTACGACCTCGGCGTCGACATCGAGCTGGCCGATCTGGCGCAGCGGCTCCGCTTCGAGCATCCCGAGGTGCGGGTGGTGGTGCTCACCAGCGACACCGACAAGCTGTTCTGCGCCGGCGCCAACATCCAGATGCTGGCGGCCTCCGACCACGGCCACAAGGTGAACTTCTGCAAGTTCACCAACGAGACCCGCAACGGCCTCGAGGAGGCCACCGCCCGCTCCGGTCAGGCCTGGATCGCAGCGATCAACGGCACCGCAGCAGGCGGCGGCTACGAGCTGGCCCTCGCCTGCGAGGAGATCCTGCTCGTCGACGACCGGTCCTCGGCCGTGTCCCTGCCCGAGGTCCCCCTGCTTGCCGTACTTCCCGGTACGGGCGGACTCACCCGGCTGGTCGACAAGCGCCATGTGCGCCGCGACCTCGCCGATGCCTTCGCCACACGCGCCGAGGGAGTACGGGGCGAGACCGCGCTGGCCTGGCGTCTGGTGGACCATCTCGCTCCGCCGAGCGGGTTCGCCGCCCTGGTCGGAGCCCGGGCTGCGGCCCTGGCCGCTCGGTCCGACCGTCCCGGAACACCCGGCGGCATGGCCCTCACGCCGATCGAACGGACCCGCACCGACGATCACGTGACGTACTCGACGGTACGGGTCGAGCTGGACCGGGAGACCGGCACGGCGGCATTCACCGTCACCGCACCCGACTGCACCGAGCCGGCGACCCCCGAGGAGCTGCTGGGCGCAGGAGCCGGTGCCTGGCTGGTGCGCTGCGCCCGCGAGCTCGACGACGCGATCCTGCACCTGCGGACCAACGAGACCGAGATCGGCACCTGGACCTTCCGTACCGTCGGGCATGGCGATGCGGTGACCGCGGCCGAGCAGCTCCTCGCCCAGCACCCCGACCATTGGCTGGTGCGCGAGGTGCAGCTGCTGTGGGGTCGGGTCCTGAAGCGACTCGACGTGTCGTCCCGGACGCTGATCGCCCTGGTCGAACCCGGCAGCTGCTTCACCGGGCTGCTGGCCGAGCTGGTGCTGGTGGCCGACCGCAGCTTCATGCTGAGCGGCACCTGGGAGGACGACGACGACCCGCCGGCACCGGCCACGATCACGTTGGCCGAGGCCAACCTGGGCCGGTTCCCCATGGCCAACGGGCTGAGCCGCCTGCACAGCCGCTTCTGGGGCCGCGACGACGCCTACGAAGCCGCACGGGCCACCGTGGGCCGGGCCCTGGCCGCCGAGGACGCCGCCGCCGCCGAGCTGGTCACCTTCACCCCCGACGATCTCGACTGGCACGACGAGGTGCGCCTCGCCCTCGAGGAACGCAACAGCTTCTCGCCCGACGCCCTCACCGCCATGGAGGCGAACTACCGTTTCGTCGGGCCGGAGACCATGGAGACCAAGATCTTCGCCCGACTCAGCGCCTGGCAGAACTGGATCTTCCAACGACCGAACGCCGTCGGCCCCGAGGGCGCCCTGCGCCGTTTCGGTACCGGCACCCGGGCAAGCTTCGACCATCGGAGAGTGTGAGCCATGGCCATCGTCGACATCGACGCCAAGATCCCCAACAACGTCGATCTGGCGGGCGACCGACGCCTGCAGCGGGCGTTGGAGCAATGGCAGCCCCGCTTCGTGCGCTGGTGGGAGGAGTTGGGCCCCTCGGTGTTCCAGCGCAACCCGGTCTACCTGCGTACCGCGGTGGATGTCGGCCGTGAAGGCTGGGCGCACTTCGGCCACGTCGAGATGCCCGACTACCGCTGGGGCGTGTTCCTGGCGGAGCCCGAACCGGACCGGCGCATCGCCTTCGGCGACCACAAGGGCCTGCCGGCCTGGCAGGAGGTGCCGGGCGAGTACCGCTCGGACCTGCGCCGTCTGCTCGTCGTGCAGGGCGACACCGAACCGGCCTCGGTCGAGCAGCAGCGCCACCTCGGCCTCACCGCACCATCGCTGTACGACCTGCGCAACCTGTTCCAGGTCAACGTCGAGGAGGGTCGTCACCTGTGGGCGATGGTGTACCTGCTGCACCGGTACTTCGGCCGCGACGGGCGCGACGAGGCCGACGCCATGCTCGAACGTCACTCCGGCGACCCCGACAACCCGCGGATCCTGGGCGCCTTCAACGAGGAGACGCCGGACTGGCTGTCGTTCTTCATGTTCACGTACTTCACCGACCGCGACGGCAAGTACCAGCTGGCCTCACTGCGCGAGTCGGCCTTCGACCCGCTGTCACGCACGTGCGACTTCATGCTGAAAGAGGAGGCCCACCACATGTTCGTGGGCGCCACCGGGGTGGGCCGGGTCGTGGCCCGCACCGTCGAGCTGATGCGCCTCCACGACACCGACGACGTGCACCCCCACGGCGGCATCAACCTCGACGTGCTGCAGAAGTACCTCAACTTCCACTACTCGGTGTCGCTCGACCTGTTCGGCGCCGAGACCTCGACCAACGCCGCCAACTATTTCGCCGCCGGGCTGAAGGGCCGCTTCCAGGAGGAGCGACGCAACGACGACCACCAGCTCAAGACGGTGACCCGGATGGTGCCGGAGATGACCGACGCCGGCATCGGCGAACGTGAGGTCACCCAGCTGCAGGCGCTGAACGAGACGCTGCGTGACGACTACCGCGAGGACTGCACCAAGGGCCTCGAACGATGGAACCGCACCCTGCGTGACCATGGTGTCGACGTCGAGCTGACCCTGCCCCATGTCGGCTTCAACCGTCGGGTCGGCACCTTCCGCGGCTACCACGTCTCCCCCGACGGCCGCCCGGTCGACGAGGCCACCTGGCAGGCCCGGGCCACCCACTGGCTGCCCACCGACGCCGACCGGGCCCACGTCCGGTCACTGATGGTCGGGGTCACCGAACCGGGGCGTATGGCCGGCTGGGTGGCACCGCCCGCCTCGGGCATCCAGGGCCAGCCGGTCGACTTCGACTATGTCAAGATCTGACCGATGAGCCCCTACAACGCCGCGAGCTGGCTGGTCGACCGACAGGTCGCTGCGGGACGCGGCGTACACGTCGCGCTGCGGTGCGACGGGCAGGACACCAGCTACGCCGAGCTGCAGGTCGAGCTGTGGCGGGTCCAACGGGCCTTGGAACAGCTCGGCGTCACCACCGGCGACCGCGTGGCCATGGTGGTCAACGACGAACCGGCCTTCGTGGCGTGGTTCCTCGGTGCCCTGCGCCACGGGGTGGTCCCCGTTCCCCTGTCGACCATGCTGAACGGTACGGAGCTGGCCGCCATCGTGGCCGACTCAGGGGCACGGCTGCTGGTGGTGTCCGCGCCGTTCGCGGCCACGGTGGCCGCCATCACCGCCGGCGCGCCGCAGGTCCGCAACGTGGTGGTGCTCGGCGAGCCGGCCGGCGTGTCGGCCGGGGACGTGGCGATCGACGCCTGGGCATCGTTCCGTGACGCCGCAGAGATGCCGGTCGCCGCAACCGACGCGGACACCGACGGCTTCTGGCTCTACAGCAGCGGCACCACCGGCACGCCGAAGGGGGTCATGCACCGCCACGGCGACCTGCAGGCCACCGCGGAGACCTACGCCGCCTCGGTACTGCGGGCCGGGCCCGATGACCGGTTCCTGTCGGTGGCCAAGCTGTTCTTCGCCTACGGGTTGGGCAACTCGCTGACCTTCCCGCTGTCGGTGGGGGCCACCGCCATCCTGCATCCGCTGCCGCCCACCCCGGCGGCGGTGCTGACGCTCATCGAGACGGAACGGCCCAGCCTGTTCTTCGCCTCCCCCGGGTTCGTGGCGGCCCTGCTCGACGCCGCCCCGGACGCAGGCGCCTTCAGGAGCCTGCGGGCCACGGTCACCGCCGGTGAATCGCTTCCCGCCGACCTGCAGCGGCGCTTCGGCGAGCTGACCGGTCGCCCCGTGCTCGACGGCATCGGCTCGACGGAGATGCTGCACATCTTCATCTCCAACACGCTCGACGCCCAGTCCCCCGGGTCGAGCGGCTGGGTGGTCCCCGGCTACCGGGCCGAGCTGCGCGACGACGACAACGCTCCGGTGACCGCCCCCGACACGCCCGGCTACCTGTACGTGCAGGGCCCGTCGGCGGCGAGCGGCTACTGGCAGAAGCCCGAGGCCACCGCTGCGGCCTTCGCCGAGGGCTGGGTCCGCACCGGCGACGTGTACACCCGCTCGGCCGAGGACTGCTGGACCTTCCTGGGCCGCAACAACGACATGATCAAGGCCGGCGGCATCTGGGTGTCACCGGCCGAGGTCGAGAGCGTGCTGATCGAGCACCCCGACGTGCTCGAGGCAGCGGTGGTCGGCGACCGCAGCACCGCCGGACTCGAGACGGTGGTGGCCTTCGTGGTTCCCGCCGCCGGGGCGACCATCGACCCCGCAGCACTCGAGGCCCACTGCCGCTCGAAGGTGGCCTCGTTCAAACGTCCACGCGAGATCGTGGTCGTCGACGAGCTGCCCAAGACCGCCACCGGCAAGATCAAGCGCTACGCCCTGCGTGACGCCCGCGCCGGGTCCTGACCGGGTCCGCTCACCACAGCTCGGCAAGGAGCCGTTCGAGCACCACCATCTCGTCGGCAGGTACCACCAGCCGGCCGGCGCGCCGTTCGAGCCGGCCCTGGTCGCACAGGTCCTCGATACGGGCCCGGACCGCCTCGAGCTCGGCAACCGCGCCGGCGCCCGGATCGTCGGGTCCCGCGGACGGCCCGGCGGCGAGCGCGGCGTGCGTCGCGTCCAGCACCGCCTCGTCGACCCCCTCGGCGAGCCGCAGCCCGGTGAGCAGCCGGACCCGCAGCACCTCGAGGGCGTCGAGCGGTTCCTCCTCGGGTGCCGCGCCGGCCAGCCAGTCCTCGAGCGGCGGGTTGCGCACCAACCGCCGGCCACCGGCGGCACCGGGCAGCGAGGCGGTGGCGGACGGGCCGGCCCCGAACCAGGACCGCCCCCGCCAGTACGCCAGGTTGTGCGTGCAGCGGTGACCGGGACGGGCATGGTTGGACACCTCGTAGCGCGTCAGCCCGTAGCCCGGCAGGATCTCGGCAGCGAGCTCGATGGCCCGGCGCTCGGCCTCCTCGTCGACGCTGACCCCCCGACGGCCGAACGGCGTGCCCTCCTCGACGGTCAGGGTGTACGCGGCGAGGTGGTCCACCCCGGTGGCGGCCAACCGGTGCAGGTCCGCCGCCACGTCCTGGCCGTCCACCGCCACGATCAGATCGGCGTTCACCGTCCAACCGCCGGCCGAGCGGACCGACTCCAGCGCCCGCAGCGCCGTCGCCGCGTCATGGGGCCGGCCGAGGGCCCGCAGCACCGGGTCCTGGGTCGACTGCACGCCGACGCTCACCCGGGTGAAGCCCAGGTCACGCCAGCGGGCGGGCCGGTCGGGCTCCACGTTGAGCGGGTGCACCTCGATGCCGATCTCGGCGTCGTCCTCCACGACGAACCGACGCCGGATCGACGCCAGCAGACGACCGAGCTCGGCGTCGGTGAGGTGACTCGGGGTCCCGCCACCGAGATACACCGTCCCGAGCGGCCCGCAGTCCGGCCAACGCTCGGCGATGACGGCCAGCTCGGTGTCCAGACGGACCAGGTAGGCCTCGACCAGGTCGTCGCGGCGACGCAACACGTGGAAGCTGCAGAACGGGCAGATCGTCGGGCAGAACGGCACGTGCACGTAGAGGTGCGGGATCGGCCCCGGGTCGCTCACCGTGTTCGGCTCGAGCTGCACATGACCACCCTTGCCGTCGCGCCGACCCGGACGCCACCCGGCGGCCGACGGACCGGCGGCGCCCCCGGCAGGGTTCGAACCTGCGACCCTCGGATTAGAAGTCCGTTGCTCTGTCCACTGAGCTACGGGGGCCTGCCACGGATCGCGCTTGGGCCGAGCCGTGTGCGGCGCCTATGCTAGAGGGTCTCGTGGTGGCCGTAGCTCAGCTCGGTTAGAGCGCCAGGTTGTGGCCCTGGAGGTCGGGGGTTCAAGTCCCCTCGGTCACCCCAAAGCGGTGGGAGTTCGTGTTACGGTCTCCCGCCGCAGCAAGCGCCTCTAGCTCAATGGCAGAGCAACGGACTCTTAATCCGCAGGTTCTGGGTTCGAATCCCAGGGGGCGCACCACGAGGCCGCCGTGCACACGGCGGCCTCCGTCGTTCTCCCGGCCCGATCCCCGGTCCCCTCCCCGGTCGTGACGACGGCTGTGCAGCGGTCGGCGCCGTCGGCAAGAGTGCAGGCCATGAGCTCCCTGCAGACCACCGCCAGCTTCTCCGACCTCGTCGGCCGCCGGGTGCTCGTCACCTCCGCCGAGGATTTCATGGGTCCGGCCCTCGCCGAGGCGTTCACCACCGCGGGTTGCCAGGTGGTCGCCGACACCCGTTCCCTGCTCGACGCCGACGCCCCCGGCCGGGCCGTCGCCGACGCCGCTGCGGACGGCCCGCTCGACGTGCTCGTCGCCAACCTCGGGGCCCACAACGAGCAGTCCCCGGCGACGGAGATCACCGACGAGGCCTGGATCAGGATGTTCGACCACATGGTGCATCCCCTGATGCGGCTGGTGCGCGCCGTGCTGCCGGCCATGATCGAGCGCGGCCGGGGCAAGATCGTGGTCGTGGGCTCGTCGTCGGCCCTGCGGCCCATCCGCAACTCGACCGCCTACGCGTCGGCCCGCGGAGCGCAGCTGACCTTCACCACCAACGTCGGCATCGAGGTGGCCCGCCACAACGTGCACGTCAACGCCATCGCCCAGAACTACATCGCCAACCCGATGTACTACCCGCCGGAGCTGGTGGCCACCGACCGGTTCGCGTCGCACCTGTCGCGCAACGTCCCGCTCAACCGGCTCGGCCGGCCGGAGGACACCGCGCAGCTCGCCCTGTTCCTGGCCTCGGGTGCGTCGGACTTCCTCGCCGGACGGGTCCTTCCCCTCGACGGCGGCTGGTCGGCCTGATCCGCCCGCCGGACGGGCCGGCATCGCCACGAGCCCGACCACCGGCCCGGCCGTCCCTGACAGCCATCTGAATCGACCATTTCGGGGACTGAGCCCGAAAAAGTGCCCGGCACACTTGTACGGGTGTCCGATCTCTGGCCACGCCGCGTCATCGGCGCCGTACACCGGTCCTCCCTCCACGTCGGGGCATGCTGATGCGGCGCACCCGGGCCGGCGCCCTCCTGGCCGCCGCCGTCACCTTCGCCCTGCTCGCCACGGTGACCGGGGTCCTCGACGCCACCGCCTCGACCGTCTCACCGCCGGGTGGGTTGCCGACCTCCTCCACCGACGACACCTTCACGTCCGGCTCCTACATCATCGACCTCGGCAGCTCGATCAGCGGAGGCGTGCAGACCAAGCCGAACGGTCTGCGCCCCTACGGCCTGCTCTACGACCTGCTGGTCAAGAAGCACATCCCGGTGGTGTGGGCCATCAAGGACGGCAAGACCGGCGGTCGCACCGGCATCACCCCGGCCACCGCCACCAGTGACTTCACCGCATCGGTGCGGGTCGACCGGGCCGGACCGGCCGGCATCGTCAAGTCCTATCTGTCGGGCGCGTTCATCATCCCCGCCGAGTACGTCAACGCCGCGGTCGACGCCTCCGTCGCCGCCTTCGAGGCCTCCACCGTGGTCGACGTGGCCACCCAGTCCTTCACCGCGCCGGCCTTCACCACGCTCGAGTCGTGGCCCAAGGCCGTGCTCGACGCCGCCAACGGCTCGATCGTCGCCGGGTACTACGGCAACGCCGGGGTCCCCAACGAGACGTCCGCCTACATCTTCAAGTCCCCCAGCCAGCTCACCAGCTGCGACGACGTGTACCTGATGCCCCACGCGGATCCCACCTGGGCCACGCACCGCTACCTGCTCGACTTCAACAACCAGGGCGGGGCCATCTGGGCGGCGTGTCACGCGGTGAGCGTGCTCGAGTCGATCCGCAACCCTGCCGACGCCACCCAGGGCCTCAACTTCCTCTCCGAGGACAAGCTGACCCTCTACGGGGCGCACGGCGGCGGCACGGTGCCCTACAGCTACAGCAGCGACGGGTCCGACCCGGTGATGCAGCTGCTCGGTCCCGTCGACGGCGCCACCCTCAACGGCTCCGAGCAGATCTTCCTGCCCCTCGCCGGCACCCGGTGGCGCCCCACCACCAAGAACCTGGTGTGGGACGACTCGTGGCCGCTCAACACCTCCCCCGTCCGCCCCGCCGGCGAGGAGGCCCGGGTCATGACCTACGGCCGTGGCTTCGGCCAGGCCACCAACGGCCTGGTGATGTATGAGGGCGGCCACTCCCACAACAAGGGCACCGCGGACGACGTCGCCGCCCAACGGGCGTTGTTCAACTTCCTGCTCCTCAACGGCATCGAACGCGGCCTCGATGTCACCGTCGCCCCGGTGCCCGCCACCATCGGCTCGGGCAGCTCGGTCACCGTGTCGGCCACCGTCGACGGCGGCAACCCCGCCTACAGCTACCAGTGGGAGTCGGCCTGCGGCGGCACCTTCGCCACCCCGACCGGCACCCTGACGGTGGCCGGGGGCAGCATCTCCACCACCTTCACCGCCCCGTCGGTGGCGAGCTCGCAGAACTGTGCGATCCGCCTGGTGGTCACCGACGGCTGCGGTCGGGTGGCCTTCAGCGCCGACAGCAGCGTGGTCGGCCCGGCCGCCGACCTCTCCGTGACCAAGACGGTCAGCGACGCCGTGGTCGCCCCCGGCGACCCGCTGAGCTACACCATCATCGCCACCAACCACGGCCCCTCCACCGCGACGTCGGTGTCGGTGGTCGACACGCTGCCGGCCGGGCTCACCTTCGCCTCGGCCACCGGCAGCCCGGTGGTCACCGGCCAGGTCGTCACCTGGAGCGTGCCCAGCCTCGCCGCTGGACAGAGCGCGTCGTTCACCCTCGGCGTGACCACCTCGACACCGGGCACCGTCGACAACAGCGTCACCGTCTCGTCGCCCACCGCCGACCCCGAGCCCGACAACAACACCGCCGGCGTGTCCGCCCTGGTGGTGAACGGCAGCGTCGGCATCGTCAAGACCGCCCGGCCCGAGATCGTGCCCGCCGGCGGCGGCAACGTCACCTACGAGTACGAGGTCCGCAACAGCGGCCAGGCCGCGCTCACGGTGAACGCGCTGGTCGACAACCCGACCTGTCCGTCCATCGTGTGGGACGGTTCCGGCGACCTCAACGGCAACGGCAAGATCGACCCCGCCTACGACAGCACCCCCACCGAGGTGTGGCGCTACTCGTGCACCCGCTTCGTGGACCTCGCCACCGCCGACGTCGACCGCGGCGACGGTGACACCGACCCGTTCCTGGCGGTCAACCCGTTGCCGGGCACCAAGCAGAACGTGGTGAAGATCACCGCCACCGACGACGCCGGCACCGTCGTGGTGGCCCGCGACGCCGCCACGGTCACGGTGTCCCAACCCGGCCTGAGCGTGTCCAAGGAGCTGTTCCCCGCCGGCCAGCAACCGCCGGTCGGTGGCAACGCCACGTTCCGCATCAGCATCACCAACACCGGCAACCTGCCCCTCAGCGGCCTCAACGCCGCCGACGCCTGGCCCGGTGACTGCTCGGTGGCGTCGCTGCCGCCCCTCGACCTGGCCGACACCTACGCGTTCGACTGCGACGCCACGGTGACCGCGCCCGGCCCGCTCGCCACCGCCGCGTTCGACACCCCGGCCACCCCCGACGCCACGGCGTCCTACGCCGAGGGCAGCGGCTGGGCCGCAGCATGGGCCGAGACCGGCGAGGTCACCAGCGCCACCGCCGGCGACCTGCAGGTCCTCGACGCGGCCGGCGCGGCGTTGCCCGCCGGGTACTCCGGCACGAACGTCCTGCGGTTCCAGGGGGCGTCCAACGCCGTCAGCCGGGCGCTCGACCTCAGCGGGGCGGGCTCGGCGATCGTCCGCTTCGCCCATCACCGCCCGGCGGCGTTCAACGGCTCGGCCTCGAGCGGCCTGACCGTCGAGTCCTCACCCGACGGCGCCACCTGGACCACGCTCGGCACGGTGACCCCGTCGGGCTCCGCCTCCGCCGACGCCGGTTGGACCACCGTGTCCCTGATCGTGCCCGACCTCGCCGCGGGCTCCACGATCCGCTTCGGCGGCGGCGCCGGGTTCGGCACCGACCCGCTCTACCTCGACGACGTCGAAATCCTCGGACCTGCGACCAACACGGTGACCGTGTCGGGCACCGATCCGTTCGGATCACCGGTCAGCGACACCGACACCGCCTCCGTACCGCTCGGTGTGGCCGCGCTGTCGGTGACCAAGACCGCGGACCTGGCCACCGTGCGCCACGGCGACACACTCACCTACACCGTCACGGTGGCCAACACCGGCAGCGTCGACCAGACCGGCGTGCAGCTCACCGACACCCTGCCGTCCGGCCTGACCCTGGTCTCCGCCACCGGGACCGTACCGGGTGGTGTGGTGGCGACGGAGGCCTTCGACGCCATCGCCTACGGTGGCGGGACCGGATGGTCGGGCAACTGGTCGGAGACCGGCGAGACGACCAATCCGGCGGCCAACGACATCCGGGTGGTCGACGGAACCGCCGTACCGCTGACCTCGGGCTACTCGAGCCCCAACGTCCTACGGGTCAAGAACAAGAACAACGCCATCGAGCGCCTCGTCGACCTCGCCGGCAGCGACTCGGCCACCGTGACGTTGCGCTACCTGCGGGCCGCCACCTTCAACAACACCGGTGCCGGCGTGTCCATCGCCTTCGAGTACACCACCGACAGCGGCGCCACCTGGACCACGCTGCCCTCGGGCACCATCACCCCGTCGGGCACCGCCGCCGACGACGGTGCCTGGACCACGTTCAGCGCCTCGCTGCCGATCCCCACCGCACCGGCACTGGGCGGCCTGCGCATCCACACCGGTACCGGCAACCGCGGCGAGGACACCGTCTATTTCGACGACGTCACCATCGAACGGGGCCCGACGTCCACCAGCGGCCTGCCCTCGCCCAGCTTCGACCTGGCGGCAGGCGAGTCGGCCACCTGGACCATCGTGGCCACCGTCGACGGCACCCCCGACGACGGCCTGCAGTTCTCGAACCTGGCCCGGGCCACCAGCAACGAGCAGACCGACCCGGCGACCGCAGCGGCCTCGACCCCGCTGATGGCCCCGGACTTCAGCGTCACCAAGGAAGCGGAACGCGACTGGGTGAACGCCTACGACGCCGCAACCCACGACGTCGACTACGTGATCGAGGTGCGCAACACCGGCAACGTGGCCCTCACCCCGTCGAGCGTGGCCGACCCGTTGTGCAACGCAGCCCCGGCCTACCAGTCCGGCGACGCCGACGGCGACGGCCTGCTCGACCTCGCCGAGGTGTGGCGCTACGGCTGCACCCGGACCATCGCGGGCACCGCCTTCGCCGCCACCCCGGTCGAGGTGGACAACACCGTCACCGCCACCTTCACCGACCCCGGCGCCGGGTCGATCACCCGCACCGCTGATGCCACGGTGACCGTCGCCCATCCCCGCATCGCGGTGAGCGTCGACCCGACGGCCGAGACCGTGCGTTCGGGCGAGGAGGTCACCTACCTCTACACGTTGACCAACACCGGCAACGTCGAGCTCGCCGACCCGGCGATCGCGGCGGCCAACTGCGCCGACGTCGTGTACGTGTCCGGCGACGACGACGCCGACGGCGTGCTCGACGTGGGCGAGAGCTGGATCTTCACCTGCACCACCGACGCCGTCCTGGCCGATCAGGTCGGCCAGGTGGTCACCGGGTCGGGCACCGATCCGATCTTCGCGTCGATCCCGACGGACACCGAGACCGTCGCCGTCAACGTGGTCGACCCGGCCCTGACCATCACCAAGTCCGCCGCCGACAGCGTCACCGCCCACAGCGGCAACCAGATCGAGGTCGGACCGACCAACGCGGTGACCTACACCTACGTCGTGACCAACACCGGCGACGTCGAGCTCACCCCCGACGCACCCTTCGACGACCGGTGCGCCCCGCTGAGCTACGCCTCGGGTGACACCGGCAGCCCCGGGGTACTCAGCCCGGCCGAGTCGTGGACCTACCACTGCGGTGCCCAGGTGCTGGCCTCGACGACGATCAACACCGCGGTGGCCACCGCCACCTTCAGCGAGCCGGGCCTGTCGGGCACGGTGTCGAGCGACGCGGTCACCGCCACGGCGACCGTGTTGCGGCCCGGCCTGCAGATCATCAAACGGGCCGACGCCCAGTACGTACGGGCCGGTACGACGGTCCACTACACCTACGAGCTGACCAACAGCGGCGAGACCGCGTTCACCCAGGCCGGCCTCGGCACCCCGACCGACACCGTCGACACGGTGGGTGGGACCACCGCCTGTGCCTCGATCTCCGGCCCGTTCGACGCGGCGAACGGCGGCAACGCCATCGCCGGCGGGGTGTCCCTGCTGCCCGGTGACACCTGGTACTACCGCTGCGCCACCACGGTGAACGACCGGGTCCTCAACGTCTTCAGCTTCCCCGACGCCCTCGACGTGTTCGGCAATGCCCCGCCCGAGGCCATCGGCGTCGAGCAGGTGTTCGTCCTCGACCCCGACCTCAGCGTCACCAAGACGGCCACGTCGGGCATCGACGGGCCCGGCACCGCGGTCCTGGGCATGGTCGGCGCCCCCGTCACCTACACCATCGCCGTCACCGGTTCCGCCGGCATCTTCGAACCGGCGCCGGGCACCCCCCTCGATCCGTCCATGACCGATGCGTCGATCCTCGTCACCGTCGTGGACGACCCGACCTGCAGCGCCCCGGCGACCCCCGTACTCGACGGGTCGGGCGTGATCTCGGGCGACGACGGTGACGGCCTGCTCGAGCCACGCGAGACCCACCTGTACCAGTGCACCCTCGACGCACTCGCCGCCGGATCGCCCACCGTCAACGTGGTGTCGGTGACCGGTCGCATCCAGGCCCGGCAGCTCGACGACAACGGCGACCCGGTCCGGGCGGACGACGGTCTCGCCGACCTGACCCGCACCGCCACGGCCACCGTGACCCCTGCGGCGCCGTCTCTGGCGTTGGACAAGGTGTTCACCGGCTTCGACGACGCCGACCACAACGGGCGCATCGACGCCGGCGAGACCGCCGCCTGGTCGGTCACCGCGACCAACACCGGCAACGTCGCCCTCACCGACGTGACCATCACCGACGCCCTCACCGGCGACAGCCTGGCCTGCGGCACCCTGGCACCGGCGGCGACCTGCGTGCTCGACACCACCCTCACGCTCAGCGGGTCGCACCTCGATGCCGGGCAGATCGCCAACACCGCCACCGTCACCGGCGACGCCCCCGACGGCTCGCCCGTCGACGCCGACGACGACGACACCGCGACCATCGTGCGCAGCCCGGCGATCAGCCTGGCCAAGACGCTCGACGGCGCCACCGACCCCGACGCGTCCGGCGACCATTCCGTCGGCGATGTCCTCACGTTCCGGTTCGTGGCCACCAACACCGGCAACGTCACCCTCACCGGCGTCACCGTCAGCGACCCGATGGCGGGCCTGTCCGCCCTGTCGTGCACGCCGAGCGCCCCGGCCGGCTTGGCCCCGGGCGCTGCGCTCGACTGCACGGCGACCTACGTGGTGACCCAGGACGACGTCGACGCCGGCGCGATCATCAACCTGGCCACCGCATCGGGCACCCCGCCCGCCGGCCCGGCGGTCGAGGACACCGACGCCGTCACCGTGGACCTCGACCGGTCCCCGGCGCTCGAGCTGACCAAGACGGTGTCGACCACCGGCAGTTGCAGCGGGTCCACCGGCGCAGCGGGCCTGCCCGCAGCGGGCGGGACCGTCACCTGGTGCTTCCTGCTCACCAACAGCGGCAACGTCACCCTTGCCGGGGTCGAGCTCACCGACACGCTGCTGGGCTTCGCGCCCGGCGGCACCCAACCCGGCGGACTGCCGGCGACCCTCGCACCCGGCGGGACGCTGACCGTCTCGGCGACCTCGGCGGTGGTGGAGTCCACCACCAACACCGCCACGGCTTCGGCCACCGCCCCGGTGACGATCACCCCGCAGTCCGTCGCCACCGTGACCGTGGCCGCGGCGCCCTACACCGTGTCGGGCATCGTGTGGATCGACCACAACCGCAACAACGTGCACGACTCGGGCGAGACCCTGGTACCGGGCATCGAGGTGATCCTCGAGGTCGACCCCGATGCCGCTGCCGGGGCCGACACCGTCGCCGGTCCTGCGCCAGCTCCTGCGCCCGCTCCCGCGGCGGGGTCTGCGGCCGCGCTGGCGCCCTTCCCCCGCACGTTGCACACCGACGGCGACGGGGCCTACCTGTTCACCGGCGTACCCGCCGGTAGGTTCCGGGTCCGGGCGGTGACCTCCGTCCCCGGCACCCAACGAACCTTCGACACCGAGGGCACGGTCGACTGGGTGGCCCGGGTCGAGGTGGTCGACCGCAACGTCACCGCCGACTTCGCCGCTGTCGGCGAGGGCAGACTGATCGGTACGGCCACCGAGACGACCTCGTCGCGGCCCTTGTCGAACGTGACGATCACCTGCCGGTGGAACGGCCTCGACGGAACCGCCGGGACCGACGACGACACGGTGTTCATCGGCACCACCGACAATGCCGGACACTACGACCTCGGCTCGCTCCCCCACGGCAGCTACTCGTGCACGGCCACCGACCCGCGCGACGGCACGGCGAAGACCTTCGGGGCCACCATCGAACGACCCGAACCGGTCCGCAAGGACGTGGCCTTCGGCCGGGAGGTGCTACCGGCGTTCCTGGCCCGGACCGGGGCGGAGACCGGGCGCCTGCTGGCGCTCGCCGGGGCGTTGCTGCTGGCCGGCTTCGGCATGCTCACCCTCACCCGACGCCGGCGGTCGACGCCATGAGCGCGCTGTTGTCCCCGACCGCCGACGCCGACGCCACCCTGACCGTCCCGAACGACACCGCACCGCCCGATGACACCGCGGCGCCTGACGGTTCGGCGGCGCCTGACGGTTCGGCGACACCTGACGGTTCGACCGGACCCGGCCGGATGGTCGGTCGGTCCAAGCCGGCCGTCCTGACCGCGCTCGCGGCGACGCTGGCGCTCGTGGTGCTCGTGACCGCCGCGGCGATCAGCGGCCGCCTCGGCCCCGGAGCGCCGGCACCCGGCGACGACGCAGTGGCCGCCCCGACCGACGACCTCGTCGTCGCGGTGGCGACCGCGCCGGGCACGGACCGCTCAGCCCGTGGCGCCCGCGACGACGTCACCGTCGAAGCCTGCGCAGCGACCGGCAGCACCTGGTTGGCGACGGGCACCGTCGCCAACTCGTCGGACGCGCCCCGTAACTACCGGATCTACGTTGCCTTCGTCGACCCGGCCGGCGACACCCGGGCCGTGGTCGAGCGCGACGTGACCGACCTCGGGGCCGCCGAGTCCCGAGCCTGGCGCGCCGTGGCGACGCTCGCCGAGGCACCGGCGATCCGCTGTGTGCTGCGGGTCGAGCAGGACCGGCCCACCGCCTGAGACGGCCCGGTCACACCCGGCTGTAGGTGAGGTTCACCAAGCCGCTGGGGAACGGTTGCACGGCGTCGAGCCGCAACGTGGCCGAACGCCCGATCGGATGGAACAGCGGCCGGCCCGTGCCCAACAGGCGCGGTACGACGGTGATGGTGAGGTCGTCGATCAGGCTCTCATCGAGAAACGCGCTGATCAGTTGGCCGCCGTCGACATAGACGCGACCGAGGCCCATCTGATCCCACCGCCACCGGGCCTGGCGGGGCGATACCGACCAGAACGTCACCCCGGGTCGGGGCGACGGCGGCCGATGGGTGAACACGAACACCGGCCGGTCGCCGAAGGGCAGCGGGTCGAGGTGGGCGATGTGGTCGTAGGTGCCGCGGCCCATGGCCAAGGCGTCGACGGTATCGAGAAAGGCGTCGAAGCCGTAGTCCTCGTCCGTCGCAGCGGCCGACTCGAGCCAGTCGAGCCGCCCGTCGCGATCCGCGATGTACCCGTCGAGGCTGCATGCCAGGAACACCGAGAGCTGCATCACCATCGACCCCTGCCTCCACGAACCATACCGATCAGCATGCCGACAGTCGACATGTCGACGATCACTCCCCCACCGATCGGCACGAGCCCGCGACGACG
>CAIXPF010000086.1 GCA_903921205.1 uncultured Acidimicrobiia bacterium | reverse complement strand
TCGGCGGCGAGGACGACGTCGAACCCCGTGCCGACCTCGGCGGGGATGCCCTGCTCGAGGTCTGCGGCGTAGAAGGCGTCGACCCGGTCCTCGACGCCGTCGAGCGCCTCGAGATCGACCCCGGTCACGTGGTGGCCGAGCCGCCGCAACTCGGAGGCCAACAGGCCCGACGAGCAGCCGAGGTCGAGGACCTTGCACGGCGGCTCGCCGGCCATGCGTTGCAGGATGCGACCGTGACTGGAGTCAGCGCTGGGCTTGAGGCTGTAGGCGTCGCCGGCGCGCGCCAGCTTGCCGGAGCCGAAACCCATCTTCTGCAGCCGGTAGCGGACGGTGTCGCCGATGATGTCCCGGGCGTAGGCCAGGCCGTTGACGTGGCAGATCTCGTCGCCGTAATAGGTCGGGATCGGGACCTCGACGATGCGCTTGTGGGCGTCGAGGAACTGCAGGATGATCTGCGTGTCGAAGTTGAACCCGTCGGAGTTGGCCTCGAAGGGCACCGACTCGAGCGCCTTGACCCGGTAGGCCCGGTAGCCGGAGTGCCACTCCGACAACGACGAGCCCATCAGCGTGTTCTGCGTGGTCGACAGGATCTTGTTGCCGACGTACTTGTACAGCGGCATCCCGCCTCGACGGGCAGCGCCGGGCACCATCATGCGCGACCCGAACACGGCATCGGCCTCGCCGTTGATGAGCGGCTCGAGGATCTCCGGGAGCGCCTCGGGGGCGTACTGACCGTCGCCGTGGAGCATGGCGATGATGTCGAAGCCCCGCTCGATGGCGTAGCGGTAACCGGCCTTCTGGTTCCCGCCGTAGCCGAGGTTGCGTTCCCGCCGGATCACCGTCAGTGGCAGGTCGCTCCCCCGGCTCTGGTAGCCTAGGCCGACGAGGTAGGTCGAGTTGTTGTCGGGGCTGGCATCGTCGGCGACGATGACCTCCTCGATCCGGTGACGGAACGACTGAGGGATCCGGTCGAGCACCGATGCAAGCGTGGTCGCGGCGTTGTAGGCGACGACCAGGATTCCGATACGAGGTTCGGGCATGGATCCTCTCGCGGGGTTGCCGCTGCCTGCGGGTCGGGACCCGACGACTTTACCCCTGCGGATAGCGATGTTCAGCGCGACACGTGGGGCATGCACAGCCCCTCGAGGTCGGCGATGCCGATGCGGTCCCGGTTGTCGTAGGTGACCTCGTTGTCGGGATCGACCCGCAGCTTGAACTCGCGGAAGCTCAGCTCGAGGGCGTCGAATGCCAGGATGCGACCCGACAGGCTGTCGCCGAGGCCGAGGATCAGCTTGATGGCCTCGAGGGCCTGGATCGAGCCGATGATGCCGGGGAGCACACCGAGCACGCCCGCCTCGGCGCAGCTCGGCGCGAACTCGGCGGGCGGCGGCTGCGGCAGCAGATCACGGTAGGTCGGACCGTTGCGGGGGTCGAACACCGTGACCTGACCCTCGAAACGGAAGATCGAGCCGTGCACCACCGGCACCCCGAGCTTCACCGAGGCATCGTTCAGTAGGTACCGGGACGGGAAGTTGTCCGCCCCGTCGACCACCACGTCGTAGCCCCCGAGGATGTCGAGCACGTTGTCGGCACCGAGCCGGGTGTCATAGGTGACGACGTTGACGTCGGGGTTGAGCAGGGTCAGGGTCTTCTTCGCCGAATCGACCTTGGGCTCGCCGACGCGATCGATGTTGTGCAGGATCTGCCGCTGGAGGTTCGATTCGTCGACGACGTCCATGTCGATGATGCCGATCGTGCCCACGCCGGCTGCGGCGAGGTAGAGCGCGGCGGGCGAGCCGAGGCCACCGGCACCGAGCAGCAGGACCCGGGCGTTCAGCAGCTTCTGCTGTCCGTCCATACCGACCTCGGGCAGCAGCAGGTGGCGGTGGTAGCGGTTGCGCTGCTGCGGGGTGAGCACCGACGGGACCCGCCAGTTTCGCCCCTCGTCCTTCCAGCGCCCGAAGCCGCCTTCGACCGACACCACGTCGGCGTAGCCGAGTTCGCCGAGGGTCTTGGCGGCGAACGCCGAACGCACACCACCGGCGCAGAACACGATCAGCGGGGTGGACTTGTCGGGAACGCGGTTCTCGATCTGGGTCTCGAGATGACCGCGGGGAATGTGGATCGACCCTGGGATGGCGCCCTGTTCCCACTCGTCGGGCTCGCGCACGTCGAGCACGACGGCGGTCGGCTCCGCCTCGACCCGCTGTTGGGCGGTCGCCGTGGTGATCTCACGGATCTCCGCCTTGGTCTGGGTCAGCAGTTCCCGGAAGGTGGCCATGGCATGTGCTCCTCTGCGGGCTCGTACCGCACTCCCGCCCCGGCCGTGTGGCCGGCCGACTTGCGGCGCCTGAAACCCTAGCTGATCAGTCAACAATTGATCGAGAGCAGCCTATTCCGCTCCCGGCTGTCCCCTCGCAGCGATTCGTCGTCGATTCGCCGTCCCGGTCGATTCGCCGTCCCGGTCGATTCGCCGTCGATTCGCTGCACCCGACCGATCCCGCAAGCGTTCGCCGGGGCCGTGACGGCGCGGTCAGCCGACGTCGAGCCCGACGATGACGGGCAGCACCTCGCCGATGGAGGCTCGGACGACGACGTCGGCGAGGCCGTCCATGGCCGTGGGCTCGCCGTTGACGATGATCACCGAGGCGCCGCCTCGCTTGGCGACCGGCACCACATCGGCGATCGGGTAGACCGCCAGCGTGGTGCCCACGGCGAGCATCAGATCGCACTGCCGTGCCGCCTGCTCGGCCCGGGCGAGGTCCTCCATCACCAGCGATTGACCAAAGCTGATCGTGGCCGACTTCAGGATGCCCCCACAGCTACGACAGGCCGGGTCGTCCTCACCGGCCTCCACCCGGGCCAGGGCCCGCTCCATCGGGGCTCGCTCGTCGCAGGACAGGCACACCACCTCGCGCACCGTGCCGTGGATCTCCACCACCGAACGCGGATCGCTCCCGGCAGCTTGGTGCAGGCCGTCGACGTTCTGGGTGATCAGGGTGTGCAGCCGACCGGTCCGACCCAGCGCAGCGAGCGCCCGGTGCCCGATGTTGGGCTGCGCCGACCAGTTGGGCGAGTGGAGACGGTTCTGCCAGGCCGCCCGACGCACCTCGGGATCGGCCACGTAGTTCTGGATCGTCGCCATCTTCTCGGCCGCCGGGTTCTTGGTCCACACCCCGTTCGGACCACGGAAGTCCGGGATCCCGCTGTCGGTCGAGATGCCGGCTCCGGTCAACACCACGATTCGCTGCGCACCGGCGAGCAGCGCCGCAGCGCGCGCCACCTCCGGTTCGTGTCCCACGTCGCCCATGGCGCCACGTTAGCCAGCACCGGGTGAGCCACGACCAAGCATCTTGCGAAACCAAAAACAATGAAATACATTGAAACGACTTCCCCGTCGTTGGTCCTGTCCTTCCAGGAGCCCCGGTGCGTTCCACTCCCCTGTCCCCGCCACCCACGGCGGACGAGCTGTTTCCCTCCTCGACCCGACGCCCTTCTGCGCCGGCGTCGCCGTCCCCCGACGTCGAGCCCCGGCCGGTGGTCACCCACCTCACCGTCCTGCCCTGGCCGGATCCGGTCATCGATCGCGTCGGCATCGACCCACGGTCGCCCTATGTCGAGCAGTTCTGGCTCGGCATCGTCGGCCCGGCATCGGTGCTGCTCGTCCGGCATCTCGCCCAGCGTTTCGAGGACGAACCCGACGGGTTCGTCCTCGATCTCACCCATACGGCCAGGATCCTCGGCCTCGGCACCGGTCTGGGTCGCTGGGGGCCGGTGCAACGCACCGTGCATCGGTGTGTGGGCTTCGGGTTCGCCCGTCGCTGGGGCGATGAACGACTGCTCGTGCGCCGCAAGCTCCCGCCGGCCACCCGCCAGCAACTCGCCCGCCTGCCCGAGGACCGCCAGGCCGAGCACGACCACTGGCGCACGGCTGCGCTGCAGCACCGCACGTGACGCCGGCAGTCGGGTAGGCCGGCGGCCAGCGGCCGGTCGGCCCCGGGCACCCGGTGGGGCTAGTCGGCGACCGGTTTCCGGAAGCGCTCGACGAGCTCGACGAGCAGGCGCACGCCGAACCCGGTACCGCCCTTGGTCACCTCGGCGTCCTCGGACTCGGTGAAGGCCGGCCCGGCGATGTCGAGGTGAGCCCAGGCGATGCCGTCGGCGACGAACTCCTCGAGGATGAGGCCTGCCACCAGCGCACCCCCGTTCCCGCTCCCGATGTTCTTCATGTCGGCGACGTTCGACTCGTACTGCTTGCGATACTCCGTGGGCAACGGCAGGCGCCACACCGGTTCGCCGCTGGCAGCCGCAGCGGCCTCCACCTGTTCTATCCAACGGTCGTCGCGACCCATCAACCCGGCCAGCTTCGGTCCCAGCGCCACGACGCAGCCACCGGTCAGGGTGGCGAGATCGACCATGGCATCCGGGCGGGCCTCGGACGCCAGGGAAAGGGCGTCGGCGAGGATCAACCGACCCTCGGCGTCGGTGTTGAGGACCTCGATGGTCTTGCCGTTGCGCAGGCGGAGCACGTCGCCGGGCCGGGTCGCGTCGCCCCCGGTCATGTTGTCGGTCATCGGCAGGTAGCCGCGGACCTCCACGGGCGGCCGGAGCCGGCTGATGGCCACGAACGCCCCGAGCACCGCAGCGGCGCCGGCCATGTCGCACTTCATGGTCATCATCCCGGCCGCGGTCTTCAGCGACAGGCCGCCGCTGTCGAAGGTGATCCCCTTGCCGACCAGGGCCACCGTTCCCCGGGACTCGCCGTTGGGCCGGTAGCGCAACTCGACGAACCGCG
>CAIXPF010000085.1 GCA_903921205.1 uncultured Acidimicrobiia bacterium | reverse complement strand
GGGCCCACATGGTGGACATCGTCCGCTCGTTGTGAACGGGGACATCGTCCGCTCGTTGTGAACGGGGACATCGTCCGCTCGTTGTGAACGGACAGCGTTCCGGTTCGGGGCCCGCAGTCGGTTCGGCTGCGGGCCTCGCCGCGTCCCCGGCGCGTTTACTACGGTTCCCGGGTGCCCACCGCTCTGCTCTCCGTCTATGACAAGTCCGGCATCGTCGAACTCGGCAAGGATCTGACCTCGCTGGGTTGGCAACTGGTGTCGAGCGGCGGGACCGCCGCTGCGCTGGCTGCTGCCGGGGTCCCCGTCACCGATGTCGCCGACCTCACCGGGTACCCGGCGCTGTTCGGCCATCGGGTGGTGACGTTGCACCCGATCGTGCACGGCGGCATCCTCGCCGATCGCAGCGAGCCGTCCCACGTCGCCGACCTCGAGGCCAACGACATCGCCCCGATCGATCTCGTCGTCGGCAACCTCTACCCGTTCGGGTCGAACCCGTCGGTGGAGCTGATCGACATCGGTGGCCCGGCCATGGTGCGTGCTGCGGCCAAGAACCACGCCCATGTCGGCGTGGTGACCGATCCGGCCGACTACGCCGGGGTGGTGGCCGAGCTGCGCGCTGACGGGGCGTTGTCGGCGGCGACCCGCCGGTGGCTGGCGCGGGCCGCGTTCGCCCACACCGCGGCCTACGACGCGGCGATCGTCACCTGGTTCGACGAGGTCGATGCTGCTGCGGCCGGGGAGACGTCGCTGCCGCCGACGCTGCACCTGTCGGCCGAACGGGTGACGACGTTGCGTTACGGCGAGAACCCCCACCAGCTCGGGGCCCGATACCGCTACAGCAGCGGCCCGACCGGCTGGTGGGATACCGCCGAGCAGCTCAACGGCAAGGAGATGTCCTACCTCAACGTCTACGACGCCGACGCCGCGTGGCGTCTGGCCTGGTCGCTGGGGGACCGGGCATCGGTTGCCATCATCAAGCACGCCAACCCCTGCGGGGTGGCGGTCGGTGAGGACATCACCGAGGTCTACCAGCGGGCCCATGCATGCGATCCGGTGTCGGCCTTCGGGGGGATCGTGGCGCTGAACCGTCCGATGCCGCTGGCGCTGGCCGAGGCGCTCAGCCCGGTGTTCACCGAGGTGGTCATCGCCCCCGCCTACGAGCCCGAGGCACTGGCGTTGTTGCAGAAGAAGGCCAACGTGCGGGTGCTGACCGCGCCCGCCCCGTCCCCGCTGGGTCTGCAGGTACGGCCCATCGACGGTGGGTTGCTGGTCCAGACCCCCGACCGGGTGACGTGGGACCCGGCGTCGTTCCAGGTGGTCACCAAGCGGGCGCCCAGCGACGCCGAGTGGGCCGATCTCGAGCTGGCCTGGCGGGTGTGCGCGTCGGTCACCTCGAACACCATCGTGCTGGTCAAGGACGGTGCTGCGGTGGGTATCGGGGCCGGTCAGCAGAACCGCCGAGATGCCGGTCGTATCGCTGCGGAGAAGGCCGACGGCCGGGCCCGTGGCGGGGCGTGTGCCAGCGATGCCTTCTTCCCCTTCCGTGACGGACTCGACGCCGCCGCCGAGGCCGGGGCGACCGCTGTGGTCCAGCCCGGAGGGTCGGTCCGCGACGCCGAGGTCATCGAGGCCGCAGACGAGGCGGGCATGGCCATGGTCTTCACCGGCGAGCGGCATTTCAGGCATTGAGACTCACTGCCGAATCGCTTCGGGCGCCGTAGGTTTGTCCCATGGCCCAGATCCGCGAGCTCCTCGGTGGTCCTCCGACGCTGTCCTTCGAGTTCTTCCCCCCGAAGAGCGACGAGGCAGCGCGGGGGTTGGAGAAGACCGTGCACGAACTGCGGCGGACGAACCCTGCCTTCGTGTCGGTCACCTACGGCGCCGGTGGAACCGACGCCCATCGCACGCGCGACCTGGTCGTCGACTTCACGCAGAGCCATCCGTTTCCGACGATGGCCCACCTGACCTGCATGAACCATCGCCGGGCGGACCTCGTGGCGTTGCTGGAGGACTACCGGGACCACGGCGTGCAGAACATCCTGGCCCTCGGCGGCGATCCGCCGGCCGACGGCACCCCGCCCAGCGGCGAGCTGACCTATGCGTCCGAACTGGTCGAGCTGGTGCGCTCGGTCGATGACTTCACCGTGGGGGTGGCGGCCTTCCCCGAGCTGCATCCCCGCTCGGAGAACACCCGTGAGGACCGCCGCCGGCTGGCCGCGAAGCTCGGGCTGGCCGATTTCGGCATCACCCAGTTCTTCTTCGACGCCGCCCCGTACTTCCGCATGGTGGAGGAGCTGGCGGCCCTCGGCTGCCATGCCCCGGTGCTGCCGGGGCTGATGCCGGTCACGAACCCGGCGTCGATCTCGCGGTTCGCTGCCATGAACGGCACCCGGGTGCCGCCGGGGCTGTGGGCCCGTATCAGCGAGGCGGACGCCGAGGACCGTCTCGAGATCGCCATGGAAGCGGCCTCCGAGCTCGGCCGCGAGCTGCTCGAGGGCGGTGCACCCGGTGTGCACCTGTACACGCTGAACCGCTCCGACGTCGCCCTACGGGTGGCCGAGAACCTCGGCTTCGTTCCTGCGCCGGGCTGATCCACGCGTCGTCGGCTGGTCCGGGCGGGGGCGGGGCGGGGGTTTCCGCCGGTGGATCCGCTCCGTATCGTGGAGTCATGCGCAGTGACCTCTTCGCCCACACCGAACAGGCGTCGACCGAGCCGGGCTTTCGTCTGCAGAACTCGAAGCTGCTGAAGGCCACGGTCGGTGGCGGCGGTGCCTTCTACGCCCGACGGGGCGCCATGGTCGCCTATCAGGGCACCGCCCGTTTCGAGTACCAGAGCTCCTTGGCGGGCGAGGGCTCGGTGAAGGACAAGCTGGTCAAGGCGGCGAAAGGGGCGATCAGCGGCGAGGGGGTGCCCTTGATGCGGGTCACCGGCGAGGCCGAGGTGTTCCTTGCGGACGAGGCGTCGGAGATCTTCATCATCCACCTCGACGGGTCCGACGCGCTGTCGATCAACGGCGCGAACGTGCTCGCCTT
The DNA here is from genome assembly GCA_903921205.1 of uncultured Acidimicrobiia bacterium. Classification (GTDB taxonomy): domain Bacteria; phylum Actinomycetota; class Acidimicrobiia; order Acidimicrobiales; family CAIXPF01; genus CAIXPF01. Next base: position 33,879 of record CAIXPF010000085.1, on the reverse strand, counting down.
CGAATCGACGCTGAACTACGACATCCGCATGATGACCAACGCCGGGGCGTTCGCCGGTGCGGGGTTGTTCAACACCATCGTCTACGGCCAAGGCCAGGTCGCCATCACCTCGCACGGCCACCCGGTGGTGCTCGAGACGACGCATCAGCCGACCTACGTCGATCCGAACGCAGCGATCTGCTGGTCGGCCAACCTCCAGGTGGACCTGCAGCGCTCCGAAGGCCTCGGCAGCCTGATCGGACGGACCTCGGGCGAGAACTTCCAGATGCAGTTCACCGGCCCGGGCTTCGTCGTGGTGCAACCGAAGGAGAACCGGGCCGGCATCGGTCAGACCGGTACGACGCAGGCCTCGGGCCCCGGCGGGGCGTTGGGCAGCCTGCTCGGCGGCGCCCGCTGAGCACGGCGATGCCGGCCGCCGTGCAGCCCGGTGGCTGCGGAGGACCTCGGTGGCGGTGCCATCCGGGGCCCCGCAGCCGGGGCGGTACCCGGTCCACCTCCCGCAGCAACTAACGTCGGTGGCTTGATCCCGCCGTTGCGCACCGGAGGTGTCCAGGCCCGTTGACCGTCATCGCGTCCACTGCAAGCGCTCTGCCCGCTCCCACGGCCCGCATCGAGGCCTTCCTCGCTGCGGAATCGCCGGAGACCCCGTTCCTCGTCGTCGATCTCGACGTGGTCCGCGAGCGGTACCTCCGGCTCGAGGCAGCGCTTCCGAACACCGAGCTGTTCTATGCGGTGAAGGCCAATCCCGCTCCGGAGATCCTCGAGCTGCTCGTCGGTCACGGCTGCCGGTTCGACGTGGCCAGCCCGGGCGAGATCGACATGGCGCTCGCCGCGGGAGCCGATCCGTCGCAACTGTCCTACGGCAACACCATGAAGAAGCACCGCGACATCGCCTATGCGATCGACCGCGGGGTTCGCTATTTCTCGTTCGACGCCGCCGAGGAGCTCGACAAGATCATCGATGTGGTGACCGCCCGGCGGGCCACCGTCGACCCGGCCGAGGTCATTGCCTTCTGCCGAATCCTCTGCGACGGAGCGGGTTCGGACTGGCCGCTGTCGCGCAAGTTCGGCTGCGACGTCGACCAAGCCGTCGAGCTGCTGGTCCGGGCGGCCGAGGCGGGCCTCGGGCTGGGCGTGTGCTTCCATGTCGGCTCGCAGCAGCGCAACCCCCACGCCTGGCGTGCTGCGCTCGAGGTGGTGGCCGAGCAGCTGTGCGCCCCGCTCGCGACGGCAGGCCACCGGCTCGATGCGATCAACATCGGCGGCGGCTTCCCCGGCAGTTACATCACCGACGTGCCTGCGCCCGAGGAGTACGGGTCGGTCATCCTCGACGCCGTGCAGGAGTTCTTCGGTGACGAGCCCCCTCGCCTGATCGCCGAGCCTGGCCGGTACCTCGTCGCCGACGCCGGGGTCATCCAGACCGAGGTGGTCCTCGTCGCCCGCAAGTCGATCCACGACCAGCACCGCTGGGTCTATCTCGACATCGGGCTGTTCGGCGGTCTCGCCGAGTGCCTGGGCGAGGCGATCAAGTATCCGATAGCGACCCCCTACGAGGTCACCTCGCCCACGGGCCCGGTGGTGCTCGCCGGTCCCACCTGCGACAGCGCCGATGTGCTGTACGAGGAGCACCAGTACCAGCTGCCCATGGCGCTCGTGGCGGGCGACCGCATCGAGCTGCTGTCCACCGGGGCCTACACGACGACCTACTCGGCGGTGGCCTTCAACGGCTTCCCGCCGCTCGCGTCCTACTACCTGCCCCTGTCGGGGGACTGACCGCCGGCTGCGCCGGGCCGGGTCGGTGTGCGCCGACCCGGCGGGTTCAGCCGGCTGCGTTCAGTGTCTGGCGGGCCAGGAACAGGGCGTGGTTGCGACGCTGTGCGAGCAGCCGCAGGTCGACTCCTTCGCTCGACTTCTGGCCCTGCAGATAGCGGGCGTACACGCCCTGGAGGATGCACACCGTCTTCCAGTGGTTGAACGCCGAGTAGTAGGGCAGCCGGCCGAGGTCACTGCCGGTGTGTTCGGCGTAGCGGTCGATCAGTTCCTGGCGCGACGGGAAGCCCGGTTCGAGGGTCGGGATGTCGGTCTTGGGGGAGGGCGGGTCCTCGGGGCCGACCCAGGTGTTCAGGGCGTAGGCCAGGTCGGCGAGGGGGTCGCCGAGGGTGGAGATCTCCCAGTCGATCACGCCGGCGATGTAGCCGTCGCGGTGCGAAAGGGTGTTGTGCAGCCCGTAGTCGCCGTGCACCAGGCGGGCCGGGCCCTGTTCGGGCAACCGGGCCACCAGCTCGTCGTGCAGCACGGCCACATCGGTGAGCGCCGGGCTGTCCTCGGTCTGGGAGGCGTTCCACGAGGCGAACCATCGCTTGAGCTGACGACCCACGTAGTCGTCCTTGCGTCCGAGGTCGCCCAGGCCGATCTCGTCGGGGTCGAGGGCATGGAGGTCGGCGAGCACGTCGATGAAGCTGAACCCGAGGGCTCGGCGCTTGTCCTCGGCGACCTGGGCCTCGACGTCGGCGCCCTCGTAGAGGCTCTTGCCGTCGACGGCACCCATGCAATAGAAGCGGGCACCGGTAACCGACAGGTCGTCGCAGAAGGCAATCGGTTCGGGGACGGGCACCGGGGTCGGCCACAGCGCGCTGATGATGCGGAACTCCCGGGCCATGTCGTGGGCCGAGGGCAACAACTCGCCCAGCGGCGGCCGCCGCAGCACGAACGCCGTGCCGTTGGCGTCGAGGACCCGGTAGGTGAAGTTGGAGTGTCCTCCGGGCAGCTTCTCCCAGCGGAACGGGCCGGCGAGATCGGCCCGCTGGGAGAGCAGCCAGGCCGTCACGGGCCCGACCTCGATGCCGTCGGGGGTGTCGGTGGCCTCGATCGGTCCGGTCATGGCCGCATCGTAGGCGAAGCACCGCGGCCGGGCGCCTACGATCGGCGCCATGCAGATCGAGAACAGGACCGTGGTGATCACCGGTGGCGGCAGCGGCATCGGTGAGGCGCTGGCCGAGCGATGCGTGGCGGGCGGGGCCCGCCACGTGGTGGTGGCGGACCTGTCCGCCCAGCGGGCGGAGGCCGTGGCCGAGCGGCTCGGCGATCGCGTGCGCGGGGTCGGCATCGACGTGGCCGACGAGTCAGCGATCAAGGCACTGGTGGACGACGTGCTGGCCACTGCCGGTCCGATCGACCTGTTCGTGTCCAACGCCGGGTACGGCAAGCGGGGCGGTGTCGAGCTGTCCAACGAGGATTTCGAGCGGATGTGGCAGGTCCACACGATGGCCCACGTCTACGCGGCCCGGGCGGTGCTGCCCTCGATGATCGAGCGTGGCGAGGGCTATCTCCTCAACACCGCCTCGGCGGCGGGGCTACTCACCCAGATGGACTCGGTGATCTACGCGGTCACCAAGCACGCCGCGGTGTCCCTCGCCGAGTGGCTGTCGATCAACCACCACCACCAGGGCATCCGGGTGTCGGTGCTGTGCCCGCAGGCCGTGGCCACCAACATCCTGGCCAGCTTCGACGACGAGCGGGCGGCGCGGGGCAGCGGCGGACAGGCCAGCGGCGACGGCGTGCTCGACCCGCTCGTCGTGGCCGACGCCTGCCTCGACGCAGTGGCGAACGAACGATTCCTGGTGCTGCCTCATCCCGAGGTGCTGACCTACTTCCAGCGCAAGGCCACCGACTACGACCGTTGGCTCGGCGGGATGCGCCGCTACGCCAACCGCCTGTGGGGTGACAGCGAGGCCGGCCTGCCCGGCGACTGGCTGGTTCGCTGAGCGATCCCTGTGGCGCCGGTGCGTCGGCCGGCGCTCAGGCGGTGACGCTGCTGTTGCGGCTCGAGGCGAGTCGCAACAGCAGGTAACCCAGTATCCCGGAGGCGATCGACCCCAACAGAACCCCGACCTTGGCCCGGTTGGTGAGGTCGAGGTCGTCGAAGGACAGGCTGGTGATGAACAGGGCCACCGTGAAGCCGACCCCGCCGGTGGTGGCGAGCCCGGCGACGATGGGCCACGTCACGCCCTCGGGCAGACGGCCGATCCGGGCCTTCACCGCCACGAACGAGAAGGCGAAGATCCCCACGGTCTTGCCGACCAGCAGGCCGAGGGCCGGCCCGAGCACCACTGCATCGGTGAAGGGGTTGCCGATCCCCCCGCCGACCACCCGCACGCCGGCATTGGCCAGGGCGAAGATCGGCACGATGACGAACGCCACCCACGGGCCGGCCCAGGCCAGGTGCCGCTCGAGCGGCGACATGGTCTCGACGCTGAGGCGGCACAGGTCCCGCAGGCCGGTCTCGTTGCCGGCATCTTCGTCCTCGGTGATGACCTGGTCCTCGACGCTGGCGGCGATGCGGTCCACCAGCGGACGGGCCGCCCGCGCGAAGTGTGCCACCGGATGGAACGGTTCGGCCGGGGTCAGCAGGCCGAGGACCACGCCGGCGATGGTGGCGTGCACGCCCGATTCGTGCAGGCAGAACCACGACGTGACCCCGAGGATGAGGTACGGCGCGTAGGAGCGGATCTGGCGGCGTTGGGCCAGATAGGCCCCGGCGAACGCCAGCACCGCCCCGATCAGCCAGGTGAAGCGCAACCCGTCGGTGTAGAAGATGGCGATCACCACGATGCCGCCGATGTCGTCGGCCACCGCCAGGGTCAGCAGGAACGCCCGGGCGGCGAGCGGGACCCGCGTGCCCAGCAGGGTCACCACCGACACGGCGAAGGCGATGTCGGTCGCCATCGGGATCCCCCAGCCGCTCGCCCCGGGACCGCCGGCGTTGAGCAGGGCGTACACCACGGCCGGGACGGCCATGCCGCCGAGCGCCGCCACCGCGGGCAGCGCCGCGGCGCGCTTGTCGCGGAAGCTGCCGTGGACCAGTTCGTGCTTGATCTCGAGCGCTGCGAGGTAGAAGAACACCGTCATCAGCACGTCGTTGACGAAGGCCTGCAGGGTGAGCTCGAGGTGCAGCGGGCCGTGGCCGACGGCCAGCTCGAACGGTGCCTCCCACAGCCGGAAGTACGACTCGTACCAGGGCGAGTTGGCCCAGGCGATGGCGACCACCGCCGACACCAGCATCACGATGCCGCCTGCGGTTTGTTCCTGCAGCAGGCGTTGGACCGGGCGTACCACCCGGGTCGGGACGAAGGCCGAGGAGTCGCCCCAGCGGACGGGCCGGGCGTCGGTGATCGGTTCGATACTCATCTCGTTCGGTCCCGGTCGGAGTGTGGTCGGTGGATACGGACGAGCATGGCGCATCACCGCTGCCGGTCCGCGCTCGTCGAGGCCACGTTTCGACAACTGTCTCGCGGACTTCGTTCAAGTTTCACACAGCAAATCGGTGTTCGGCCTCGGCGTTCGCGGCACCGGTGGGCGATGCCACCGCTGTTCCCCGTGGGGATGTTGGCGTCGCGGGTGCGCGAAACCATAGATTGTGGCCCCGATTCGGGGGAACCCTTACGAGGAGCGCGTATGAGCAGTTTCTTGGCCGCTGAGGGCGGCTATCAGGCCTTCACCTTGGCAGGAGGTGAGTGGTTCGTGCTCATCGCCTCGGCGGTGACCGCGCTGATCGCCATCGCCGTCGGGTTCATTCTCATGAAGAGCGTGCTCGCCGCCGATCAGGGCACGCCCGTCATGATCGAGATCGCCGAGGCGATCCAGGAAGGTGCCTGGGCCTACCTCAAGCGACAGTTCCGCACCATCGGGATCATCCTGATCCCTCTGGCCATCGTTGTGTTCGTCACGTCGGTCGAGGTTGTGAAGCCCGAGTCCGTCGGTGGTGGCGTGGCGTTGACCAGGGCCGCCTCCGGTACCTTCCGGACCCTGGCCTTCCTCGTCGGCTGTTTGATGTCCGGCCTCACCGGCTACATCGGCATGACCCTCGCCACCCGGGGCAACGTGCGCACCGCCGCCGCCGCCAAGACGGGCTCCATGCCCAAGGCGCTGCAGGTGGCCTTCCGGACCGGTGGCATTGCCGGCATGTTCACCGTCGGTCTCGGCCTGCTCGGTGCCACCATCATCATCATGGTGTTCCAGAACACCTCGTCGGCCATCCTGGTCGGGTTCGGTTTCGGCGGTTCGTTGCTGGCACTGTTCCTCAGGGTCGGTGGCGGCATCTTCACCAAGGCCGCCGACGTCGGTGCCGACCTCGTCGGCAAGGTCGAGGCCGGTATCCCCGAGGACGATCCCCGCAACCCGGCGACCATCGCCGACAACGTGGGCGACAACGTGGGCGACTGCGCCGGTATGGCCGCAGACCTCTTCGAGTCCTACGAGGTCACCCTGGTGGCGTCGATCATCCTCGGCGTGGGTGCCTTCAACTCGCTCGGCATGAACCCGGCTCTCGGCCTGGTCTTCCCGTTGGCCGCTCGTGCCATCGGCGTGCTGGCGTCGATCGTCGGGGTGTTCGCGGTGCGGGCCAAGGAGGGCGAGACCAACGCGCTCAAGCCCATCAACCGGGGCTTCCTCACCGCCGGCATCCTCACGGTGGTCGGCACGCTGATCCTGTCGCTGGTCTACGTCAAGAACCCCAGCGATGCCACGCTCTCCAACGTCGGGTGGCGCTGCTTCGGCGCCGTCGTGATCGGCCTCATCCTGGCCCAGGCGGTCAGCCGTCTGACCGAGTACTTCACCGGTACCGAGTTCGGCCCGGTCAAGGAGATCGCCGAATCAGCCCGGACCGGTCCCGCCACGGTGGTCTTGTCCGGTACGTCGTCGGGTCTCGAGTCCTCCGTCTACGCCATCATCGCCATCGCCCTCGCCCTCGGCGTGACCTTGGCCCTCGGTGGTGGGAACATCCAATTCTCGCTGTACCTGGTGGCCCTGACCGGTATGGGCATGCTCGCCACCACCGGTGTGGTCGTGGCCGAGGACACCTTCGGTCCGGTGTCCGACAACGCCGCCGGTATCGCCGAGATGTCCGGTGAGTTCCACGGTGAGCCCGAGCGGATCATGGTCAGCCTCGACGCCGTGGGCAACACCACCAAGGCGGTCACCAAGGGCTTCGCCATCGGATCGGCGGTCATCGCCTCGGTGGCGTTGTTCGCCAGCTACATCGAGACCATCGCCAGCGAGCTGAACCTCGGCCTCGAAGGCGACGCGATCTTCACCGCCATCGAGACCCAGATCAACGTCGCCGACGTGAAGACCTTCATCGGTCTGCTCATCGGCGGCTCGGTGGCCTTCATGTTCTCGGCGCTGGCCATCCGTGCCGTGGGCCGGACCGCCGGTGTGGTGGTGCAGGAAGTGCGCCGCCAGTTCGCCGACGGGCAGATCATGGCCGGCACCCGCAAGCCCGACTACGGCCCCGTCATCGACATCTGCACCGCAGCCTCGCTGCGGGAGCTGGCCACCCCGGCACTGCTGGCGGTGCTCACCCCGGTGGTGATCGGTTTCGGTATCGGCTACCAGTCGCTGGGTGCCTTCCTCGCAGCGGTCATCCTGACCGGTCAGCTCATGGCGAACTACCTGTCCAACGCCGGTGGTGCGTGGGACAACGCCAAGAAGTACATCGAGGACGGCCACGAGGGCGGCAAGGGTTCCGAAGCCCACAAGGCCGCCGTGATCGGTGACACCGTCGGTGACCCCTACAAGGACACCGCCGGCCCGGCGCTGAACCCGCTGATCAAGGTGATGAACCTGGTGTCGCTGCTGGTGCTGCCCGCCATCATCCAGCTGCGGGACAACGACGCCGCCCGCTTCACCATCGCCGGGATCTCGCTGGCGGTGTTGATCGGGGCGATCGCCTTCTCCAAGCGTAAGACCGAGGCCATGGGCGACGAGCCTGCGGCGGCCGCCGCAACGCACTGATCGTCCGGTTTCCCGTTCCGCAGACGCGGTTCGGCATGGGCGGCCCTTCGGGGCCGCCCATGCGGCGTTTTCGGTCACCGTGGGCTCCCACCGCCTACGATCTCGGTCGTGTTCGAGCCCCATATGCGTCCAGCCGAGTCCGACGACCACCCGGCGCTGTTCATGATCGTCCGGCGAGGGGAGATCCTCGTCGAAGCCCGCCCGGAGGGATTCGCCGTGCCGTCGGCGATGGTCGACATCCCGCACGGGACCCATCACATCCTGGGCAGTACGGCCGACGGGACGTGGGTGTACGGCGTGGACGTGGCCGAGCACACCGACGAGCCCGACGACCATCTCTGGGTGCCGCTGCGCCAGCTCTACGGCAAGATCGACGAGGCGCTGTGGGTGGTTGCCGGCCGGGCCGAGCAGATCGTGTCGTGGGACCGTACCCATCGGTTCTGCGGCCGGTGTGGCGAGGCCACCGTGTCCCAGACCAGCGAGCGGTCGCGCAAGTGCACCTCGTGCGGGCTGCTGGCCTACCCACGCCTGTCCCCGGCGGTGATCACCCTGGTCACCCGCGGCGAGGGCGCAGATGAAGAGGCACTGCTGGCCTGGGGCCGGCAGTTCCCCGGCCGCTTCTTCTCCACACTGGCGGGTTTCGTGGAGCCGGGCGAGAACCTCGAGCAGTGCGTGGCCCGCGAGATCATGGAGGAGGTCGGGGTCAGCGTCAGCGACATCACCTACTTCGGGTCCCAGCCGTGGCCGTTCCCGAACTCGCTCATGTTGGGCTTCACCGCCCGCTATGCCGGTGGTGAGCTGGTTCTGCAGGAGGAGGAGATCGTCGAGGCCGGCTGGTTCCGGGCCGATGCGCTGCCGCCCTGCCCACGCGGCGGGATGTCCATCGCCGGGGCGCTGATCGAGTCGTGGCTGCGCCGGATGGGTCAGTAGAGAGCGCTGTCCACCCGTAGACTGCCAGGGTGCTCCTGCTCGCTGCTGAGACCTCGGCTTCGGCCAACCTCCAGAGCTTCCACGTTGCTCCCTGGGCCTGGGCGCTGTTCGTGCTCGGCCTGGGTGTGCTTCTGCTGCTCGACCTGTTCGTATTGCACAAGGACGCCCACGTCATCTCGGTGCGCGAGGCGGCCGTCACCAGCGCCATGTGGGTGGCGCTCGGCGTCAGCTTCACCTTCGTCATCTGGTTCTGGTTGGGTGGCACGGCGGCGTCGCAGTACATCACCGGTTACATCATCGAGAAGAGCCTCTCGGTCGACAACGTCTTCGTCTGGGCGGTGATCTTCGGCTACTTCTCGGTGCCGAAGCAGTATCAGCACCGAGTGCTGTTCTGGGGCATCTTCGGGGCACTGGCTCTCCGGGCGATCTTCGTGTTCACCGGGGTGGCGTTGCTCAGCCGCTTCGAGTGGCTGATGTTCGTCTTCGGGGCCTTCCTGGTGTACACCGGGCTGAAGGTGGCCAAGGGCGGCGACCACGAGATCCATCCCGAGAACAACCCGCTGCTCAAGCTGGTCCGCCGCATCATCCCGGTCAGTGCGGACTACGACGGCCAGAAGCTGTTCACCCGCTCGGGCGCCCGCCGCCTGGCCACCCCGTTGTTCATCGTGCTGGTCCTCATCGAGGCCACCGACGTGGTGTTCGCGGTCGACTCGGTTCCGGCGATCCTGGCCATCAGCCGCGACCAGTTCATCGTGTTCAGCTCGAACGCCCTGGCCATCCTCGGCCTGCGTTCGCTGTACTTCCTGTTGGCCAGCGCCGAGGACAAGTTGGTCCACCTGAACAAGGGCCTCGGGCTCATCCTGGGCTTCGTCGGCATCAAGATGCTGGCGTCGCACTGGTACCACCTTCCGACCCTCTGGTCGCTGTTGTTCATCGCCGTGGTGCTGACCGTCACGGTGATCTGGTCGTTGCAGAGTGCGAAGAAGCAGGAGGTCGAGTCCCGATGAGCGTCCACACGATCGTGGTCGGGGTCGATCCCTCCGACGGCAGTGACCAGGCCGTGCGTTGGGCGGCGGAGCTGGCGGGCCAACTGCGGGCGAAGGTCGTTGCCGTGCATGCCTTCGAGCCGCTGGCCTATCTCGGCAAGGTCGACCCGCCCATCGACTTCCACGCCCTGCGGGTCGCCTGCGAGCGCGACCTCGACGAGCAGTGGTGTGCACCGTTGCGCGCCGCCGGCGTGCGCTTCGAGGCCAGGGTGGTCGAGGGGACACCGGTCGAGGCCCTCGTCGACGCCGCCGAGGCGGCCGATGCCGACCTCGTCGTGGTCGGGGCCCGGGGTCAGTCGACGCTGCGTGGGCTCGTGCTCGGGTCCACCTCGCTGAAGCTGCCCCACAGCACCACCCGGCCGGTGTGCATCGTGCACCCGACCGAGCAGCCCCCCTCGGCCTGAGCGGGAACGCCCCGCCGGGGTTCAGCGGGCCGTGGCAACGAGCTGCTCGACCAGTCGGGCCTCGGCCTTCGACGGCAGTCCCCAGCCGGGCCGGTAGCCGAAGACCTCGGTCGCCGGGCGGGACTCGCCGTCGGTGCCGAGCAGCTCGATGCGGTCCGGCCCGACCAGCGCCGGGTGGCTCTCGCCGCAGGCATGGGCCAGGCGCAGCAGTTCCTTGCGCAGGGTGATGAGGTAGTTGGCGCAACGCACCGACTTGAGGTCCGGGTCGAGGCCGCGCTCGAGCCAGGGCCGCTGGGTGGCGATACCGGTCGGGCAGTGATCGGTGTGGCAGCGCTGGGCCTGCACGCAGCCGATGGCCAGCAACGCCTCGCGTGCCACGCTCACCCAGTCGCAGCCCATGCCGAGGGCCAGCAGCGCCATTTCGGGGAAACCGAGCTTGGCCGAGCCGCCGAAGGCCACCTTGTGGTGCAGGTCGGCCTCGGCGAAGGCCCGGTACACCCGGGGGAAGCCCTGCCGGAAGGGCAGCGCCACGTGGTCGGTGAAGGCCAGCGGGCCGGCTCCGGTCCCGCCCTCACCGCCGTCTATGACCACGAAGTCCGGGCCGGTCCCGGTGACTGCCATGCGGGTCGCGAGATCGGTCCAGAACCGGCTGTCGCCTACGGCAGACTTGATGCCGACCGGTATGCCGGTGGCGTCTGCGGCGCGTTCGATGAACTCCAGCATGCCGTCGATGTCGGAGAACGTGCCGTGATAGGCGGGCGACATGCAGTCCTTGCCGACCGGGATCCCCCGCACCTCGGCGATGACCTTGGTGACCTTGGGGCCGGGCAGGAGCCCACCCAAACCCGGCTTGGCCCCTTGGGACAGCTTCAGCTCGATGGCCCGGACCGGGTTGGCCGCGCACAGGTCCACCAGGCGGCTCAGTTCGAAGTTGCCGGCGGCATCACGGACACCGAAATAGCCGGTACCGATCTGGAACACCAGGTCACCGCCGTGCTGATGGAACCGGGACAGCCCGCCTTCGCCGGTGGACTGCCAGCACCCCGCCAGCAGCGCGCCCCGGTTGAGGGCCTCGACAGCGGCACCGGACAGCGAGCCGTAGCTCATGCCGGAGATGTTGACCACCGACGCCGGTCGGAAGGCATGCCGGCGCCCGCGCCACGCACCGATCACCTTGGCGGCAGGGATCGGGTGGGAGGCGTCGGTGTCCGCGGCAACCGGCCGGTGCGGGAAGGCGCTGTGCTTGACGATGACATACCCCGCAGAAGGTCGGTCGAGGTCGTTGTCAGTGCCGAACCCGAAGTAGTCGTTCTCCTTCTTCGAGCTGGCGTAGACCCAGCGTCGGCGGTCACGGGAGAACGGCCGTTCCTCGTCGTTGTCGGTGACGATGTACTGGCGCAGTTCCGGACCGATCTTCTCCAGGATGTAGCGGAGGTGTCCGACGACGGGAAAGTTGCGCAGGATGGCGTGCTTGTGCTGCAGCAGGTCATAGGCAGCCACCACGGCCAGCAGCACGACGACGATTCCGACGATGAGCCAGGGCCACATGTGGCGGAGGTTAGCGGAGCCTCCGGACCCGATCGGGCGGGGGTGACGAGGCGCCGCGCCGCACGGAGGGCTCGTTTAGCATGCCGGGCACACACAGGATCGGGAGGTGGGCCAATGCAGTTGGCCATGTCGATGGGCTATGCCGGCAGTTTCAAGGACAGCGTGGCCCGGGTTCAGGAGTTGGAGAAGGCCGGTCTCGACATCGTGTGGCTGGCCGAGGCCTACAGCTACGACGCCATCAGCCAGGTCGGCTACCTCGCGGCGATGACCGAGCGGGTCCAGATCGGCACCGGCATCGTCAACGTGTACTCGCGTTCGGCGGCCTTGATGGGTCAGACCGCGGCCGGTTGCGACATGGTCTCCGACGGGCGGTTCATCCTCGGCCTCGGTGCATCCGGTCCGCAGGTGATCGAGGGATTCCACGGCATCGCGTACGAGAAGCCGATGCAACGGATCAAGGAGTACATCGACGTCGTCCGCATGACGCTGCGCCGCGAGCCGCTGGTCTACGACGGCAAGGTGGTGCAGCTGCCGTTGCCCGCCGGTCAGGGAACCGGGCTGGGCAAGCCGCTCAAGCTCATCAATCACCCTGTCCGTGCGAACGTGCCGATCTGGTGGGCGTCGCTGCAGGGTCTGTCGGTGCGCGAGACCGCTGCGCACGCCGATGGTTGGCTGCCGGTGTTCTTCGAGCCGGAGAGCTTCACCAAGGTGTGGGGCAACGAGCTGAAGGCCGGCCTGGCCAAGCGCGACGCCGGCCTGGACCAGCTGCAGATCTCGGCCGGGGGCCTGCTGGCCATCGGCGACGACCTGGTGGGCGAGAAGCAGGCCCAGGTGCTCGGCGCGGCCCGCCCGCAGACCGCCCTCTACTGGGGCGGCATGGGGGCCCGCGACAAGAACTTCTACAACGATCTCGCCCGGCGCTACGGCTACGAGGCGGAGGCCATCGAGATCCAGGACCTGTACCTCGACGGCCACAAGGACGAGGCGGCGGCGAAGGTGCCTCTCGAGTTCCTGCAGAAGTCGCACCTGGTCGGGCCGAAGAGCTTCCTCAAGGAACGCATCGGTGCCTTCAAGGAAGCAGGCGTCACCGTGCTCAACGTGAACCCGGTCGGGCCCGATCCGGTGCGCACCATCGAGCAGTTCCGCGAGTTGCTCGACAGCTGACGGTTGCTGCCCCGCCGGGGGGTCGGGTTGGGTGTGGTTCGGCCGGGTGGACCGGCCGGACCGCACCGTCACAGGACGACACCGTCACAGGACCTTGCCGTCCTCCATGTGGACGCTGCGGTCGCAGAACTGTGTGATCCGCTCGTCGTGGGTGACGACGATGGCGGCGATGCCCCGGGATTTCATCTCGTCGCGGATCAGCTCCATCACCGCCATACCGAGCTTGGTGTCCAGTGCCGAGGTCGGCTCGTCGAACAGCACCAGCTTCGGGTCGTTCATCAGCGCGCGGCCGATGGCCACCCGCTGGCGCTGCCCGCCCGAGAGCTGGCCCGGCAGGTTCTTCGCCCGGTCGGCCAGGCCGAGTTCCTCGAGCAGTTGGTCGGCCCGGCGTCGTGCCGGCGCACCGGTGCGACGGCCCAGCTCGTCGACCACCAGCAGGTTCTCCCGGGCGGTGAGGAACGGGACCAGGTTCACCGACTGGAACACGAAGCCGACGAGCTCCCGGCGGACTCGCGTCAGCTGCTTCGGGCCGAACGTCGAGATGTCGACCCCGCCGACCACCACCCGGCCAGAGGTCGGCGACAGGATCCCGCCGGCGATGGAGCACAACGTCGTCTTGCCCGAACCGGACGGCCCGACCAGCGCCACCATCTCGTCGGCTTCCACGACGATGTCGGCGTCGTCGAGGGCGACGACCTCGCTGTCGGCCATGGGGTAGACCTTGCGGGCCTTCTCCATGATCAATGCCGGAGCCTGATCGGGGGCGGGAGCGTGGTCGACGGACTCGTCTCCGTCGAACCGGTCTCCGTCGAACTCGTCCTGTTCGTTCATGAACTGCTCCCGATGGCCGAAGCCGGGTCGACACGCAGGACCCGACGGAGTGAGAAGGCGCACCCGACCACCGCCGCCACGAGCAGGTAGACGAGGCTGGTGATGAGGCGGAGCGCGGAGATACGCAGCGGTACGGAACCCGGGGGAATGGCCAGATCGAGTCCGACCGCCGCCACGGCGGCGATGCTGCAGGACAGCGTGGTGAGGACCACGGCCTGCAGTACCAGCCCACCGAAGAGGCTGCGCGACTCGGCGCCGATGGCCTTGAGCACCCCGTAGAGACCCGCTCGTTCGATGGTGAGCAGGGCGAAGAACAACGCCACCACGACGATGGCGATGGTCACGGTGACCCCGATGATCTGGTTGAACGTGGCCTGTTGTTCCTGCACGCCGGGCAGGGTGTCCGCTGCGGCGACCACGGTCAGCGATGCCGTGGCGGCGCCGGTGGCCTCATCGATCCGTTCGGCCACGGCGGCGGCGTCGCTGCCGGGCGTCAGACGGACGAGCAGGGCCTGGAAGACGTCGGGGCCGAGGAGTTGGTCGGGCCGGTTCTCGCCGAGGACCTCGCGCCAGGTCTGCGGGCCGGTCCACAGTGCGGCCTGGCCGAGGTAGCTGGTGTCGGTGGTGAAGCCGACCACCGTCACCGGGCTGCGCCCCGGCCCCAGCTCGAGCACCATGCCTTCGGTCACCCCCCGCTGGCGGAGCGACTCGTCGGCGAGGACCTCACCCTCGGCCGGGAGTGCCCCGTCCGACCGCGGCGGGAGCTCGGTACCGAACAGGGCGATGTCGAGCAGCTCGCGGGGGCCGCTGTCGGGCATCCGGGCGCCCAGTTGCAGCACGCCGATGCCTGCGGTCTGCTCGACCCCGTCGACGGCGTCGACCGTGGCCCGCAACGCAGGCTCGACGCGGCTGCGCAGGAAGGCGTTCTCGGCGCTCGAGGAGAACACCAGCACATCGGCATCCAGCGCCCGCACCGCACCGGTGGACGAACGGATCAGGCCGTCGAGCAGGCCACCGAGAAACATCAGCAGCAGGGCGATCAGGGTGAGGATCATCCCCGCCGCAGCGAAGCGCCCGGGTTGCCGCCGCAGTTCCCGCAGGGCCAACTTCATCGTCCCACCCCCGCTCCCGTGGTCGCCGAATAGGGGTCGATGGCAAGCACCCGCCGGGCCGAGAACAGGGCGCTGATCAGGCCGCCGACGCTCAGCAGGACCACCCACACGATGACCGCCGTGGTCTCGAAGCGCAGCGTGACGCCCCCGATCCGGCCCCGGGCCAGCGCGGCGTACAGCCCCACGCCGGCTGCCAGTCCGCCACCGAGCACGATCGCCACCTGCACCAGGAGCGACGCAACCAGCCGGGAAGCCGGGGCGCCGATGGCCCGCAGCAGGGTGAGCGCCGGCGCTTTCTGGAACGTGATGATGAGGAAGAACAGGCCGGTCACCAGGGGGACGACGAAGCCGTACAGCAGGAAGATGACCCGGAAGGACTGGCGGACCTGGGCTACACCGGGCGCTTGCTCGGCAGCATCGTCCCTGGTCAGAGCATCGAGTTCCGGGGAGAGGGTGTTGATGGCAGCCGCCACCTGGTCTGCGGTGAGGCCCGGCGCCGGCCGGATCCCGAGGGCGTTGGGCAGAGGAGCGCCGGCATCGGGGTTCCGGCTGACCAGGGCGGCTCGATAGGCGTCGTAGGTGACGAACAGGGTGGGGGCGACGTTCAACTGGGCGTCGCGGGCCAGGCCCACGATGGTCAACTGCTTGCCGCCGGGTTCGATCCTCACGACATCGCCGACCGCGAAGCCGCCGTCGGCGTCGACCTCGGAGGCCACCGCCTCCTCGGTGTTCGCGGGCACCCGGCCGACGGTGAGGAAGCGCGGGCCCCCGAGGTCGGGCAGCTCGAACCCGATGATGGAGGTCTCGAGCGGTTCGGCGTCGGCTCCCAGGGCGAGCGGGGTCACGCTGAAGGTGCCCTGGGTGATCCGCCCGACGGCGGCGACGGACGGATCCTGCCCGACCATCTCGGTGAGGTCGGGGGAGATCACGCTGGCCTGCAGGATGCGCCGGCCGTCGGTGCGATAGACGAGCACCTCGGCGCTCTGGTTGCGCAGGGCCCCGGTGAAGCTGGTGAGCAGCCCGTTCTGCAGCGACTGCTGGAACAGGATGAGGAAGACCAGCAGGCCGACGGCGGCGATGAGCAGACCGAAGCGCGCCTTCGCCCGCCGCATCTCCTTCCATGCCAGGAACACGCAGTCTCCGTTCTTCGGCCGGCAGATCGGCAAGCCCGACGTCCGGCGACTTGTTCTAGCAAGCGGCGCCGCCCTACCGGTGGTTCCCCTGCGGTGGCCCGCTCGTGCGGCGGTAGGGTCCGGTGATGAACCGCCAGTGGTTGGAGGCGACTCCCGAGCCGGTGCTCGAGCCCGATCTGGAGATCTGCGACGCGCATCATCACCTGTGGCCGGCCGGCACCGGCGGTCGCGAGGACTACGACCTCGAACAGCTGTGGCTCGACACCGGGGCCGGCCACCGCGTGGTCGACACCGTGTTCATCGAGTGTGCGGCGGCCTACCTCGCCGGCGGGCCTGCATCGCTGCGTCCGGTGGGCGAGACCCGCTTCGTGGCCGACCGGGCGGCGCGTTCCGAGCGAGCCGGTGGCTCGACCATCGCTGCCATCGTCGGTCATGCCGATCTGACCCTCGGTGACGCGGTGGCCGAGGTCCTGCACGCCCATGTCGACGCTGCCGGTGGCCGTTTCCGGGGCATCCGGCACTCGGCGGCGTGGGATCCGTCGCCGTTGATCCCGCGGTCGCACAGCGACCCGCCACCGCAGCTCTACGCCCTCCCGGAGGTCCGGCGGGCGCTGACCGTACTGGCTGGTATGGAACTGAGCTTCGAAGCCTGGCAGCTGCACCCGCAGCTCGACGATGTCGTGGCGCTCGCCGGCGCCGTCCCGGGGCTGACGATCATCGTGAACCACCTCGGTGCACCGATGGGCATCGGCCCCTACGCGGGCCGGCGGGACGAGGTGCTCGAGGTCTGGCGCCCGGCGATGGAGCGGCTCGCCGCCTGCCCGAACGTGGTGCTCAAGCTGGGCGGCATCGGCATGGCCCGCTTCGGCGCCGGGTTCGGCAGCTGGTCCCGGCCGCCGAGCTCCGACGAGCTGTTGGTCTTCTGGGGTGACCAGCTGCGCTGGTGCATCGACCGCTTCGGTCCGGCCAGATGCATGTTCGAGTCGAACTACCCCGTCGACGCCGAGTCGTGCAGCTACGTCGTGCTGTGGAACGCCTTCAAGAAGGTGTCCGCCGGCTACACCCCGGCCGAACGGGCCCGGTTGTTCGCCGGCACCGCCCGCGAGGTCTACCGCATCGGGCGTTGAGCGCGGGCCACACCCGGCGCAGGATCAGGTGGTGTAGTCGGCGTTGATCCGGATGTACTGGTCGGACAGGTCGCAGCCGTACACCGTCCAGGCGCCGGTGGCGATGCCCAGCTCGGCGGTGACCACGACCTCCTCGGCCCGCATCGTCCCGGCCAGGCGGGCCAGTCCGGCCTCGTCGACGTCGCCGGGGTAGACCTGCTGGTCGCCGAAGCGGATGACCACCCGCTCCTGGTCGATGTCGGTCTCGTCCGCGCACTTGCCGATGGCCGCAGCGACCCGTCCCCAGTTCGGGTCGGCGCCGTGGATGGCGGTCTTGACCAGTGGCGAGTTCACGATGGCCTTGGCCACCCGCTTGGCCTGGGCATCGTCACGGGCGCCGGTCACCGTCACCACCAGCAGCTTGGTGGCGCCTTCGCCGTCGCGGGCGAGTTGCCGGGTCAGCGCACGGCACACCGACTCGAGCGCGGCCGAGAACTCGTCGAGATCGACGGGGCCGGCCAGCCCGTTCGCCAGGATGGCCGCGGTGTCCGAGGTCGAGGTGTCGGTGTCGACGCTGAGGCTGTTGAAGGTGCGCTCGACCGCGGCCCGGAACCGGCTGTCGAGCTCGTCGGCGGGCACCTCGGCATCGGTGAAGACCAGCGAGATCATCGTCGCCATGTCCGGCTCGATCATGCCGACGCCCTTGGCCAGCCCGACGATGCGGGCCTGCCCGACCGTGGCCTCGGCGAACTTCGGCACGGTGTCGGTGGTCATCATGGCGGTGGCCGCGGTGAGGGCGTCGGTGACGGGGTAGGGGCCACCGGCGAGCGTGTCGAGGTGGGTTCGGATCCGCTCCATCGGGTACTGCCGTCCGATGACCCCGGTGGAGGTCACCAGGACGTCCTGCGGATCGCAGCCCAACGCTCGTCCCACCCCGGCGGCGAGCTCGGCGGCGTTGGCCGCGCCCTGGGGGCCGGTGGCCACGTTGGCGTTCTTGGAGACCACGAGCGCAGCGCGCAGCCGGTGGTCGGCGACATGGGTGCGCGACAGCAGCACCGACGGTCCGGCGAAACGGGAGCGGGTGAACACCGCTGCGGCGTTGGCGGTCACGTCGGAGGCGACCACCAGGAAGTCGGTGGTCGTGTCCTTGATGCCGATGTTGGCCACGTGGGCGCTGAAACCGGTGGGGAGCGAGACGTTGTCGGTCACGGTCACGCAGTCTGGCACGTCTGCCAGGCGCAGCGTGCAGGACGGACCGCCGTCGCTTTCCCCCCGGTGAAGGTGTGTGCGACGCCCGTGAGCCGCTAGCTTGCGGCCATGAAGTCACCCGTGCGCGTTGCCGTCACCGGGGCTGCCGGCCAGATCGGCTACAGCCTCTTGTTCCGAATCGCCAGCGGCCAGATGTTGGGCCCAGACCAGCCGGTGATCCTGCAGATGCTCGAGATCACGCCCGCTCTCGGGGCGCTCAAGGGCGTGTGCATGGAGCTCGAGGACTGTGCGTTCCCGCTCCTGGCAGGGATGGTCCCCACCGACAACGCCGATGTGGCGTTCGGTGACGCCGATTACGCCCTGCTCGTCGGTGCCATGCCCCGCAAGGCCGGCATGGAGCGGGCCGACCTGCTGTCGGCCAACGGTGCCATCTTCACCGTTCAGGGCAAGGCCCTGTCGGACTCGGCGTCGCGCTCGGTGCGGGTGCTGGTCGTCGGCAACCCGGCCAACACCAACGCCCTCATCGCCATGAACAACGCCCCGGCCCTCAACCCCGGCCAGTTCACCGCCATGACCCGCCTCGACCACAATCGCGCCGTCGCGCAGCTGGCCGCGAAGACCGGTCGTCCGGTGAGCTCGATCAGCAAGATGACCATCTGGGGCAACCACTCGGCGAGCCAGTACCCCGACCTGTTCCACGCCGAGGTCGACGGCCAGAACGCCGCCGCACTGGTGAACGACCAGAACTGGCTGGAGAACGACTTCATCCCCACGGTGGCCAAGCGTGGTGCCGCCATCATCGACGCCCGTGGCCTGTCCTCGGCGGCGTCGGCGGCCAACGCGGCGATCGACCACATGCGCACCTGGGCCATGGGCACCGCCCCCGGCGACTGGGTGTCGATGGCCATCCCGTCCGACGGTTCCTACGGTGTCGCCGAAGGGCTGATCTCGTCGTTCCCGTGCACCTGCGCCGACGGCCAGTACTCGGTCGTCCAGGGCCTCGACATCGACGCCTTCTCCCGCGGCAAGATCGACGCCTCGGTGGGCGAGTTGATCGAGGAGCGCGACGCAGTCAAGGAACTCGGGCTGATCTGAGCCCGACGGCGGGCCGCTCCGGGCCCGCTCCGCCACTGCACCGATGGCGGCAGGCCCGGCCTGCCGCCATCGGCGCGTCCGGGCACGATCGTCGTGATGGGGGATCGGGCTCGCCGCGGCTCAGGACCAGTGCGTACGCGCCCGCAGTTCATCCAGCAGGCCGTCGACCGCCCGCAGCGTGTCGCCCCAGGCCAGCAGGGCGGTGACCGGTCCGGACACCTCGATGGTGCCGTCGAGCAGGGCTTGTTGCGCCGCGATCCGGCCGGCGGCCACTTCCCGGGCCACCGAGGCGGGCTGGACGACGGTCACCACCGGCGTCCCGTCGTTCCCGTCGGGCCGGATGTCCGCGTCCACCGACGCCGGCTCGGCCCGCACCCCAAGCCCGAACACCAGGTCGTACCCGTGGTCGCGATCGGTGCCGTCATCGGCCGGGAAGCGGTAGCGGACCCGCAGCGCCGGTCCGTCGACGGCGAGTGCCCGCAGAGCCGTGTCGAGGGCGTCGATCCATTCCGGGCTGGCGAAGGCGACCATCAACGGACACGCTAGCGAGGTGTTCGAACCCGCCGACGAGCGACCTCGTGCCTCCGCCGACCTCTACACCTTCGAGTTCTGGTCACCGCAGGCCACCTTCGGTGGGCACCTGGCCCTGTGGCGCTGGCCGGCGTCCGGGGTGGCCTGGTACGCCACGGCGGTGTACCGCCAGGGTGAGCCGGTGGTCTCGCTCTGCGACGAGTTCCCGCTGAAGCGCACCTTGGAGCTGCGGGGCAACGGTCTGTGGGCCGACCACAACGTCGAGGATCCCTTCTGTCACTGGTCGGTGGGGCTCGAGGCCTTTGCGCTGGCGTTGGACGACCCCGCGGACGACCGGGGGGAACGGGTGCCGCTCGGCTACGACCTCGACTGGGAGTGCGACCCGGAGGTGCGATCGCCGCTCGACGACGGCTACGAGCAGCCGGCCACGGTGCGCGGCGAGGTGCTGCTGGGGGTCGACACCTACGAGCTCGACGGGTTCGGCTGGCGGAGCCATGTGGGAATCCACGCCCTGGCCCCGGCCACGAGGCGCCGTCACGGGACGGGCTCCGGCACGATCAGTTGGAGTGCGCCCGACGCCACGGTGCGGCCCGGGGACGAGGCGATGGGTTGGTCGCGTTCGGTCACCCCGGCGGGTCGCCTGGACAAGGGACTGTTCGTCGGTCCGGGCGGCTCGGCCGGGTTCACCGAGACCTGGTGGCCCGTGTAGCCGTAGCGCCGTCCGGTCAGGCTATGCCGAGGATGAGTACGACGATGATCAGGGTCATCGCGCCGACGAAGTCCACCGAGGAGGTCACCACCGGCGTGCCGTAGTTGTCGGGATCGAGCCCGACGCGGGTGGCCACGACGGTCGAGTAGTACGCGACCGCCACCACGAACAGCGTCACGAAGGCCCCGGCGATCAACGACACGGTGATCAGCGGGACCAGCCCCGGTCCGCTCCGGCCCATGAGGGCGGCGGTGAGCTCGCTGCCGACGGCGTTGTACACCGCGACCGGGGCAGCGAGCACCAGGACCAGCAGGGCCAGCTGGCGTGAGCCCCGGCCGGGCACCGGGTCGGGGTCGAGTGTGCCGACCTGGAACGCGGTCGCCAACCGGGCGGCCATGATGCCGCCCAGGGCGCCCGCAGAGCTCACGAAGGCGGGTTGCAGCACGAGCAGGGCCTCGTGCTGCTGGAAGATCTCCAGGCGCTTCTCGAGGACCACCCCGGCCAGGCTGGACAGGCCTGCAGCGAGGACCAGGACCGGGGCCGACTCCCGTACGATCCGGCGCAGCGCATCAAGTCGGGTCCGCCACGCCAGGACGCCGACGACGATCGTGCCGGCGATGAGCACGGCCGACAGCGCCGGGCTGACCACGGGGATGTCCACCAGTTGCGCGGCGAGCCACAGAGCCGGGATGGTCAGCACGTCGCCCAGGGTGGACACCGTGGGGGCCACGAGGTTGTCGAGGTCCCAGCCGTAGCGCACCGCCGCCAGGGTCAGGCCGACGGTCACCCCGAGGACCACCAGCGAGGCCAGCGCGCCTCCGAGGATCGACACCAGGGCCAACTTCCAGATGACGGCCGGCGAGTCGGAGATGTCGAGGCCGAGCACCAGGGCCCCGGCGCCCAGGGCCATCAGCAGCGAGAGCTGCAGGGTGAGGGCCATCGAGGCGGCGACGTTTTGGGCGAACACGCTGTCTCGTCGCAGCGAGAACGAGAACGTACCGAGGTGCACGGCGGTCGACAACCGGTTGCCGAGCGCGGAGAAGACGTTGCCCCGCAGGCCGATGGCCGCCGGTGCCAGCACCAACAGGCCGGGAAGGGCGCGCAGCGTGCCGGTGATGGAGGCCAGCGTGGCGCCGGCCACGAAGCTGGTCGTCGAGTTCAGCAGCAGCGCGACGAGGCTCTGGCGGAGGTCGGTGCCGGGTAGGGCCGTGTCGAACCCGCGCAGGCCCCCGCGGCCGAAGGGCCACCACCAGCGGGTGTGGCGCGACCCTGCTGCGGACCCGCGACGGTTCGGGGCCGCAGTGGCTGCTCGAGAGGGACGCCGGGCTGGACGGGCCACCCGCGCACGCTACCGGCTCGGGCCCTACCGACCCCACCACCGTCGGAGCTGCGCCCCAGCGCCGTCGGACCGGGTCGTCGGCGCTTGGCGCGCCTCGGCTCGGGGTGGCCGGGATCGTCCCCGGACGCAACCGGGCCGGTGCCACCAAAGGGTGGCACCGGCCCGGTCGCGGCGCGGTCGTCGGGTATCCCGACCGCAGGTCAGCGGATCTGCGAGAGCAGCTTGCGGTTCTTGCGCTTGGCCTTGACGTAGTCCCGGTTCATCATGGCGATGAAGTCGATCGAGATCTCCTTCGGGCAGGCCTCGCGACACTCCCCGTGGTTCGTGCAGGAGCCGAAGAACTCCTCCATCGTCTCGACCATGGCCTCGGTGCGGGCCCAGCGCTCGGCCTGGCCCTGGGGCAGCAGGTTGAGGTGAGCAAGCTTGGCCGAGGTGAACAGCTGCGCTGCCGAGTTCGGGCAGGCCGCCACACAGGCGCCACAGCCGATGCAGGCCGCAGCGTCCATGGCGGCGTCCGCGACCGGCTTGGGAATGAGGGTCAGGTTGGCGTCGGGCGCCGCCCCGGTGGGGGTGGAGATATAGCCGCCGGCCTCGATGATGCGGTCGAACGCCGAGCGGTCGACGGCCACGTCCCGGATGACCGGGAACGCCGCAGCCCGCCACGGCTCCACCACGATCTGGTCGCCGTCGTGGAACTTGCGCATGTGCAGCTGGCAGGTCGCCGTGCCCTTCTCGGGGCCGTGCGGGACGCCGTTGATGATCATGCCGCAGCTGCCGCAGATGCCCTCACGGCAGTCGTGTTCGAACACGATCGGCCGCTTGCCGTCGAGCGTGAGGCGGTCGTTGACCACGTCGAGCATCTCGAGGAAGGACATGTCCGGCGACACGCCCGGCACGTCGTAGGTCTCGAAGGACCCGGGGCTGGTCGGGCCGTCCTGGCGCCAGACCTTGAGGGTGATGCGCATGGTTGCGCCGTGTCCTGAGCCGCTCACTTGTAACTCCGTTGCGCCAGCTTGACGTACTCGAAGGCCAGCTCTTCCTTGTGGAGCTTCTGCTGGCCGCTTTCCCCGGTCCATTCCCAGGCGCCGACGTAGGCGAACTGGTCGTCGTTGCGGAGCGCCTCGCCGTCCGGCGTCTGGTACTCCTCACGGAAGTGGCCGCCACACGATTCCTCGCGGTGCAGCGCGTCCTTGCACATCAGCTCGGCGAGGTCGATGAAGTCCGACACCCGCATGGCCTTCTCCAGCGACTGGTTCATCGTCTGGGACTGGTCGGTGATGTTGATGTCCGACCAGAACTCGTCGCGGATGGCCCGGATGTCGCTGATGGCCTCCTTGAGGCCCTGCTCGTTGCGGGCCATGCCGCACTTGGCCCAGACGACGTCGACACCCATCTTGCGATAGAGCTGGTCGACGGTCTGCTTGCCCCGCAGGGACAGCAGGCGCTTGACCTGGTCGCTGATCTCGGCCTCGGACTGCTTGAAGGCCGGGTCCGAGGTGTCGAGCGGCTTCTCGCCCAGCATGCCGGCGAGGTAGTCGCCGATCGTGTAGGGCAGCACGAAGTAACCGTCCGCGAGGCCCTGCATGAGAGCCGAGGCGCCGAGCCGGTTGGCACCGTGGTCGGAGAAGTTGGCCTCGCCGAGCACGTAGAGGCCGGGGATGTTCGACATCAGGTTGTAGTCGACCCACAGCCCGCCCATCGTGTAGTGCACGGCGGGGTAGATGCGCATCGGGACCTTGTAGGGGTCCTCGTCGGTGATGCGCTCGTACATCTCGAAGAGGTTGTCGTAGCGCTCCTTGATGACCTGCGCACCGACACGGTTGATGGCGTCGCCGAAGTCGAGGTACACGCCGTTCTTCAGCGGGCCGATGCCGCGGCCCTCGTCGACCTGGGTCTTGGCGTTGCGGGAGGCGACGTCGCGGGGGACCAGGTTGCCGAACGCCGGGTAACGCCGCTCGAGGTAGTAGTCGCGGTCGGCCTCGGGGATCTGGTCGGGCGACCGGGTGTCGGCGGGGTTCTTCGGAACCCAGATCCGGCCGTCGTTACGCAGCGACTCCGACATCAGGGTCAGCTTGGACTGGAAGTCGTCGCTGGCCGGGATGCAGGTCGGGTGGATCTGCGTGTAGCAGGGGTTGGCGTACAGGGCCCCGCGCTTGTGGGCCCGCCAGGTCGCCGTGGTGTTGGACCCCTTGGCGTTGGTGGAGAGGTAGAAGACGTTGCCGTAGCCGCCGGTGGCGAGCACCACGGCGTGTGCCGAGTGCGAGGTCACCTCGCCGGTCATCAGGTCTCGCACCACGATGCCACGGGCCGCGCCGTCCTTGACCACCAGGTCGAGCATCTCGGTGCGGTTGTACAGGGTGCAGGACCCTGCCCGGATCTGACGGGCCAGAGCCTGGTAGGCGCCGAGCAGGAGCTGCTGGCCGGTCTGGCCCCGGGCGTAGAAGGTCCGGGAGACCTGGGCGCCGCCGAAGGAGCGGTTGTCGAGCAGGCCGGAGTACTCACGGGCGAAGGGCACGCCCTGGCCGGCGCACTGGTCGATGATGTCGACGGACACCTCGGCGAGGCGGTAGACGTTGCCCTCACGAGCCCGGAAGTCGCCACCCTTGACGGTGTCGTAGAACAGCCGGTACACGGAGTCGCCGTCGTTCTTGTAGTTCTTGGCGGCGTTGATGCCGCCCTGGGCGGCAATCGAGTGGGCCCGCCGGGGGGAGTCGTGGAAGGTGAAGACCTTCACGTTGTACCCGAGCTCGCCCAGCGAGGCAGCAGCCGAGGCGCCGGCCAGACCGGTGCCCACCACGATGACCTCGTAGCGGCGCTTGTTCGCCGGGTTGACCAGCTTCATGTTGAACTTGTGGCTGGTCCACTTCTCGTCGATCGGGCCGGTCGGGACCTTGCCGTCGAGGTAGCCGATATCACTCATTCGTTGACCCCCAGGCAGATGTCTGTTTCCTCGCCGCCCTCGGCGGCGCAAGGCGTGGTACGGGTGTCCTGGCTGACGACGCCGGCCAGATTCATGATCGGGAAGCTGAGGTTGCCCACCAGGATCAGCCCGGCGAACGCAGTCGCGAACACCCGACGGGCCTGGTTGAACTGCGGGCTGTTCCAGCCGAGGCTCTGGAACAAGCTCCAGGCCCCATGGAAAAGGTGCACCGCCAGAGCGATGTTCGCCAACATGTAGACGATGGCGACCGGGGCGCTCGACAAGCTCCGGGTCACGTTGTTGTAGACGTCGCCCTTGATGTAGTCGTCGCCGAGGAACACCCCCCAGGTCAGATCGAGGAGGTGGAAGATGATGAACAGCAGGACGATGATGCCGGTTGCCCGCATCGTCCGGGAGGCGAAGTTCGCCGCCGAGTAGTCACGAGGCGCCTGGTAGCCCTGCGGCCGCGACCTGCGGTTCATGATGGTCAGCGTCGCGGCCGAGTGGATGTGCAGCGCCGCGGCGGTGATCAGGCCGAGGCGCAACACCCACAGCACCCCCTCGTGGGGGATGAGTGCCCCGCCGAGGTTCCGGAGGGCCTCGGCGTACTCGTTGTACTCCGCAGGCCCCTCGTACATGTGCAGGTTGCCGATCATGTGCACGAGCACGAAGCCCATCATCATGATGCCGGTCACGCCCATGACCCATTTCTTTCCCACGGCGGTCTGGTACAGACCGATGGGATAGGGCAGCCGCTTGCTGGGCTGCTTGAAGGTCGGACGGACCAGTCCACGAGCGCTCGTGCTCGAGCCCCGTGCCGGTGTCGTCGTAGCCACCCGAATCCTCCCGGGAAAAGTCGGCCAAAGGCAGGTTGTTGCGGGTGTGACCGTACTTCGTGCGCTCGTGATCCGGCGAACCCGTCGGTCCGATAGGCGTCTAGGTTCTCGTGCCATGGAGCTGACTGATCGTGTTGTCATCATCACCGGCGGGGGCGGCGGCATCGGCGCCGCCATGGGGCGCCGCTTCGTTCGGGCCGGGGCGCGGGCCGTCGTGCTCGCCGACCGGGACGGGGACGCTGCCGCGGCGGCCGCTGCCGGGCTCGGCATCGGCGAGCGGGGTGTCGGGGTATCCCTCGATGTGACCGACGAGGCTGCGGTGGTCGCTCTGGTGGAGGAAACCATGACGCGGTTCGGACCCATCGACCTGTTCTGCTCGAACGCGGGGGCCGGTGCCGAGGGCGGGCTCGATGCGTCCAACGAGGCGTGGCAGCGGCAGTGGGAGCTGCACGTGATGTCCCATGTCTACGCCGGACGGGCGGTGCTGCCGTCGATGATCGCCCGGGGCGAGGGCTACCTGATGCACACCGCATCGGCGGCCGGTCTGCTGCTCGCCGTCGGCTCGGCGCCCTACAGCGTCACCAAGGCGGCGTGCATCAAGCTGGCGGAGTACGAAGCCATCACCCACGGCGACGACGGGATCCGGGTGTCGGTGCTCTGCCCGCAGGGGGTGAACACGGCGATGGCCCCCCGCCGGCTCGGCGACGGCGGGACCGACGGCATCCGCGAACCCGACGAGGTCGCCGATGCGGTGCTGTCGGCGATCGAGCAGGAGCGGTTCTTCGTCCTGCCCCACCCCGAGGTGGGTGACTACGTGGTCCGCAAGGCCAGCGATCCGGATCGCTGGATCAAGGGCATGCGCCGCCTGCGGGCGCGCAGCCGGGGCTGAGCCCGGCCGCCCTCACCAGGGCCGCACGTCCCGTCGGAACCGGGACCTTCTCCCCCGGCGAGAGCGGACGATCTCCCGTGTTGCGACGGCGGTCGGTGGCCGTACGTTCCCCACATGAGCACGGCTACCGAGGAAGTCACCCAGCACGAACACCACGGCCAGGCCGGGTCGACCGGCACGACCGACCAGAACCTCGACGCGACCGACCGGGCATTCGTGCGCGAGGTATCGGTCGGCGTGCTGGTCGGCATGGTCGGCATGTTCGCCTTCGTCGCCGGGTTCAGCCGGATCGTCGCCCCCGATGCCGGCCCGGCCTACTGGTTCGGCCTCGGGGCCTTCTCGTCGCTGGTCACCGGCGGGTTCTTCGGTGGGGTGGTCTTCGCCTCGAAGTTCCTCATCGGCCAGGAGAAGCGCGACGAACAGGAGAAGGTCGCCGCCGCCCGCAACAGCGCCGACGAGGCTTCCCGCTACGTGCGGGCCGCCTGACGGGTGCGGCGTCCGGAACGGGCGTCGTCCACCGTCGCCCCCGGGTGGGCAGAGATCCCGAGAGAGCGGACGTCCGCAGCGCCCACGGGCCCTGCGGACGTCGGCGTTCCTGGCAGGTCCGCTTTCACCGTTGCGACGACCGTGTCAACGTGCCGTCGGGCCGATTCGAGTCGCGCGGCAAGTCGGTCTTCATTGCGCGGCGGGCTCGGTTAGGTTTGGCCCATGGCGAGCCCTGCGCACCCCCAGCCCGCAACCCTCGGTCAACTCCGGGCCTCCGGGTGGATATCCCGGTCGGTCAAGGACGAGATCCGTCGCAACGCGATTGCCAAGATGCGGGCGGGTGAGCCGCTCTTCCCCCGCATCATGGGCTACGAGGAGACGGTCATCCCCAAGCTGGAGAACGCCATCCTGGCCGGCCACGACGTGGTCTTCCTCGGTGAGCGGGGCCAGGCCAAGACCCGGCTGATCCGCTCCATGGTGAACCTGCTCGACGAGTGGATGCCCATCGTGGCCGGTTCCGAGATCAACGACGATCCGTACAACCCGATCTCTCGGTACGCGCGCGATCTCGTGATCGAGCACGGAGATGACACTCGCATCGACTGGGTCCACCGCGATGCCCGCTTCGGCGAGAAGCTGGCGACACCGGACACGTCGGTGGCCGATCTCATCGGCGAGGTCGACCCGATCAAGGTCGCCGAGGGCCGCTATCTGTCCGACGAACTCACCATCCATTACGGCCTGGTTCCCCGCACCAACCGGGGCATCTTCGCCATCAACGAGCTGCCCGACCTCGCCGAGCGGATCCAGGTCGGTCTGCTCAACGTGCTCGAGGAGCGCGACGTGCAGGTGCGCGGCTACAAGATCCGCCTGCCCCTCGACCTCATCCTGGTCGCCTCGGCCAACCCCGAGGACTACACCAACCGTGGCCGGATCATCACGCCGCTGAAGGACCGTTTCGGGTCTCAGATCCGCACTCACTACCCGCCCACCGTCGAGATCGAGATGGACATCGTCGACCAGGAGGCGACCGTGTTCGCCGAGGAAGGCGCGACGGTCCGGGTCCCGGCTTTCATGAGCGAGATCGTCGCGACGTTGTCGCATCTGGCCCGGGCCAGCGGCAACATCAACCAGCGTTCGGGCGTGTCGGTGCGTCTCACGGTGTCCAACCAGGAGACCATGGTCGCCAACGCGGCCCGCCGGGCGATCCTGCACGGCGAGCACGAGATCGTGCCGCGGGTGTCGGACCTCGACGCCCTCACCGCCTCCACCATGGGCAAGGTCGAGATCGAGACCCTCGAGGACGGCCGCGAGAACCAGATCGTCGAAGGATTGGTGAAGTCGGCCGGCCTGACGGTGTTCAAGAACCGGGTCGGGCCGGATTCGTTCCGCACGGTGCTCGACGCCTTCGAGGGCGGGTTCGTGGCCAACGCCGGCGAGGACGTGTCCTCCGCCGACTACGTCCGCTTGCTCGGCGACCAGCCGTCGCTGCGTGAGCCGGTTCTGGCCCTCACCGACGGCGACGAGTCGCCGGCGATGGTGGCCTCGGCGGTGGAGTTCCTCCTCGAGGGCCTGCACCTGTCGAAGCGGCTCAACAAGGACTCCGTGGGCGGTCGGGCGTCCTACCGGGCCCGGAGCTGAACGAGGCCGCCCCGGTTGCGGCCGGGGCGGCATGTCCGGGTTGCCGGACTCGGGTGACCGAGAGCTGGTGGCCTTGTTGCGGTCCGCTCAGACGGGCTGGACGTCGTTGCCGTCCGTTGTGACCCCCGCCTCGAGGCGGGCCGCCTCGGCCGTTGCCGCGGCAGTGCGGGCCTCGCTCCAGCGCTGCACGACGCCCGCTGCGGCCTTGGCGTGGCGGTTGCGGTCGAACAGGCCGAGCCCGGCATCGAAGCCGGCGGCGCCTTCGTAGCCGTCGATGGCCGGCTCCCAGATCCAACGATCGAGGGCGATGCCGTCGTGACGCACGGCGTCGACGTCGGCGCAGGCCTGCTCGGCTGCTTCGGTGTCGGCCTTGACGTCACCGACGGAGACCACGTGTCCGGCGAGCCACAGCGGCCGGTCGGGGCACGTCTCGGCGAAGCGATGGGCGAGGGCCACCAACTCCTCGTTCTGACGAGCCCGGGCCACCCGGCCGTCGGCGCCGACGGCGTAGGTGCCCTCGAAGGTGACGGCGACCGCGTCGAAGGCGTGGCGCATCTCGTCGACGCGTTGCTGGGGGAGACGGGGCAGTTGCAGTACCCCGTCGCGGAGGCCCTCGACCCAGGCCCACTGCACCGTGTCGTAGAGCCGGGTCGGCCGCTCGCCGCCGTCCTCGCCGACCCGCACCGTCGCTGCCTCCACCCCGAGTGCGACCGGTTGGGCGCCGCGCAAGACCCGCCAGGCGGCGAAGGACGCGAGGTAGGCGCCCTGCACGGTCTCGACGAACTTCTGAATGCTGCGTGTCCCCGGGGGAGCAGCAGCGGTGACGAAGGCACCACGGGCGAAGGAGACCGGTCGCAGGATCGGGATCCAGGCGTCGACGAGATCGCCGACACGTTCCGCCACCCGTTCGACGTGACGGGGCCACAGGTAGGAGCGGGCCGAGCGTTCCCGCCATCCCCGTTCGTCGATGGAGAACCAGCCCGGCAGCGGCCCGTCGGCCAGGACCACCCACGTCTGCAGACCGGCGGCGCGGGCGCTGGTGAGGACCTCGCGGTAGCGGTCGAACGCTGCGGCGTCGGGCTGGCCTGCGGCAGGTTCGAGCCGTGACCAGTCGAGCGTGAGCCGTACCCCGTCGGCGCCGAGGCCGTGCAGCAGTCGGAAGTCGTCGGCGTGGTCGACGGCGAACCCGTTGCCGTCGAAGGATGGCGGTGCCTCACCCCGTCGTTCCCAGTCGAACCAGTCCGAGGCGAGGGCCGCGCCTTCCGATTGCACGGCGGGGAAGGCGGCACCCCAGGTCAGCGAAGCGGGCACGGTCACCCTGTGACCGTAGCGGCCTGCCCGGGGCTGTCCGGGCGGGGATTCACAGCAGCCGGCCGACCGTGTGGATCGCCAGGCCTGCCAGTCCACCCACGACGGTGCCGTTGATCCGGATGAACTGCAGGTCCCTCCCGACGTGGGTCTCGATGCGGTCCGTCGCCTCGTTGGGGTCCCACCGCTGCACCGTGGTGGCGATGAGCTCGCCCACCTGGTGTCCCTCGGCCTGGATCACGTACCGGGTCACCCCCTCGAGCCACCGGTCGATCTTGTGCTGCAGCGCCGTGTCGGCAGACAACTTGTCTCCGGCGTCGGCTGCCGCCCGTTCGAGACGACGGCGCAACTCGGAGGAGGGGTCGGCGCTCTGGGCGACCAGCGCCGTCTTGAACTCGCCCCACAACGACCCGATCCAGGCTCGCACCGCAGGGTGGCTCAGGAACTCCTCGCGCCAGCGGTCGACCTGGGCCGCCAGTGCAGGGTCGGTCTCGAGTCGTACGATGAACTCGGCGAGCCGGTCGTCGAGGTGACGTCGCAGCGCATGGTCGTCGGTCCGTGCCACCTCGACGAGGAACCCGCGCAGGCCGCTGTACAGCTTGGTGAAGATCCTGTCGTCGAGCGGCTCGGGCACCCACCAGGGTGACTCGCGGCCGAAGCGGTTGCGCAGGTGGGGTTTCTGGTCGTCGAGGAAGCGGATTGCCCCGGTGAGGGCGGCATCGACCAAGGGCCGGTGGCGGTCCTCGGCGGTAGCCACGGCCAGGGCCCGCCCGGCCAGCGGGGCGAGGCCGATACGCCGGACGCGCTCGACGACAGCCTGTTCGAGCGCTCCGGAGACCTCGTCGTCGCGCAGCACGTCCGTGGCGCCGGCCAGTGCTGCGGCGGCATGGCGGCTGATCACCGCAGCGTTGCCCGGTGCGACCATCCAGGCGGCGGCCCGGCGGCTCGGTTGCATGGCGCGCAGCCGCTCGATCACCGCGTCGCCGGCGAGGAAGTTCTCCTCGACGAAGGTGCCCAGCGACCGGCCGAGGGCATCCTTCCGGGTCGGTATCAGCGCCGTGTGGGGGATGGGCAGCCCGAGTGGGCGCCGGAACAGTGCGGTGACTGCGAACCAGTCGGCAAGACCGCCGACCAGGGCACCCTCGGCCGCAGCCCGCAGGTACCCCCAGGCATCGTTGCGTCGTTCTGCCAGGGTGGCCACGACGAAGACCACGGCAACCAGCAGCAGCAGGCCGGTGGCACCCGCCTTCATGCGGCGGAGGTCCTCGCGCCGAGACCGGTCGTCGTCGCTGCGATCGACGGCACTGCCCAACCCGGTCATGGAGATCCAACGCTACCGAGGCGTCACGACCGGGCTGCGGCAGGGGAACCGGGCCGACATTGACGGGCCCGGACCGATAGCCTTCGCCCATGTCGGGTTCTCGTTATCGCTACTCCCGTTGGGACGGCACACAGGTCGGGTTCGAGCTCGGAGCCGATGAAATCCTGGCCGAACTCACCGATGACCTGCTCTACCACGGTGATCTGAACGCTGCGCTGCGCAAGATGATGCACCAGGGGTTCCGTACCCCGGACGGCGATCACATGCAGGGCATCCGCGAGATGCTCGAGAACCTGCGTCGTCGTCGTAAGAACGAACTCGAGCGCTACGACCTCGGCGGCGTGTACGACGACATCGCCCAGGATCTGCGCGAGGTGGTCGAGATGGAACGCGAGGCCATCGAGGATCGCCTCGACGAGGCCGCCCAGTCCGGCGATCAGCGCCAACAGGAGCTCACCCAGCAGTCGATGGCGGAGCGGAACTTCCAGCTGGACATGCTCTCGCCCGACCTCGCCGGCCAGGTGAAGGAGCTGCAGGAGTACGACTTCGTCTCCCAGGAGGCCCAGCAGCGCTTCGAGGAGCTCATCGACCAGCTGCGCAAGCAGATCATGCAGAGCCAGGTCAACCAGATGGCCGGGGCGATGGAGAACATCACCCCCGAGGACATGGCCCGCACCAAGGACATGCTGTCGGAGCTCAACAACCTGCTCGACAAACGCAACCAGGGTGAGGACACCCAGCAGGACTTCGAGAACTTCATGCAGCGCTTCGGGGACTTCTTCCCGGAGAACCCGCAGAATCTCGACGAGCTGCTCGAGACCATGGCCGAGCGCATGGCGGCCATGCAGGCGATGCTGAACTCGATGACCCCCGAGCAGCGGGCGCAGTTGCAGGGCCTGTCCCAGCAACTGCTCGAGGACATGGACCTGCGTTGGCAGATGGACCAGCTCGCCCAGAACCTGCAGCAGGCCTTCCCCGACGCCGGCTGGGAGAAGAGCTACAACTTCACCGGTCAGGACCCGCTCAACTTCGGGCAGGCGGCCGAGCTCATGGAGCAGCTCGGTGACCTCGACCAGCTCGAGAACTTGCTGCGCGGCGCCTCGAACCCGGGGGCGCTCGCCGAGGTCGACATCGAGCGGGCCCGGGAGCTTCTCGGCGACGAGGCGGCCCAGAGCCTGCAGAACATGGCCCGTATCGCCAAGATGCTCGAGGAGGCCGGGCTGATCGAGAACCGTGAGGGCAAGCTCGAGCTCACCCCGCGCGGAATCCGTCGGATCGGCCAGAACGCCCTGACGGATCTGTTCCAGAAGCTGCGCATGGACCAGGTCGGTCGGCACGCCATCGCCAAGAGCGGTTTCGGTCACGAGCGCGAGTACTCGACCAAGCCCTACGAGTTCGGCGATCCGTTCAACCTCGACATCCAGCAGACCATGCGCAACGCGGTGCGGCGCCAGGGTGTCGGTTCCCCGGTGCATCTCACGCCGGACGACTTCGAGGTCGAGCGCACCGAGACCATGGTCCGGCAGTCGACGGTGCTGATGCTCGACCTGTCGCTGTCGATGCCCATGCGCGACAACTTCCTGCCGGCCAAGAAGGTCGCCATGGCGCTGCACAGCCTGATCTCCTCGCAGTACCCCCGGGACTACATGGGTCTCGTCGGGTTCTCGTCGGTGGCCCGGGAGTTCAAGGCCCATGAGCTGCCCGAGGTCAGCTGGGACTACGTGTACGGCACGAACATGCAGCACGGTCTGGCCATCTCCCGCCAGATGCTCTCCCGCCAGACCGGAACCAAGCAGATCATCATGATCACCGACGGCGAGCCGACCGCCCACATCGAGGACGACGGCACCCCGTACTTCGCCTACCCACCGGAGCCGGAGACCATCCAGCGCACGCTGCGTGAGGTGGCCCGGTGCACCAAGGACGGCATCGTCATCAACACCTTCATGCTGGACGCCACGAGCTACCTCAAGGCGTTCATCGAGAAGGTGGCCGAGATGAACCGGGGGCGGGCGTTCTTCACCACCCCCGACACGCTCGGGGACTACGTGCTCGTCGACTTCCTGGAGCAGAAGAAGAAGCTGCTCGGCGGCCGCAGCCGTCGCAGCGCCTGAGGCCGCCGACTTGCCGGTGATGCTCGCAGACGGTGGATCGGTGTTCGGGGTCGGCCTGTTCGTGTTGTGGTTGGCCTTCCTCGTCGTCGTGTCGGTCGCCGCGGTGGCGGCGGTGGGCCTGTCGGTGTGGACCTTGATCGACGCTGCGCGGCGGCCCGACCAGCAGTTCGTGCTGGCCGGCGTCGATCGGACGCAATGGATCGTGCTGGCGTCGGTCGGCCTGGCGGTCTGCCAGCCCGTTGGCCTGGTGGTGTCGGTCATCTACCTGACCTCGATCCGTCGACGCCTCGATGCCGTCGTGTGGAATCCCGCGTTCCCCCCATCCGCCGGTTGGTGGCCGCCGACCGGCGATCCTCGTGCGGACCAGCCGGCGCAATCAGCCCCGTCCGAGCGACCGGCACAGTCCTCGCCGCCGG
>CAIXPF010000084.1 GCA_903921205.1 uncultured Acidimicrobiia bacterium | reverse complement strand
GCCAGCGCCGTCTCGGCCTGCGGGGTGAGCCGGGTCGAGTCCGGGCCGACGAAGGTGCCATTGGTCGAGCCGAGGTCGGTGACGCCCCAGGTGCCATCGTCGCGCAGCGTGATGCGGGCGTGTTTGCGCGACACCCCGGTGTCGGCGCCGCCGCAGTCGATGTCGGCCACCGACGAGCCGGAGGTGCGGCCGATGAGGGCGTTGCGGCTGCGGACCGCGATGCGACGCGGCGGCGGCTCGGGGTCGGGGTAGGGCACGCCCGAGGCCACCCCGCCCGCACCGCTGTTGTGCTCCCACCAGTCGTGGTCGCAGGCGACGATCGCGGTCCAGCCGATCCCCGGGGCCTCGGGTGCCGGCGAGCCGACCGGACCGGTCGGTACGGCCGGTGCCGGGGCCGGTTGCGGGGCAGCGGGCAGCCGACCGGTCTCGAAGTCGAGCCCGCAGACCTCGCAGAACCGCTCGCCGCCGACCCGGGCCGCGCCGCAGTTCGAGCAGTCGCCGGTGGACACCTCGGGCGGCACCGTACCGGACGGTTCGGTGGCGGGCCTGGAAGCCGTCCCCGGACCGGACGCAGCAGCACCTGCGGCCACGGCAACGCCGGCACCTGCCGTACCCATCAGTATCCCGCAGGTGTCGCAGTAGTCGGTGGCCGCGGACTCGTGACCGTTGGGGCACTGCATCAGGAGGTCCCTCCGCCGGGGGGCGTGGCAGCCCCGCCACCTGCGGGACGCACCCGGGTGGTCTTGGTCGAACGAGTGTCGAGCGCCATCACGTCGAGCACCTCGGCGTCACGCTTGAGCCGGACCGTGCCGGTCTCGGCGTTGTCGATCTCGACCACTTGGGCCAGGAGCTTGGTCGTGGCGTCGTTGCCCGCCTCCGATGCCAGCTGCACCGCCCGGCCGAGTTTGGTGGTGGCGGTCGCCTCGTCACCGGCCTGGCGCGCCGCCAACCCGTCGGCGATGGCCTCGGCGAGCTCCTGCTGACCGGTGTAGTGGGCCACCTCGGGGTTGATCCTGGCGGTCAGCTGCTCGTCCTGGGACCAGGTGGCCTTCACCATGCCCTGTGAGATCGGGTTGCCGTCGATCACCAGGCTGATGCGGGCGGCCAGCATCTCCTCACCCACCCCGGCGGCGCGCACCCGGACCGCGACGTGGTAGTCACGCTCCTCGGCTCCCCACGCCCCGGTCGGGAAGTCGCGAGTGAGCGGGTTTGGCCCGGGTTGGGCCCGGCCGGTCAGGTCCTCGATGACCGGGGCGACCTGCTTCACGAACAGCAGCTCGGCGTGCTGCGGCGTCCACACCCGCAACTGCACCGAGGCCACGCCCTTGCCCATGGCGGCGTTCATGATCGCCGCGAACTCCTCGGCCATCTCCTGTGGCTCGGGGATGATGTCGACCGTGCCCAGGAACGCCTGGGCGATGGTGCGCAGTTCCTCCACCGACCACTTGGCCCCGACCCCGCGACAGTCCACCTGGAAGCGGCCCTGGAACTGCTCGAGAGCACCCCGCAAGGCCGAGGGCGGCTCGCTCTCGTTCTTGCCGTCGGTGACGAACAGGACGTGGCGGATGGCGTTGGCAGGGAAACCCGCCACGATCCCCGCCGCCGCGGCCAGCCAGGTCGACATCGCCGTGCCACCGCCGGCGCGCACCCCGCGAATGGCGTCGAGGGCCCGGGCCCGGGTATCCGCATCGGCCCGCACCGCGCCGCTGTGATAGCCCGGCGTGCTCGGCGGGGGGTAGACCAGCCGGGCCTCCTCGGTGCCCGCCACCACCGAGAACCACACGCCGTCGCGGATCTGGTTGACCGCAGCGGCCAGGGCCCGGCGGGCCTCCTGGATCCGTCCGTCGGCCTGCATCGAGCCCGATGCGTCGAGCACGAGGACCTCGATCGCCTCGACCCCCGGTGCCGTACCGGTTGGTACGGTCCCGTCGGCGATGACGGTGACGACGGCGTGGACCTCGGTACCGTCGGGAGGCAGGTATTCGTTGGAGAAGACCTGAACGCTGAAACCGGTCATACGGGCTCCGTGCTGGTTGACGGGTCGGGATTCGGGGCCGGCGCAGCGAGCCGGCCGGCGACGACGGTGATGTTGTCGT
The DNA here is from genome assembly GCA_903921205.1 of uncultured Acidimicrobiia bacterium. Taxonomy (GTDB): domain Bacteria; phylum Actinomycetota; class Acidimicrobiia; order Acidimicrobiales; family CAIXPF01; genus CAIXPF01. The sequence goes on along the minus strand of CAIXPF010000084.1, from coordinate 13,051 downwards.
GGCCACCGGCCACGATGGCGTGCTCGGTGAGTCGCCGGGCGCCCTCGAGCAGGCCGGTCCCGACGAAGAACGAGGCCAGTTCGTCGGCGGAGCCGAGGTAGTTCCACGCACCGTCGGACACCGCCACCACCAACGCGCCCGACACGGGGTCGACGTCCTCGCCGACCAGGTCGGGCAGCGGTTCGATGCCGGCATCGGCACCCAGCCAACGGGTGATGGCATGGCTGCGGCCGTCGGCATCGGCCTGCTGCTGGGTGAGCAGACCGGAGCGCACCGCCTCGGATCCCCAGCTGTGGTCGGTGGTCAGCTGCCGGGCCGACGATCCGACCACCAGGTAGGCCCGGCAGTCACCCAACCAGCCGACGGTGAGGCCTTCCGACTCCCGCCAGCGAGCGGCCAGGAAGGTGCACGACGGTGGGTCGGCACCCACCGCCATCGGGGCCAGCGCCACGACGGCGGCCGACGCCGCCGACGCCGCCCGCACCAGCAGCGGGGACGGACCATCCGCCGGGGACACGGCCAGCGTGGCCACCGCCGCATCACAGGCGGCCTGGGACGCCTCGTCGGAACGGGCGATGTTCGACACCCCGTCGCACACCGACAACACGAACCCGCCCCCGTCGAGCAGGGCCACAGCGAAGCTGTCCTCGTTGCGGGCCTTGTTCGGACCCTTGTCGCTGACCGCCACCACCATGCCGAGGTCGCACTCCATGCGATCGCGCGGGCGGACCGAGCGCACGCCGCAGCTGAGGCAGAACCCGTCGGCGTCGACCCCGTCGGCAGCGCCGCAGCTGGGGCAGAGCGCCGGGGTGACGACGGGCGCCACCGCAACCGCCGACGACACCGCCACGTCTGCTGCGGCACCGCCCGCGCCCGCAGCAACGGCGTCCACAGCGGGACCGGCGTCCACGGCGGGACCGGCGTCCACGGCGGGACCGTCCGTGACGGCTGCCTGTAGCACGATCAACGTGGCGCCGCAGCGTTCGCAGAACCGATCTCCGACGCCGACCGGCTCACCGCACGACGGGCACACCGGGTCCTCGGTGGTCACCACAGGGTCCTCGGACGCACCTGGTTGGCCCGGTCGACGAGGCGGACACGCTCGGAGCGCTCCGGCGTCGAACGGGCAAGTTCGCGCAGGGTCTGTTCCAGCGCCCGGCGCACCCCGACCTCGGTGGCGGCCTGCCCGAACAGCTTCAGGCTCGGTTCGGGCCGCAACGCTCCCGAGGACATACCGCCCAGTACCTGCTCGAGCAGCTCGACCGCGAGCTCGCCGCGCCGGCGGGCGTCGACCGCGGCCTGTTCGACGGCCGAGGCCGCACCGGCCGCATCACCGAGGTCGTTGCGTGCGGCGGAACGGTGCAGCAACCAGGCCGCGGTCTGCTCGAGGGCCGCGGCACGGGCCGCGCTCGATGCCGGGATCGCAGCCAGCGAGGCGATGGCCGCATCGAGCTCGCCGGTCGCAGCCTGGCAGCGGGCCAGGCCGAACACCGCGGTGACGAACCCGGGGTCGACCGTGACCACCAGGCGGTAGAGCGCAGCCGCTTCCACCGGGTCGCCCGACAGCTCGGCGGCCATGGCTGCGGCGAGCTTCGGCGCCGGCTCGCCCGGCACGTCGGTACGGACCCGGTCGAACTCGGTCACCGCGGCGGCCCCGTCGCCCTCGGCGAGCAGCAGCAGCCCCTCGAACCACGAGACCCGCCATTCCCACGGGTCCGCGGCACGGACCTCGGCGAGGACCCGGCGGGCGACGTCGTGGTCACCGAGCTCGAAGTGCGCCTGGGCCTGACGCAACCGGACCTCCGGGGTGTCCGCCACCCGACGCCCGGTGAGCTCGGCGTCGATCTCCTGCAGGGCCCGGGCCGGGTCGACCCCGACCAGCTCCGCCAGGAACGGCTCGGCCGGGTCCTCGCTGTTGGGCTTGAGGTCGGGCAGGTCACGGCCGGAGAGCCGGGCACCGCTCGACGGATGCCAACGATCGGCGGTGTACCGGGTCGACACCGCAGGCCTCGGCTGGCCGCTGTCGGTCGCCACCACCTCACGCAATACGCCGAGCAGCTGGTCCGACAGCTCCTCGACCGACTGGAAGCGGTCGTCAGGGTTGGTGGCGGTGCCCTTCAGCAGCAGCCGGTAGAACGACTCGTAACGGGCGAACAGCGGCTCGCCGGCGAGCTCGGGCAGGCTGTGGCGGAACTCCCGTTGATAGCCGGGCAGGTCGAGGGTGAGCACGGCAAGGGTCCGCACCACGGTGTACAGGTCGGAGCTGACGCTGGGACCGTCGGTGGCGATCTCGGGGGCCTGGAAGCCGACGGTGCCGTAGATGGCGGCGTCGTGGTCGTCGATGCGACGCACCCCGCCGAGGTCGATGAGCTTGAGGTCCTCGCCGGAGTGCATGACGTTGTCCGGCTTGAAGTCGCAGTACAGGTAGCCGCGACGGTGCAGGAAGCCGAGCGCGGGCAGGATGCCGAGCAGGTACCCGATGGCGATGTCGACCGGCAGCGGCGCCGCTCGTCCGGCATTTGCCGCCATCCGTTCCTTGAGCACCTGCTTGAGGCTCTTGCCGCCGACGAACTCCATGACGATGTAGCCGGCGCCTTCGTGTTCCACGAAGTTGTAGATCTCGACGATGTTGCCGTGCTCGAGTTCGGCGAGGAAGCGCTTCTCGGCGATGGCGGCGTCCACGGCGTCGGCGTCGCCCTGGTTGAGCACGCCCTTGAGCACCACCGGCCGGTCCGACACGTTTCGGTCCGCGGCGAGGTAGATCCAGCCGAAGCCACCATGGGCCAGGCAGCCGAGCACCTCGTACTGGCCGCCGACCCGCAACCCCACGCCGAGCTGGGGGTCGAAGTTGAACGCCGCGCCGCAGTTCGGGCAGAACCCGCGGGTCCGGCCCGCCCGGTCGCCCTTGGTGCGGCCCACCGCTGCGGCGCACTTCCAGCAGAACCGTTTCTCCTCGGCAACCTGCGGGTCGGCCATGACCGCCTTGCGGGCGTCGTCGACGGGCACAGCGGGGATCGCGACGAGCCCGGCACCGAGGCGCGCGGCAGCATGGCGGGACGTGTCGCTGCGCACGGTACGGCGGCTGCCACCCGCGGCCTGCGAACCGCGTGACACCGAGCTCGCCGCCCGGGCGGACACCCGGGCAGATGCCACCGAGCCGGTGGAGCCCGTTGCGGTTGTGGCCAACGGGGTGGTGCTACTGCCGGTCGCGACCGGCGACGGTGCAGCGGCGGTTGCGGGGCCGGCGGAACCAGGGCCGGCGGCGGGGCCGGCGGGTGCCAGGCCACACGTGTCGCAGTAGCCGTCGACGATGGTTCCGCCGCATCCGGGTCGGCCGCAGGCCACGACGCTCATCGTTGGTCCTCCTCGGGGCGGGCGGTGCGGGGGGCGATGGCGCGGCCGAAGCCGTCGACGGCGGTTGCGGCGGCGTCGAGGTCGCACGGCGCGACGTAGAGCAGCGCACGGGCGCGTTCGTGCAACGCCGACAGCCCCGGGTCCTCGGCCCGCCCGGCCGCGGCGGCTTTCACGGCCAGAGCGTCGAGCAGCCCGCGCAGTTCGTTACGGCGCTCGAGCGGCGCCCGGTTGGCGGCGAGGACCTGCTCGGCGGTGGCGGCGATGCCCTCGGCCCGCCGGCACCAGGCGGCCAGGCCGTTGATCGCGGCCCGCCAGTCGGTCCGGGCGGCGATCCGTAGGCGTTCCAGCCACGGGCCGAGGCCGCGGGTGGGGTCGTCGAGCAGGGCCGTCGGGTCGAGCGCGGCGAGCAGCCCGGTGGGCGCAACGATCTTGACCCGGGTCTCGTCGAGCGCGACCGAGCCCTCGCGGATCGTGCGGTCGACCCGAGCGAGCAGCTGCGCCGCGTCCTCGAGCGTGTCCGGCAGCTCCGTGCGACGAGCCTGCAGCGCCCCGGCGGCGGCCTCGGCAGCGTCGAGGGCCTGGCGCAGCGGACCGAGGGTCTCGCCGAGCAGCAGCGGGTCGGTGGCGGCGGCGGCATCGGCCCGGGCCAACGATTCGGCGGCGCGGTCGGCCTCGGGAAAGGCGCCGAGATCGGCCCGCAGCCGCTCGAGGCGACTGCGTCCCTGGTCGAGCAACGGCAGCCCGTCGCGCCACGCGGCGCCGATCCTGGCGATGACCTCGGAGGCCGTGGCGTAGTCCGCGGTCATCCGGTTCATGGCGTCGGACACCGTGAGCCGTCCCAGACCCAGTCCGGGATCGACCTCGATCACCGGTTCGGTCAGGCAGCGGGCCACGAGGTCCTCGTCGGCCTTGCGACCCTTGGCCCGTTGCTGTTCGACGGTGTCGAGCTGCGCCCGCACCGCGGTCAGCAGCGCCCACAGCCGGTCGAGCGACGCGGTGGCCGCCGCCGCGGGCGCAGCGCTCGATCCGGTCATCCCGCCGGCGGCGACGAGCTTGGTGGTGGGATCACCGTCGACGTCGAGCAGTTGTCCACTGAGCCGATCGAGATCGGCGCGGACCTGCTGGGACCAGCGGTACAGCTCGGCGGTGCTCACGGCGTCCGGCTGTAGTCGGCGACGGGGATCCCGTAGGACACCGGGCCGGCCGAGGTCAGGTCGATGACCGCCAGCGGCTCGCCGAGGGCCGGGAGCAGCCATCGGTTGTAGGAGGCGCGCCAACCCTTGGCCGAGGTGTCGGCCTTGGCCTGGCGCAGCACACCGTTGACGAACCGCACGAACTCGGGGTGGCTGCGGCTCATCGCCATGCCGTACGGCTCCTCGGTGAGGGCCTTGCCGACCACCTTGGAGAAGGGGTCCTGGGCGGCGAAGCCTGCCAGCACGGTGTCGTCGGACCGGATGGCGTCGGCCTCGCCCCGCTGGAAGAGCACCACGCAGTCGGTCTGGTTGCTCACCTCGATCACGTCGATCGGCGGCACCACCTTCAGCGCCCGCATCTCGTCGGCCGAGGTGCCACCGGCGGACACGCACACCGTCTGGCCGGCAAGGTCCTCCACCGAGGTGGCCGGCGAGTCGACGGCGACGAGCAGCTTCTGGCCGGCGTACAGGTACACCTCGGAGAACGCCACCTGCTGCCAGCGCCGGCAGTTGATGGTCATGGTGTGGGCCACCAGGTCGAGTTCGCCGTTGACGACCAGCGGGATGCGCTGTCCGTAGGTGATGCCCCGCAACTCGACGTGCCCGTCGGCGGTACCGAAGATGGCGGCGGCGACGAGCCGGGCCATGTCGACGTCGAACCCTTCGATCTGGTTGCTCGCCGGGTTCACCGATGAGAACAGGTTGGTGTCGATCGACGTGCCGACGATCAGCTTGCCGCGCCGGGCGATGGTCTCCATGTAGCTACCGGCGGGCATCGGGCCACCGGCGGCGGGCATGGGGTCGAGGGGCGGGTAGGTGGCGACGGCGGCGATCGGCTTGCGGTTGTCGCATTCCTGCAGCGTCGGGGCGGGGACCGTCGGTGTGGTCACCTCCGGAGGAAGGGAGACCTCGGCGGGAGGGGTGTACCCCGCACCGCAGGCCACAGCGAGCACGACGCAGAGCACTGCGAGCAGGAGGCGGACGGGCAGCCGTGGCGTGGTGAGGTTCATCGGTACTCGTTGATCCGTTGCTGGAGGCCCCAGGCCCCGACGGCGGCGGCCAGCAGGCCGATGACGACGCCGATGATCCGAAGGCGGTCCATCGGACGCCGGGCGTCGGCAAGGCCCGAGGTCAACACCTCGCGTGAGACGTTCACCTCGTCCACCACCGTGCGGTCGAACTGGGCGAAGGCGCCCGACACGCTCGACGGGGCGCTGATCGGCGCGGTCAACTGGTCGCGCGCGGTGGCGTAGCTGCCGCCGGTATCGGTCGCCGTGACCCGGCGGCTGAGGTCTCGGTAGCGGACCCAGCCCGCATCGAGGCTGCCCGTCGCCAGTGCGGCGATGCGCGTGTCGACGTCGTTCGCCGCAGTCGCTGCCTTCGCGTTGAAGCTGTCGCGGGAACCCCGGTCGACGAGGGCGAAGGTGGAGAAGGTCTGCTGGTCGTACGCATCCGCCCGGATGGCCGACAGGGCGGAGAGGTCGTCGTAGCCCGACTGCATTGCGGTCACGGCCCGGGTCGACGAGTACGACACGGCGTTCACGACCCAGAACAGGCCGATCAGCACCAGCAACGTCGCGCCGACCATGCCGAAGTTGAGCAACCTCCGGGTGCGTCTCGACAGCCAGAACTGCACCAACACCAGCACGATCGCCACGAACAGCGCCACGGCGAACAGCGGACCGCCGACACCGGCGACGAGGTTCTGGTCGACCGCCCGGAACGAAGCGTCACCGGCGGCCCGCAGCGCATCGAGCTGCGTCGCTGCGTCGGTGCGCAGCAGTTGCGATGCGCTGCGCAGATAGGCGGCGCCGAGCGGGAGCTGTTGGCGGTTGTTGGCACGGGCGGTCTCGACCAGCCCGGTGTAGGTCGGCAGCAACTGGGTGAGCTGTTGCACCGCGGACCGGGCCTCGTCGCTCTCGGCCGTTTCGGCCGCGACCTGCAGCGCCGCCGTTGCGGCGTCGAGAGCCGCCGAATAGCGGGCTCGTTGTTCCGGCTGGTCGACACCACCGGCGAGGAACGCGTTCGCTGAGGCGGCATCGGCGGTTCCGAGCGCGGCGCCGAGGTCCTGAGCGGCGACCACGAGGCGCGAGGCCCGCGACGCTCGGTCGAGGTCCGCACGACGGGTCGAGGCGGAAACCGCCACCATCACCCCGAGCAGGACGCAGACCACGGCCACCGCAGCTTGCGCCGCACGCAGGCGGGTCGGGCTCGACGATGCAGCCATCAGCGACCAGCGTAGAACGTTCGCAGGTCGCTGCCGCTCAGGAGCGTCGCTGACGTGAACCGGTTACGGTGTCGACAACCCCCGGGTGTGCAGAAAGGTGGTCCGTCATGACCGTCCAGCGACTCAACCACGTGGCCTACCGGTGCCGTGATGCACAGGAGACCACCGAGTTCTACGCCGACGTGCTCGGCCTTCGCCTCGCCCACACGATCGTGCAGGACCGGGTGCCCTCCACTCAGGAACTCGCCCCACACGCCCACATCTTCTTCGAACTCGGCGACGGCAGCTGGGTGGCGTTCTTCGACGTGAGCACCGAGCCGCACGTAGCGCAGGAGACCAACCCCGACTGGGCGCAGCACCTCGCCCTCGAGGTCGACTCGTTGGAGATCCTGGCCGAGAAGCAGGCGGCCCTCGAGGCACACGGGATCGACGTGCTCGGACCGGTCGATCATGGCTTCATCCAGTCGATCTATTTCTACGATCCCAATGGGCACCGTCTGGAGCTGGCGGCGAGAACGGTCCAGCCGGGTGAACTGGACCGTTACGCCCAGACCGCTCGAGCCGAGGTCGAGGCGTGGACGATCCGCAAGAAGGAAGAACTCTCGGCTGCATCGGTCGAGGCCTAGCCGACGGTCCGAAGCTGGGTCGCCGGCGAGAGCCGATACGTCCCCCGCTCGACCCTGACCACCCGCCCTTGGTCCGCCTCGTAACCCAGCGCGTCAGCGAGCGTCTTCACGGGATGCGCCTGGGCGATCCCATATCCGAGCCGGTGCAATTCCGCATGGATCTCGACCAGTGGCAGCGGCCCGCGTCTCGCCAGGATCGCGAGACACGCAGCACGTAGCCGCCGCCCCCACAGCATGGATGCCCGGTCGGGAAGCGGGGGTAGGGCCTCCCGACCATCCGGTGCAGCCCGCCGGCCTCGCCGGGCGAGATTGACCCAGAGCCGGCGGTGCACACTGCGGCGCTGCTCGCCGAGCGCACGGCGGCGGAGACTCAGACGGCGCAACTGCCGGTCGAGATCGTCGATATCCGCTTGGAGTTGGGCGTACTCACGCTCCAAGCGACGGCGCTTCTGGCCGACAACGGGACTCGATTGGCGAATCGGATCAACACGGCGTTGATACATGGCCGCATCGCTTTCTGACGAAGCTGCTCAAAGGGCCCCTACCGAGCCCGATCCCGACGCCCCCCATCATCCACGACCGGTATGACAACGAGATTCAACCACTCTCCGCGTTCATCCAGTCACGTCTGTCTCCCACCCGGCCTCCTCGAACCGAAAGGTGTTGGAGCGAATCGACGTCGAATCGCCCCGACGCAACGCCACTTGACGGTGGCGAGGTGGGCGTTGGAGCGAAAATCTGGCGAGGCGACCACGGTGCGTGAGGTACTGGCGCTCCACGACCATCGGCTGGCGACGGTCCGCCAGCGGGCGTCGTCAGGCGGGGGCGGCGGCGAGCATCGGCTGGACCACGTGCTCGGCGAACAGGTCGAACGAGCGGCGGACTTCGTCGATCGTCAGATCGCCCCAGGCGAAGGCACCGACGAGGTAGTCCGTTCCGCTGTTCGCCGCGAACTCCTCGACCGAGGCCAGCACCCGCTCGGGCGAGCCTGCCACCACCGCCTGCACGGCCAGCGCGCGGTCGAAGTCGCCGCCCAGCGTCGGGTCGTTGGGCACCGGCATCTCGAAACGCCGGAACAACCGGGTCAGGTGCTCGGTGTAGGCCACCCACGATGCCCGCGCCCGGTCCTCGGCTTCCGTATCGGTCCTGGCCACGAAGAACTTTCGCACCCCGGCCACCTGCGGCTGGTGATGACGCCCGATCCCGGGCTGGTGGAGGTCGTGATAACTCTCGACAGCCTTGGCAACGGCAGCCGTCGGCCCTCCGGCGAGGGTGCTCACCCCGAGCGCCGCGGCGGTCCCCAAGGTGCCCGGGCGCCACAGCGGCGGGTAGGGGCGCTGGAAGGGCGACACCTCCAGCGGCACGTCACGGAACTGCCAGAAGCGCCCCTCGAAGCTGAACAGCCCGTCGGTCTGCAACGCCGCCAGGATGATCTCGAGTGCCTCGTCTGTGCGTGCCTCTGCCTCGGCATCGTCGAGTCCCCACAGTCGGTGCTCCGGGGCGCTGATGCCTCGACCGAATCCGAACTCGAAGCGGCCCAGGCTGAGCTGGTCGATCATGCAGATCTCCTCGACCAGGCGCAACGGGTGGTAGAAGGGCAACAGGTGCACCAGCGAGCACAGGCGGATACGTGAGGTCCGCGCCGCCGCTGCGGCGAGGAAGATGTTGATGCTCGGCGCCGCATCGAGCGGGATCATGTGGTGCTCGGACTTGTGGTAGCCCCAGAAGCCTGCATCCTCGGCCCGCGACACGAGGTCGAGCCGGTCCTGATAGAGCTCGTGCAACGGAACCCCACCGGGGTGCTCGAGCTGATCGAACATGCCGAATCGCAACGCCATGACCACCAATCATGGCTTCCTGCCGCCCCCTCGGCCACTACCGTGGTGGGCGCATGAGCGACGACATCACCAACCCCTCGGTCTATTTCGACATCACCATCGACGACGCACCGGCCGGGCGCCTCACCTTCGAGCTGTTCGCCGACGTGGTCCCCAAGACGGCGGAGAACTTCCGGGCCCTCTGCACCGGCGAGCACGGTTTCGGCTACAAGGGCTCCGGGTTCCACCGGATCATCCCCGAGTTCATGTGCCAGGGTGGCGACTTCACCCGGCACAACGGGACGGGCGGCAAGTCCATCTACGGCGACCGCTTCCCCGACGAGAACTTCACCCTGCGCCACACCGGGCCCGGCCTGCTGTCGATGGCCAACGCCGGCCCCAACACCAACGGCTCGCAGTTCTTCATCACCACGGTCGAGACGGCGTGGCTGGACGGCAAGCACGTCGTGTTCGGCAAGGTCACCGACGGCATGGACCTGCTCGTCAAGTTGGAGGGCCTCGGCTCGCGCAACGGCACGCCCAACGCCAAGGTCACCATCGCCGACTGCGGCCAGCTCTGAGTCGACCCGACCCCAGCGACGGCCCGGTCGTCCGGGGGCCTCAGCCCCCGGCGGTCGGGCCGTCGTGCGGATCCGGCCGGCCAGCCGGCGGCGCATGGCGCACCGCCCACGTCGCCCGGATGACTGCCGTGGTGATCTCACCCGCCACCTCGAGGGTCGCCTCGCCGTCGACGATGAGGTTCATCCCTCCGGGCTCGACCGCCGGCCACAGACAGGACACCAACGGCTGGCGGGCCAGGGCCTCGGCGGTACGCCGTCCGACCCCGGCGCGCACGATGCCGTCGCCCGCCACGAAGCGGACGTGGTTGATTCTCGGTCGGCCGTCGGCACCGGCACTCATCAGGTAGCCGTCGGCGCCGAACTCCGCCACAACGTCGGCCAGGTCACCCAACTGCACGGGGATACTCATGGCCGCGAAGCTAGCGAGCAGGTTCAGGCGCGGACCGCCATCACGGTACGGAACCGCACCTCTTCGAACTCGCCGTAGCGAGCGGTCACCTCGATGGTCCAGTCGCCGGCGAGCGGCAGGTCCACCGCTGGGCCGGTGACGTGGTTCGGGCCCGCCGGGAACACCTCGAGCGGCAGCGGCCCGATGTCGCGGGCCGACAGCGTCGCCGTCACGGTGATCGCGTCGGCCCGGTCGAGCGCGCCCTTGGGACTGGTGAGGTACACGTGCAGGGTCGCACCGCCGGTCCGGGCCGGCTCGAGCACCACCTGGGCGGTGCGTTCCCCGACCACGGCCATGGCGCTGACGGGGCCGCTCCGCTCGCTGATCGACGGGCGGACGTTGACCAGGATCACCGTCACCACCAGCACCAGGCCGATCAGCGCCACCTCGGTGAGTACCGGCCGTACCAGCCCGGCGCCGTCGGAGCGCTTCGACGCCCGCCGGGTGAGCCACGCGACGGCGAGCAGCACCGCGAACACGGCCAGCTTCACCAGCAGCAGCCGGCCGTAGTCGGTGTCGACGAGTCCGGACATGCTGCCGACCTGACGCAGCCCGTTCGCCGCGCCGCTGAGCACGAGGGCGAGCACCGCGCCCAGGGCCCACGGCGAGAAACGACGGGCGAAGCCGACCCGACCCTCGGCGCCGAGCTCGAACCCCCTACCGACCACCAGGCTCACCAGCCCCGAGGCCCACAACCCCAGCGCCAGCAGGTGCGCCACGGTGGCGATCAGACCGAGCCACACCCAGCGCCCGGTGACCGCATGACCGCCACACGCCGTCACCGTGACCAGACCCAGGGCGATCACGGGGGCGACGAAACGCGCACCGACCCCGGTCCCCGATCCCCGGACGACCCCGCCGGCCCCGACGACCCCGCCGGCCCCGACGACCCCGCCGCCCCCGACGGCCAACGCCACCACCGCCAGGGTCACGGCGCGCACCGTCCACCAGGTTCCGGCCCGGGTGTCGAACACGTCGAGGTAGGCCGACGGGGCGACCAGCGCCGCCCACGCAGCACGCTCTCCAACCGCCTGGGCCCCGAGCATGACCACCGTTCCGAACGCCCCGAACGCCGAGGCCCTCGACACCGCAGCGGTCGGCACCGCGACGCTCAGCCCCACCGCGGCGAACAGCAGCCACCCGGCGGCGAGCACGACCCCGGCGAAGGACATCCATCGTCCGGCCGCCAGCAGCACCCCCGCCCCCGTTTGCCCGCCCTTGTCGGTGAGCAGCCGCTCCACCAACGGTCCCACCGATCGCGACGGACCGTCACCCACCTGGAAGGTGAACGCGCCACGGATGGGATGTGAATCGGCCGAGATCACCCGCCAGGACACGACGTAGGTATCCGCGCCGATGCCGGGAGGGACGGCGAGCGAGACGGTCCGGTCGTCACCGTCGATCCGGCCCACGGCGCCGTCGGTCACCACCGACCCGTCGCTGCGCACCAGGCGGATGCCTCCCGGCACCGGGTCGACGGCGTCGGAGAACCGCAGCACCACGGCCTCGGGCGGACGGGCCGTCACCGTGCCCGAGGCCGGTTCGGTCGACACGAGCTCGGCATGCGCCCCGGCGACACCGGTGCTGCCGAGCACCACGGCGACCACGATCGACAGCAAGGCCAGCGACCTGCGGACCAGGCGGCCGCCGACGCTCACGACCGTCCCTCGTCGGTGCCGCCGACCCCGCCAGTCCCGCCAGTCTTGCCAGTCCCGCCGGCCGCACCGACCCCGCCGGTCCCGCCGCGTGCCCGGCGCTGGGCGACCCGGCCGGCGACCAGCACCACAAACGGCGGGATCACGGCCAACAGCTGCAGCGCCACCACCCAGCGGACGAACAACGGCGGCAGTCCCGACAGCAGCGCCGACGCCCGCAACAGCCCGACGTCGACCTGTCCGAACGCCCAGCTGAGCGAGGCCCCGGCGCCGAGCAGGGCCAGCACCCCCGCCAGATCACCGCGCCGGCCGCGCAGCGCCGCCCAGAACGAACCACCGGTGATGGCCACCGTCACCACGGCCACGGGCACCCAGGGCTCGCCGGCCCCGGCGGCGCGCACGAGGTCCTCGACGGCGGTTACCAGGGTCAACCCGGCGATGACGGCGATCAGCGCCGCCACCGGACGGACCAGCGTCGGGTTCGTCGCCGCACCGCTGTCCGGTCCGCGCAGGCCCCGCGCCAACGCCACCGCCAGCACCGCGATCACAGGCACCGCGGCCAGCACCAACGGCAGCCACGGCGACACCGGCGGGTCGTAGTACAGCTCGCCCCGGGCCGTGGCACTGCGGCCGGGGTCCCAGCCGAAGGCGTCATCGTCGATCCACATCGGGATCGCCCAGTCGGTGACCTTGCGTGCGCCGCCGGCCTGTTCGGGCAGCGCGTCGCTCATCCAGTGGATGCGGTGATCGTGCCAGGCGTACTCCGGCACGTCCGCCCGCTGCACCCAGTCCGGCGCGGCCTCCGGTGTGGCGGTGGCAGGCACCCGGGTCTCCGCCCGGGCATCGGTGTTGAGGTAGGTCGCCGGGGAGTTGCGGTTCTCCCGCACGCCCGACGGCGAGAACTCCAGGTAGGGCTCGTCCTGATAGCCGAACACCACCACGGTGCCGGGACAGTCGCTGCGCAGCCGCAGATAGCCGTCACCGCCGAGCACGTCCCAGTGCAGACAGCCGGCCCCGGCGTCGGTGAACTCGGGCCGGAACCCCGAGGAGTCCGACCCGCCGGCGGTGTGCGCCGCCGCCGGCGTCGCCCACAGCACGGCCGACACCGCCACGACCAGGGCCGACACGGCCAACGCCGCGGCCACGATGC
>CAIXPF010000083.1 GCA_903921205.1 uncultured Acidimicrobiia bacterium | reverse complement strand
CGTCGCCCGGCAGACGGGCCGATCTGCAACAGTGACGGCCATGCGCTACACCAAGTTGGGTTCCACCGGGCTGGACGTGTCGGTCATCTGTCTGGGTTGCATGAGCTACGGCATCCCCGAACGGGGCGGCCACCTGTGGACCCTGCCCGAGACGGAGAGCCGGCCGTTCATCCAGCGGGCGGTCGAGGCGGGGATCAACTTCTTCGACACCGCCAACGTGTACTCCGACGGCACCAGCGAGGAGATCGTGGGCCGGGCGTTGCGCGACTTCGCCGACCGTGACCAGATCGTGCTGGCCACCAAGGTCAACGGCCGGATGCACCGGGGGGCCAACGGGGCCGGGCTGTCCCGCAAGGCCATCATGAGCGAGATCGACGCCTCCCTGCGGCGGCTCGGCACCGACTACGTCGACCTCTACCAGATCCACCGGTGGGACCCGACCACGCCCATCGAGGAGACCATGGAGGCCCTCCACGACGTGGTGAAAGCTGGCAAGGCCCGCTACATCGGGGCCTCGTCGATGTGGGCGTGGCAGTTCTCCAAGGCCCAGTACGTCGCCGACGCCCACGGCTGGACCCGCTTCGTGTCGATGCAGAACCACTACAACCTGCTCTACCGCGAGGAGGAGCGCGAGATGCTGCCGCTGTGCGCCGACCTCGGCGTCGGCGTCATCCCGTGGAGCCCGCTGGCCCGGGGCCGGCTCACCCGCGACTGGGACGCCACCACCGCCCGCAGCGAGACCGACGAGTTCGGCCGGCACCTGTACCAGCCCGGCGACCGCACCATCGTGGAACAGGTCGCCGCCATCGCCACAGACCGCGGGGTGGCCCGGGCCCAGGTCGGCCTGGCCTGGATGCTGTCCAAACCGGTCATCACCGCCCCCATCATCGGCGCCACCCGGATGGCCCATCTCGACGACGCGGTCGCTGCGGTCGAGCTGACCCTCACCGCCGACGAGATCAGCCTGCTCGAGGAGCCCTACACCCCCCATGCGGTGGCCGGCTTCGCCTGAGCGACGCAGGGGCGACGACGGCGAGCCGTTGCCTAGGATCGGTCGGTCGCGTCCGACGCAGGGGGTTCGAACAACGTGGAAGCACAGCACGCACCGAACGGCGAGGTTCCGGGCATCGTCGACGGCCCGGGCCTCGAGGCCTTCTTCGCCGCGCACGTGGCCGGGGCGCAGCCGCCGCTGCGGTACACGGTGATCGCCGGTGGGCACTCCAACCTCACCTACCGCGTCGACGACGCGGCCGGCAACCGGTTCGTGCTGCGCCGGCCGCCGCTCGGCCACGTCCTGGCCAGCGCCCACGACATGGGCCGGGAGCACCGCATCATCGCTGCGGTGTCGCGCAGCACGGTCCCGGTGGCACCGGCCCTGGCGGTCAGCCCTGACGACGCGGTCAACGGCGCGCCGTTCTACGTCATGGGGTTCGTGGACGGCCACGTCCTCACCGTGCCCGCCGACGTCGACGCCGCCGTGCCCGACCACGCAGCCCGCCGCCGGCTCGGCTTCGCGGTGATCGACACCCTGGCCGAACTGCACCGGGCCGACGTCGACGCCATCGGGCTGGGCGAACTGGCCCGCCGTGACGCCTACCTCGACCGCCAGCTCAAGCGCTGGAAGGGCCAGTGGGAACAGTCCAAGACCCGCGAGCTGCCGGTCATGGAGGAGTGCTACGAGCTGCTGGCCCGGCGCAAGCCCGAGCAGCGCTACACCGGCATCGTGCATGGCGACTACCGCCTGGGCAACTTCCTGTCCCGCCCCGATGGGACCCTGGCCGCGGTGCTCGACTGGGAGCTGTGCACCCTCGGTGACGTGCTGGCCGACGTGGGCTACCTGCTCAACAACTGGGCCGAGGAGGGCGAGCCGATGCCGGCAGGTGCCATCGACTTCCCGCCCACCGCCGCCGGCGGGTTCCCCACCCGTGCCGAGCTCGTCGCCCGCTACGCCGAGCGCACCGGGTTCGACGTGTCGATGGTGCAGTACTACCAGGCGTTCAGCTCGTGGCGGCTCGCGGCCATCAACGAGGGCGTCAAGCGTCGCTACCTCGAGGGGGTCATGGCCGACACCACCTTCCCGATCGAGGCCTACGAACACCGGGTCGAGGCCCTGGCCCGCACCGCGGTGGACCTGCTCGGCACCCTGCCCGCCGCCTGAGCCCGGCCGCCGGAACCCGCGGTGGGGCGCCCCGGCGCCGCTCCGGCGGGCGTGCGGCGCGCGTCCGCCCGGGCTCGCTGCCCTAGCGTGGCCGACCATGACGGACCGCTGGGACTACCGGGCGAGCGGCGCGTGGCGCGACCGCACCTACCTCGACGACTTCCTGGAGGTCGTCGCCGATGCACCCGACGCGGTCGCGGTGGTCAGCTACCGCACCGGGCACGACGAACCCCTGCGGCTCACCTACGGCGAGCTCGGCCAGCGCGTCGACCGCATCGCCGGCGGCCTGCAGTCCCTCGGCGTGCAACCCGGCGAGGTGGTCGCGCTACAGCTTCCCAACTGGTGGGAGTTCCCCGCCGTGGTCTTGGCCTGCGCCCGTATCGGGGCGGTGGTGAACCCCTTGGTGCCCATCTTCCGGGCCCGTGAGCTGCGCTTCATGCTGGAGCGCACCGCCAGCCGGGTGTGCATCGCCCCGACGGTGTTCCGCAACTTCGACCACGCCGCGCTGCTCGGTGAGCTGGCTTCGGAGCTGCCGACGTTGACCCACCCGTTCGCGGTCGGCGACACCTTCGAGCCGTACTTCCTGGACCGACCGTGGGAGCAGGCGCTCGAACCGCGCCACCTTGCGCCCGACGCACTCGCCGAGATCCAGTTCACCTCCGGCACCACCGGCGAGCCGAAGGGGGTCACCCACACCCCGCGCACCATCGACTCCGCCGCAGCGGCCATGGCCGACACGCTGGGCCTCGACAGCGACGACGTCGTGCTGATGTCCTCCACCTTGGCGCACCAGACCGGGTTCCTCTACGGGGTGGTCATGGCGATGTCGCGCGGCATGAAGGTCGTCTACCAGGACGTGTGGGACGCCGACCAGGCGCTGCAGATCTGCGCCACCGAGGGCGTGACGTTCACCATGGGCTCGACCACGTTCCTGCTCGACTCGGTAGGGGCCCAACGCCGCAGCCACCAGCCGCCCCCCGCTGCGCTGCGCTACTTCTGCTGCGCCGGCGCCCCCATCCCCTCCCCGCTGGTGCGGCAGGCCCGGGAACTGCTCGAGCTCGAGGTGGTCGCCGCCTGGGGCATGACCGAGAACGGGGCGGTGACCATGACCCGCCCGGGCGACCCGGTCGAGGTGGTGGCTGACAGCGACGGCATCGCCACCGCCGGGATGGAGGTCCGGGTGGTCGACGACGACGGCCGGGAACTGCCGCTCGGCGAGGTCGGCCGGCTGCAGGTACGCGGCCCCAACCAGACACCTGGCTACTACCAGCGGCCCGACCTCTACGAGGCCGGCCTGACGGCCGCGACCGACGGCGGGCCGGCCTGGTTCGACTCGGGTGACCTGGCCCTGCGCCGGGCCGACGGCGGCATCCGCATCTCCGGACGGTCCAAGGACCTGATCATCCGGGGCGGCGAGAACGTCCCCGTGGCCGAGGTCGAGGGCACCCTGTTCGGCCATCCGAAGGTGCGCGAGGTGGCGGTGATCGGCCTGGCCGACGAGCGTCTCGGCGAGCGGGCCTGCGCCGTCGTCGTGCCCGAGGGCCCGGCCCCGACCCTGGCCGAGCTCACCGCGTTCCTCGATGCGGCCGGCATGGCCAAGCAGTTCTGGCCGGAGTCGCTGACCATCGTCGAGGAGATGCCGAAGACGCCGTCGGGCAAGATCCAGAAGTTCCTCCTGCGCCAGCAGCTGACCCAGCCGTGACGGCCGTGCAGACCCGGTGATCACCGCCTACCTGGCCGCCGACGGCTTCGAGGCGGAACTGGCCGAGGAACTTCGCCGGGCCGGGCTGGGCCTGGTGATGCGGCCACCGCACGGGCAGCTCGTCATCACCGAGGCCGCTCCCGTCGACGCCGCCTGGGCGATCAACACCTGGTTCGACGCCGAGGAGCTGCCGGTCGCCTCGATCGGTGACGCCGCCCGGCAGCTGCGCGACCGGCAACGCAACTGGTGCGGGTACGCGGCGTTGCACCGGGGCCGGGCCGAGCTGGTCACGGCGAAGCTGCCCCACGTGTCCGGGCGCGCCCTGGCGCTGGGTGAGGACCCGCCGCGCGCCCCGCTGGGATCGTGGACGATGCTCGCCGCCGACCGGATCCTGGTCGCGGGCCGATGCTCCAGCCCGTTCCCGAACGGGCGCCCGGCCCTGCAGGAACGACGGGACGGACCGCCGAGCCGCGCCTATCTGAAGCTGTGGGAGGCCCTGCTGCGCATCGGCCACCGGCCCGGTCCCGGTGATCGTTGCGTCGATCTCGGCGCCAGCCCCGGCGGATGGACGTGGCTGCTGAGCGAGCTCGGCGCATCGGTCCTCGCCGTCGACAAGGCCCCGCTCGATGCCGGCGTGGCCGCTCGGCGCGGGGTCGCCTGGCGGGGCGAGAGCGCGTTCGGCCTGCAGCCGGCCGAGGTGCAGGACGACGGTCCGGTCACCTGGGTGTTCAGCGACATCGCCTGCTACCCGGACCGCCTGCTGCCGCTCGTCGAACGCTGGCGGGCCCTCGAGCCGAGCCCGAACCTGGTGTTCACGGTGAAGTTCCAGGGGCCCACCGACCACGACGTGACCGACCGCCTGCGCGCCGTCGCCGGAGCCTCGCTGTTCCACCTGTTCCACAACAAGCACGAGCTGACCCTGGCGATCGTCGACCCACCGGCCTGAACCGGGTCCGGCGGCGGCCGGGTCCGACCCGATCGACCAGGGTCAGCCGCCGACCAGCACCACCACCACCCCGCCGACGACGAGAGCGGCGCCGAGGTACTCACTCGACAGGCGCTGCTCGTCGAAAGCGAACCGGCCCACCAGGAACGCCAGCACCAGATCGACCTGGCCCACGGTGCGCACCACCGCGGCGTTGTGCAGCGTCATGGCGATCGCCCACCCCGCCGAACCGCCGACGCTGAGCAGGCCGACCACGGCCGAGGAGCGCCACACCCCGCTGATGGCCCGGAAGGCACCGGGCTCGCGCCAGGCCAGCCCGAGGCTGTTGCCGATCGTCTGCAGCAGGTTCATCACCGCCAGGGTGACCAGCGCCCGGACGACCGGGGCGTCCTGACCCAATGTCATGCTGGCACCACGGATGCACACCGCAGCGGTGGCGAAGCCGGCGCCGGCGGCCATGCCGGTCCACATCGCCCGGTCGCCGCGCGCGCGCAGCACGTCGCCGAGCCGTGACCGGTCACCTCGACAGGCCAGCACCGCGACCCCGCCGAAGCACAACGCCACGCCGATCCACGCCAACGGCGACAACGGCTCGCCCAACGCCAGGGCCGACAGCACCGCCACCTGCGCGGCCTCGGTCTTGGAGTACGTGCTCCCGATGGCGAAGTCGCGCAAGCCGAAGCTGCGGATCAACATCTCGGTGCCGAAGATCTGCGCCGCTCCCCCCAGGGCGATACGCCACAGGAACGCCGGCGACAGCGCCGGCAACGCCGTGCCCGACACCGCGAGGACCGCCACCGCGCCGAGCGCCACGGGCAGGCCGAAGCTGTAGCGCACGAACCCGGCGGCATTCGGGCTCAGCGCGCTGCGTAGCCGCTGCTGCATGGCGGTACGCCCGGTCTGCAACACCGTCGCCAGCAGGGTGGCGACCAGCCACATCAGGCCGACACCGCCGCCGGCACCGGCACCGGGGCCGTGCCCGGGGCCGTCATCGGGGCCGTCATCGGGGCCGTCATCGGGGCCGTGCCCAGGACCGTCATCGGGACCGCCGCAGCTGCTGACGCGGACCTTCGGCCCGTGGCCCCCACCGACCTTCGGCACGAACCTGGCGATGCAGCGCCGTGGGGGCCGACGGGCGATGACGCGTCGCTAGCGTGCCGGTCATGTCGCTTCCCCTGACCCCGCCCTCCCGCCGCTCGGTTTCGGGCCGAGCGGCCCACGGTTCGCTGGTGGCACTGGTGCTCGGCCTCGGCGCGCTGGCCGGCTGCTCGGCCACCGAGACGAGCTTCGTCGACGCCGCGGTGAAGCTCATCGAGGGCGACCTCGCCGAGCAGGCCGGGCTCGGCCCGTTGACGGCAACCTGCGAGGAGCCGGCCAGCACCGACGTCGGCGAGGTCTTCGCCTGTGAGGCGGAGACGTCCGACGGTGGGGTCATCGAGTTCACGGCGACCATCGCCGAGGGCGACAAGGTCGACGTCGGCAGCACGAACCTGGTCATGGGATCGGTGCTGCCCAAGATCGAGGCAGCGGCCCTGCAGCTGCTCGCCGAGCAGGCAGGCATCGAGCTGCCCCCCGAGGCCCTCGACTGCGGCACCGAGAGCGTGCTGCTCGACGAGACCGGTGAGCTGCCCTGCACCGTGATCTCGCCCGACAACGGCGACCGTTACGACGCCACCGTCACCATCGTGGGGCTCGACTCGTCGAACCCGCAGATCACCAACTTCGAGATCGCCGACACCCCGCAGGCCTGAGGCCGGACGCGGCTGCGCCCCGCCGCCAGGCGACGACGGGGCGCAGTGCTCGGTATCGGCCGACGGGTGGATCGGACCGCTCGGTCAGATGCGCTCGATGATGGTGGCGGTGCCCATGCCGCCGCCGGTGCACATGGCGACGAGACCGGTCTGCAGGTCGCGCCGCTCGAGCTCGTCGAGGACGGTCTGGATCAGCATCGAGCCGGTGGCGCCGATGGGGTGGCCCAGCGCCATGGCCCCACCGTTGACGTTGACCTTGGCCGGGTCGACGCCGCTGTCGCGGAAGAAGCGCAGCACCACCGCGGCGAACGCCTCGTTGATCTCGAACAGGTCGATGTCGCCCCAGGTCATGCCGGCCTTGTCGAGACACTTCTTGGCCGCCGGGCCGGGGGCGGTCAGCATGATGAGCGGCTCGGTGCCGGCCACTGCGGACATCACGATGCGGGCCCGGGGCTTCAGGCCGTGGGCCCGGGCGTAGTCGGGCGAGGCGAGCAGCACCGCGCCGGCGCCGTCGACCACACCGGAGCTGTTGCCGGCATGGTGCACGTGGCGCAGGTCGACACCCGGGTAGACCTTGGCCACGAGGTCGAGGAAGCTGGCGCCCTCGGCCTGGGTCATGGTTCCCGACGCCAGCTTCTCGAAGCTCGGCTTGAGCTGGGCGAGGTCCTCCATGGTGGTCTGCGGCCGGGGGAACTCGTCGTGATCGAGGGCGACGCTGCCGTCCTCGTTGTGGATGGCGATGACGCTGCGGTCGAACCGGCCCTCGGCGATGGCCGCCGCGGCCCGGCGCTGGCTCTCGAGGGCCAGGGCGTCGCACTCCTCGCGGCTGTAGCCGTCGAGGCTGGCGATGAGATCGGCGGAGATGCCCTGCGGGATCTGCGGGTGCAGCTCCAGAAGGTGCTGGTTGTTGGCGTGGAAACCGTCGGTACCGTTGGCCGTGAAGTGGCTCATCGACTCGACGCCGCCCCCGATGACGAGGTCCTGGTGGCCGGCCAGGATGCCCATGGCGGCGAAGGTGACGGCCTGCTGGCCCGAGCCGCAGAACCGGTTGAGCGTCACGCCGGGCACCGAGATGGGCCAGCCGGCGTCGAGCACCGACATCCGGCCGATGTCGTGGGCGTGGTCGCCGACGTTGGCCCCGTTGCCGGTCACGACGTCCTCGACGTCAGCGGGGTCGAACCCGACCCGCTCCTGCAGGGTCGACAACACCTGGGCCAGGATGCGCTGGGGGTGCAGGTGGGACAGGCTGCCCTTGCCCTTCTTGCCGATGCCGCGGGGTGAGCGCACCCCGTCGATGATCCAAGCTTCGCGTTCGCCGGCCATGGTGCACTCCCCGTGCGTCACGCCCCCGCTCGGGGCGTTGCTGCTGTGACAGCCCTCACGGTACTGCCCACGCATGCCACGACCCCGACGCCACGACCCCGACGACGCCGTCAGCCGGTGGGCGGGCAACTCGACGGTGCGGGCCGTCCGGCGAAGCGATCGGCGATCCACGCCACCACATGGGCTGCAGCCGCTGGTCCCCCGGCCGGATGGGAGACACCCGGCATCAGGTACAGCTCCACCGGTTGGCCATACCCACACTGCCGGGTGGCGAGTGCCCGGGTGGCGTCGGGCGGCACGATCGTGTCTGCGTCGCCCCCGGTGATGAGCACCGGCGTGTCGATCGGGGTCTGACCCGGGTTGTTGTCCGTGATGAAGCCGGCGAACGGCTCGACCTCCCACGGCTTGCCGGTCAGGAAGCCCGCCCCCATGGCGATGGCCTCGGGGAACGCCTCGAGCACGTTCAGCGAGGTCAGGCAGCGCCGGGCGACCCGCTCGATCAACGGAGCCGCCACCCGGGTGACCAACGGATCGAGCGAGACCCCATAGGTCTCCGACCACGCCGACAGCGCGTAGGAGATGAGGACGCGTCCCGGCACCGAGGCGACGTTCTGTTTCAGCACGGCCTCGAGGTCGGACACCGGCGCGCCGGCCGCCACGCCCACCAGGTGCAACTCGGGTGCGTAGTCCGCTGCGAGCTGCCCGGTGAACATCGAGGCCTGGCCGCCCTGTGAATGGCCCCACACCGCGAAGTCGGTGCCCGCACCGGTGTCGGGCAGGTTGTGGGCGGCGCGCACGGCATCGAGGGCGTCCCTCCCGGCCGCCTCACCGATGAGGTACGGGTGGGGACCAGCCGTGCCCAGACCCCGGTAGTCGGTCGCCGCCACGACGAACCCGGCCGCCAGCAACGACGGGGCGCCGAACGCGAACACCGGCGTCTTCGTCTGATCGGCCACGAGGGACGGCGCGCAGTTCGAGGCCACACCGGTCGTGCCGTGGTTCACCGCCACAATCGGACGGCCGCCCGGCGGGATCGGCCCGTTCGGGACGTAGACGACGCCGCTCACCGCCACCGGCTCACCGTCGAGACCGGTCGACGCGTACAGCACCCGGAACGCGCTCGACGAGGGGTCGAAGCTGGGCATCGGCTCGCTGCGCAGGATCGTCCCTGGAGCCGCCCGGGCCAACGACGCCGGCTCGGGGACGTAGAACGCCCCGGGCGCATCGGGTTCCGCCCGGTGAATGACCACGCTGACCGCAGCCAGCACCATCGCCAGGACCAGGGAGAGGAGCGATCCGACGAGACGCAACGACCGCCCGAACCGCCCCCGCCCTGGGTCCGCGGCCGAAGGCGGGGCCACACCGGTCCCACCGTCCGAAGGCGACCGCAGGCTGCCGGCGACCAGCGTCCCGCCGGCGAGCACCGTCCGGGCACCGACGACAATCGCCAGCACCAGCACGGTGACGGCCGGCCAGGCCAGCGCGAGCCCACCGAACACGATGCCGGCGGCACCGCTCAACAGGGACGCGGCGCGTTCCCCGCCGCCACGCACCGCAGCCACCACCTCGACAATGCCGCTCCCGATCAGGTGCAGGCCCACCACCACGGCGAGGCCCCACAGGGTCAGGTCGGGCCAGGCCATGACGACCACCGCAGCGACGAGCGCGCCCACCCCGACCAGCCAGCCGGCCGGGGAGGTCGTGGTCGACCTGGCGGCGCGCACCGCTTCGACCACCCCGGTCACCGCAAGGGCCAACCCGACCACGAGCACCAGGACCGACAGCGAACGGAACGGGCGCAGAATGAGCACGCCGCCCATCGCCATGGTCAGCAGCCCCAGCCCGACGGTCAGCCAGCGGCCGGGGCGCGGGGCTCGCATCCGCGTTTCCATGGTGATCGTCATCCTCTCGGCCGACCCGGTGGGTCGCGTCCCGAGCCGGGGGGCATCCTCGCACACAATGGCGGTACCGGGTGGGGCCGGTCCTCCACCCCGCCATGGGCCGTCTCGGCGAAGATCCGCTAGCCGGAGGCACTCGCGTCGATACACCAAAATCCCGGGAATCGGGTAACAGGACGGCAGACCTGGACATGATGGCTAGTGATCGTTAGCCTTTGACCAGAATGGGGCTCGAGCACACAGGAGCACGACCGGTCGACGGTCGCATCGCACCCGCAGTGCCGCTCGGCGTCACCCCGTCCCGTCGCGAACGCATCCTCGACGCGGCCCTAGAACTGTTCGTCGAGCGCGGGTACGCCGGCACCACCATGGACGACATCGGCGCTGCGGTCGACCTCAAGGGACCAAGCCTGTACAAGCACGTCCGATCCAAGCAGGAGCTGCTGGCGGAGCTGATGAGCCGCTCGATCCTCACGGTGCACGCCGCCCATGACGCCGCGGTCGCCACCACCGACGACATCGAACTGCAGCTGCGCCGGGCGGTCGAGGCCCACGTACGGTTCCATGCCCGCAACCGGCTCGACGCCTTCCTCGGAAGCCGCGAGCTGGGCAACCTCGCCCCCGAGCACCGCGACGGCATCATCCGGCTCCGCAAGGACTACGAGCGCTCCTTCCGCCGGTTGGTCGACGCCGGGGTGGCGGCGGGACGGTTCAGCGTGCGTTCACCGAAGCTGACCACCTTCGCCCTGCTCGACATGGGCACCGGCGTGGCGGTGTGGTTCCGTGACGACGGCGAGGCCTCGGTCGACGAGATCGCCTACCACTACGGCGACCTCGCCATGCGACTCGTCGGAGCCGGCCGCTGACCGCCGCCGAATCGCCCGATCCTTCCAACCATCCCTTCACGAACCAGCACAGGAGCACCATGTACGACCTCGTCATCAAGGACGGCCTGATCTTCGACGGAACCGGCGCCCCGCGGATCCGGGGCGACCTCGGCATCAGCGGCGGCGTGGTCACCGCCATGGGCCGTGTCGACGCCGCCGAGGCCCGTCAGGTCATCGACGCCCGCGGCATGCACGTGGCCCCCGGCTTCGTCGACCTGCACACCCACTACGACGCCCAGATCTTCTGGGACCCCTACTGCACCCTGTCGGGCTGGCACGGCATCACCTCGGTCGCCATCGGCAACTGCGGGTTCGGGTTCGCTCCGGTGCAGCCCGAGCAGCGCGAGTACGCCATGCGCTCGATGACCCGGGTCGAGGCGATCCCCTACGACTCCATGCGGTTGGGTATGCCGTGGGACTGGGTGACCTTCCCCGAATACCTCGACAGCGTCGACCGCGCTCCCAAGGCGGTCAACGTCCTGCCCTTCGTGCCCGTGGGCCCGATGCTGGCCGCGGTACTCGGACTGCAGGATGCCAAAGCCGGCCGCATGCCGACCGACGAGGAGCACGCCGTACTGGCCCGCATGTTGCACGAGGCGTTCGACGCCGGCGGCTGCGGTTGGACCGCCCAGCGTCTGCCACCGACGGGCCCCGCTGCGGTGCAGCGCGACTGGGACGGCACCCCCATGCCCACCGACATGATGAACGACGAGACCTGCCGGGTGTTCGCCCGGGTGCTCGCCGAGCGCAACCAGGGCGTGCAGCAGATGACGCTGACCACCGACGACGTGAAGCACGACATGGCCCTGCTCGAGGAGCTCGCCAGCATCGCCGGACGGCCCATGCTGCACAACGTCATCCAGGCCTTCGCCGACCGACCGTACATCCACCGGCGCGGGATCGAGTGGCTCGAGCGCTGCCGTGAGCGGGGCATCCCCGTGTACGGCCAGGGCCTGACCACCGACGCCGGGTTCACCTACACCCTGGAGGACTGGAACCTCTACGACGACTCCGAGACGTGGATGGAGGCGACGATGGGCACGGTGGAGGAGCGCCTGCACAAGCTGGCCGACCCCGCGCGCCGCCAGGGCCTCAAGGACCATATGCCGGCCATCGCCACGGCGCCGCTCGAGACCGTGACCGTGCTGTCGCCCCGCTCCCCCGAGACCGAGCAGTTCCGGGAGATGTCGGTGGCCCAGGTTGCCCAGATCACCGGCAAGCACCCGGTGGACGCCATGTTGGACATCGCGGTGGCCGACCGGCTCAAGACGCTGTTCTTCGTGTCCCCGCCACAGGGTGGCTCGGAGCTGCTCAAGGAGATCGTGCAGTACCCGCACATGCTCTTCGGGGTCTCCGACGGCGGTGCCCACACCAAGTTCCTCACCGCCGGCCGCTACCCGACCGAGACCCTCACCCAGCAGGTCCGCGACAACCAGTGGATCACCTACGAGGACGCCCACCGTCGCCTGTCGGGCCTGCCGGCGCAGCTCGCCGGGTTCCAGGACCGTGGCGTGCTGCGCACCGGCAACCCCGCCGACGTGGTGGTCTACGACCCCGAAGCGCTCTCCGTGGGTCCGAGCGAGGTCGTCCACGACCTGCCCGGTGGCGAGTGGCGGCGGGTCCAGAAGGCCACCGGCTACCACGCAGTGGTCGTGAACGGTGTGCAGACCATCGCGGACGACCAGCAGACCGAGCAGCACTCGGGCAAGCTGCTGCGCCACGGTCGCGGCTGACCCGGCCGCGCCGGACCCGGCCGGGCTCGATCCCGGCCCGATGACGCCCGGCACCGGCCGGTCAGGTTCGCCTGACCGGCCGGTGCCGCGTCCGGCCCGCACCACCGGGCCCGCACCACCGGGCCACCGGGATCGGCCTTCCGGAGCATCGGGGCCGGTTGGGTAAGGTCTGACCAGGTTCGGCCCCCCGGAGGATCCATGACGATCGATCACCTGTCCGCGCACGAGCACGCGGCGCCGATGGCACCCGGCCGCACCGGGCCGCTGGCGAGCGTGCGGATCCTCGACGTCACCCACGCCATCGCCGGACCGTGGGCCACGATGATGCTGGCCGACCTCGGCGCCGAGGTGATCAAGGTCGAGGGGCCCGACGGCGACATGCAGCGCTTCCTCGGCCCGTTCACGAAGGAGGACCCCGAGCGGGCCTACGGCGGCACCTACGGGGCCTACAACCGCAACAAGCGCTGCATCATGCTCGACCTCAAGAGCACGGAGGACCGCGAGACCTTCCTGCAGCTGGTCGACTGGGCCGATGCGGTGGTGGAGAACCAGCGGGCCGGCGTGCTCGACCGGTTGGGGCTCGGCTACGAGACCCTCAAGGCACGCAACCCCCGCCTGGTGTACGGCGCCATCCGCGGGTTCGGCGACCCTCGGACCGGAGCCAGCCCCTATGCCGACTGGCCGGCCTATGACGTGATCGCCCAGGCCATGAGCAGCTTCGTGTCGATGAACGGCATGAGCCCGGCCGAACCACACAAGGTCGGCCCGTTCCTCGGCGACATCTACCCCGGCACGGTGGCTGCGCTCGGCATCCTGGCCGCGGTGTTCCACGCCCGGCTGACCGGTGAGGGCCAGTTCGTCGACGTGGCCATGGTCGACGCGGTCACCGCACTGTCGGAGACCGGGGTCTGCCGCTTCTCCTACATGGGCCGCGACACCCCGCCGTCGGGCAACAGTTCCGAGACCGTCGCCCCGTTCGACATCTACCCCACCGCCGACGGCGCGATGGCCATCGCCGCGCCGACCAACGCCGCATGGGCCACGTTGTGCGAGGCCATGGGCATGCCCGAACTGGCCGCGACCGAGCAGACCAGGACCATGCCGCTGCGGGTGAAGAACCGGGACATCGTCGACGGTGCGGTGAGCGGCTGGGCTGCCGTACGCACCAATGCCGAGGTGATGGCGGCGCTCGGCGGCAAGGTGCCGTGCGGTCCGGTCAACCAACCGGTCGACCTGTTCAGCGATCCCCACATCAAGGCGCGGGACATGCTCGTCGCGGTGGACCAGCCCCAGGGCCGTCCGGTGGTGCAGGTCAACACCCCGATCCGCTTCACCGAGACCCCGGCAGGGATCTACGCCCGGCCACCCAAGCTTGGCGAGCACAGCGACGAGATCCGTGCCGAGCTCGCCGACGGGCGGCTCGCGCCCCGCCCCAGCTGATCGATCCCCGCCCATCCCCATACCGATCGGTACTGCCGTGACCTTTCGCTACGACGACGCCGTGATCGCCCGCTTCCCGGCGCTCCGGGCCGGGGTCATCGAGCTCTCCGGCGCGCACAACGGCCCGAGCCCGGCCGCGCTGATCGAGCAGTTCGCCGACGAGCAGGCGCGCGCCGCGGCCGGGCTCGAGGGCGTTGCGCTGGCCGAGGTGCCGTCGATCGCGGCGTGGCGCCGGACGTTCTCCGCCTTCGGCGTGTCACCGACCCGGTATCGCAACGCCGCAGAGGCGCTGCTGCGCCGCGTCCAGAAGAAGGGCGGGGTGCCCTCGGTCAGCCTGCTGGTCGACCTCGGCAACCTGGTGTCGATCCGCCACCGGCTCCCCCTTGCGGTGATCGACGCCGACCGGGTGGCCGGCGCGGTGACCGTGCGGGAGGCGACCGGCGCCGAACGCTTCGACGATCTCGGCGGCACCGACGCCGACCGGCCCGCGCCGGGCGAGATCGTCATGGTCGACGACGACGGCGAGGTGGTCACCCGCCGGTGGTGCTGGCGCCAGTCGACCCGCTCGGGGGTGTCCGGTTCGACCACCCGGTTGATCATCGCCGTCGAAGGCCATCACGACGCAGCCGCAGACGACGTCGTCGCCGCCGTGCACAGCTTCGCCGAGCTGTTCGAGCAGTACCTGCCCGACGCGACCTTCACCGCCCGCACCGACGTCGGGCACTGACGACCTGCTGCCGTACTGCTTGGCATGTCAGGCCGGCCTGGGTGATGCCGATCAGTACTCGATGCCCTTCATGGCGTTGATGCCCTGTTCGTAGGCGTGCTTGACCAGGCGCATCTCGGTGACGGTGTCGGCGATGGCGATGATCTCCTCGGGAGCATCACGGCCGGTGAGCACCACGTTGGTGCGCGGCGCACGATGCACGATGGCGTCGACCACCTCGGCGGTGTCGATCCAGCCGAAGATCATGGGGTAGGTGACCTCGTCGAAGATCAACAGGTCGTAGTCACCCGAGGCCAGCATGGCCTTGGCGACCTCCCAGGCATGACGGCCCTTCGCCGCGGACTCGTCGAGATCGGTCGACTCCCAGGTGAACCCGTCGCCGAGTTCGTGCCACTCGATGCCGAGATGGTCCGCCAGCTTCTTCTCGCCGACCTTCCAGTCCCCGCCCTTGATGAACTGCACCACCGCGACCTTCCAGCCGCGGGCCCAACCCCGGACCATGACGCCCATCGCCGCAGAGGTCTTGCCCTTGCCGTGGCCGGTGTTGACGAGGACGATGGACGGACGGGCCATGGGGACTTCCGATCGGGACGGCGGCAGGCAACTCGACCCGCCGGGCACCGCTCCACGGTAGGACACCGACCCCACCCGACCGGACAAGACCCAGCCCGCTCGGGCCGAACGAACCGGCCGAACGAACCGGCCGAACGAACCGGCCGGACCGAACCGGCCGCGCCGGCGGCGATGCGAGCCGGCCGGTCGGGGTCAGGCCAGGGTCATGGCGCCGTCGGCCACGATCAGCTGGCCGGTGATCCAGGCGGCGTCGGCCGAGCACAGCAGGGCGATCACCCGGGCGATGTCGCCGGGCGTCGCCAACCGTCCCGCCGGGGTACGGGCCGCCCAGGCCGTCCGGGCGGCCTCCCAGCCCCCAGGATGACTGGTCTCGGCGTACAGACGGGCCGAGTCGGTCTCCACATAGCCGGGCAGCACCGAGTTGACCGTGATCCGACGCGGCGCCAGCTCCACCGCCCAGTAGCGGGTGAGGGTCTCGAGCGCGGCCTTGGCCGCCGCCAACAACCCGTGGTTCGGCAGCATCTCCACCGTGTCGAAGCCGGAGACGGTGACGATGCGACCGGGTTCGGCCAGATGCGGCTCGGCCGCCTGGACCAGGTGCACGAACGAGCCGACGATGGTGTCGAAGGTGGCCTGCAGGTGATGACGGCGCAGCTCCCCGAGCGGCTTGAAGGCACTCGACGCGGCGTTGGCGACCACGGCATCGAGCCCACCGAAACGGTCCACGGCCTGCTCCACCATGCTGCGCACGGCCGTCTCATCGGCCAGCTCAGCCATCACCACCAGCGCCTGGCGACCTTGGGCCCGCACGACATCGGCCACGGCCTCGGCCGCAGCGCCATCGCGCCGGTAGTGCACGACGATGTCGTACCCGCGGCCGGCGAGCAGCTCGGCGGTGGCGGCACCGATCCCCCGGCTACTACCGGTGATGAGGGCGGCCGCCACGTCAGCGCCCGGCCGGGGCGGTCCGGGCCCCCCGCACGAGGCCACCCGGCAGCGCCCCGGTGGCCTCACCGTCACGGGCCACCTCGACCCCGGCGACGAAGGTGTGGCGGTAGCCGACGCTGCGTTGCACCAGGCGACGGCCACCGGCGGGGAGGTCCCGGCGGATCTGCGGCGGGGTCAGACCCAGCCCGGCGAGATCGACCACGTTGAGATCGGCCCGATAACCCGGAGCGACGACCCCACGGTCGAACAGCCCGTAGGACGCCGCAGTGGCTGCGGTCTGCTTGTGGACCAGCAGTTCCAGTGGCAGCCGCTCGCCCCGGGTGCGGTCCCGAGCCCAGTGCATCAGCAGGAACGTCGGCGCGCTGGCGTCGCAGATGGTGGCGACGTGCGCCCCGCCGTCGGCCAGGCCGCAGACCGTGTACGGGTCGGCCAGCATCGTGCGGACGACCTCGAGGTCGCCGTCGCAGTAGTTCTCGAACGGGTGCAGCAGCAGCGCCCGGCCGTCGTCAGCGAGCAGCAGGTCCAGCGCCAGCTCCCACGGGCTGATGCCGGCCCGTTCCGCCCGGCGGGTGATGGCCTGTTCGGGGGCCGGCTCGTAGTCGGGCGGGTCGCCCAACTCGAAGGTGCGGTTGATCGCCCGGGACATCCACGTGCTGAACGGGTCGTCCGGACGCTCCTCGATCAAACGGCGGCGCAGCTCGTGATCCGAGCGCAGGCGTACCACCCGCTCGGCCAGCGGCAGGTCGGCGACGGCACGGTACGCCGGGTGGGTGACGAAGAAGTGCACGGTCGCGTCGAGCCCCATCATCACCCCGATGGGCCGGACACCGACCTGGCCACGCACCATCAGGCCCTCGGCCCGGGACCGGTGGATCTGCTCGAGGGTGGTCCGCCACAGGTCCGGCGCGTTGTCCACCTGCAGCAACAGGAACGACAGCGGACGACCCGAGATACGGGCCATACGGGTCAGTATCTCGTACTCCCCCGGCCCGAAGTCGCTGTTGGCCTGCAGCACCCCCTTGCCGGCGACCGCCATGGCCTCGGCGATGCCGTCGAGCTCGGGGTCACCGGCGGACAGCGACGGCGTGGGCCGGCCGTCCTTCGCCCGGTGCTTGGTGGTCCGTGACGTCGAGAAGCCCAACGCACCGGCATCGAGGGCCTCCACGACGAGGCGGCCCATCTCGGCGATCTCGGCCGGCGTCGGGACCTCGGCATGGTCACCGCCACGCTCACCCATCACGAAGAACCGCAACGCGGCATGAGGGATCTGGGTGGCGATGTCCATCACCTTCGGGGTCGAGGCGAGCGCGTCGAGGTACGCAGGGAAGCTCTCCCAGCAGAAATCGATGCCCTCCGACAACACCGTGCCCGGGATGTCCTCGACGCCCTCCATGAGGTTGATCAGGAACGGCTCGGTCCCCCGTCGCACCGGCGCGAACCCGACCCCGCAGTTGCCGAACACGGTGGTCGTGACCCCGTGCCACGACGACGGGGTGAGGAAGGGATCCCACGTGGCCTGGCCGTCGTAGTGGGTGTGGATGTCGACCCAACCGGGCAGGACCAGCTGCCCGTCGGCGTCGACGTCGCGCCGCGCCGCACCCAGGGTGCCGGGATCGCCTACGGCCACGATGCGGCCGTCCTCCACGGCGACGTCGGCACGGACGGCCGGGGCGCCGGTGCCGTCGACCACGGTGCCGTTGCGGATCACGAGCTCATGCATGCCCGCAGCGTAGGCAAGGACCGACCCACCCCGCCGACCCACCCCGCCGACCCACCCCGCCGACCCACCCCGCCGACCATCTCCGGATGACCGTGGCATGCGGTGGTCACCGGCCGGACCGGCCGGATCCGGCACGTCCGATCGGGCCTCACTCGCGGTGGTGACCGATAGCCTCGAACCATGCCCACCGAGGGGCCCGGCCACGCCCACGATTCGACCCCCGATTCCCGTCCACAGGGGCGAGCCGTCGACCCCGGAGCAACCATCGACCGCACCGGACACACCGGACACACCGGACACACCGGACACGCCGGACACTCGCACGGTGCGACGCTGGCTCGGGCGGGAGCCCGATACCGAGGTCGGCTGGTGATCGCGTTCGTCCTGATCGGCGGATTCTTCGTGGTCGAGGCGGTGGCCGGGTTCCTGACGAACTCGCTGGCGTTGCTCTCCGACGCCGGGCACATGTTCACCGACGTCCTGGGGCTCGGGATGGCGCTCGCCGCCATCCAGCTCGCGAACCGATTCGAATCCCGCCGCGCGCACGCACCCGGCCACGACCCGGCCGGCCACAGCCCCGGCGAGCACGGAACGATCCCGCAGCCGACGCCGGACGGACCGGTCACCTCCGACGAGCAGCGGCCCTCCTCGGACCGCTCGTCCGGTCGCCACCAGCACACCTTCGGCCTGTACCGACTCGAGATCCTGGCGGCGTTCGTCAACGCGCTGCTCCTCGGGGCGGTGGCGATCGGCGTCCTCGTCGAAGCGGTGCATCGCCTGTTCGCTCCTGCGGAGGTACTGAGCGGAACGATGCTGGTCGTGGCATCGATCGGGCTGGTGGTCAACCTGATCGCCTTTCTCCTCCTGCGGCCCGGCGCCCAGGAGTCGATCAACGTCGAGGGCGCCTACCTCGAGGTCCTGGCCGACACGGTCGGGTCGGTCGGGGTCATCATCGCCGCGCTTCTGCTGCGGGCCTTCGGCTGGTCGTGGGTCGACCCGGTCGTGGGCGTGGCGATCGGGCTGTGGATCCTGCCCCGCACCTTCCGGCTGGGCCGGCAAGCGGTGCGCATTCTGCTGCAGGCCGCTCCCCCGCACGTCGACGTGGCCGGCCTGCACGCCGACCTGACCGCCATCGACGGGGTCGTCGACGTGCACGATCTGCATGTCTGGACGCTCACCTCCGACATGGAGGCGGCGTCCGCACACCTGATGTGCCGCTCGGGGACCGATCCGCACGGCGTCCTCGACCAGGCCCGCCACCTCCTGACCAGCCGGTACGGCATCAGCCACGGAACCTTCCAGGTCGAGCCGGAATCGCACCTGGGCTGCCGCGAGCTCACCTGGTAGGTCCCCCGGACCGGTGGATCGCCCGCGAGCCGTCCGACCCGGCCCGGGTTCGGACGCGGCACGACCCGGCACGGTCGACGGGGTCGGCTCGGCCGGGTCGTGTGGGTGGGCGTTGCGCCGTCGGCCGCGCGGGCCGCAGGCGGAACGGGGTCGGGTCAGCGAGCGCCGAGGAGCAGCTCCGCCGGCTGAGTCAACGGCTCGGTCTCCCACGCCTTGAGCTGCGGCAGGCAGTGCTCGGCGAAACAGCGGAGGTTCCGCTCCGCCTCGGCCCACGGCATGCCGGCATAGGAGGTCTGCACCATCACGCCGTTGTTGTCGATCACACTGTGGATGTAGCGCAGCTTGTCCATCACCTGGTCGGGCGTACCGATCGGCATCAGCTGGGCGAAGGCCTCGGCTGCGCCGTTGGTGCCGTGGCGGTCGATGAACTTGCCCACGTTGGCGTAGAAGTCGTAGCCCTTGGCCTTGCCGAAATGCTCGGCGGCCATCTCGTAGTGCCGCATGGCGGTGTGGTAGTAGGCCTGCACGTACTGGTTGCCCAGCGTCTGGGCCCGGTCCTCGTTCTCGTCGACGAAGAAGAACCCGCCGCACAACGGCTTGGGCCGCGGCTGGCCGGGGTTCACCCGGTCCCACGTCTGGTAGTACATCTCGAAGTCCTGGGCCACGACCTCCCACGGCTTCTGCGGGATGACCAGCATGCCGACACCGAGGTTGGCCATGATCTCGACCGACTCGGGCGACACCGCGGCGGCGTAGGTCCGGCCCTTGAAGGACTTGAACGGGCGGGGACGGATGTCGCGGCGGGGCTGCTGCACGGTGGCGCCGCCCTCGACGTAGCCGTTCTCGAGGCCACCCATGACCAGCTCGGCGTACTCGACGAAGGTCTCACGGGCCTCGTTCATGTCGAGGCGGAACCCGTCGTACTCGACCTTGCCCAGGCCCCGGCCGAACCCGAGGATCATCCGGCCGTCGGAGAGGTGGTCCAACATGGCGATCTGCTCGGTCACCCGGACCGGGTCGTGCCAGGGCAGCACGATGACCATCGAGCCGAGCTGCACCCGCTCGGTCTTGGCTGCCATGTAGGTGAGGAACTGCACCGGGTCGGGTGACATCGTGTAGTCGGTGAAGTGGTGCTCCACCGTCCATACCGAGTCGAACCCGAGCGGCTCGGCGAGGAGCGCCATGCGCACCTCCTCCTGCCACACCTCCCGGTCCGAGAGAGCGTCGAAAGGATTCTGGAACAACGAGGCGTATCCGACGTGCATGTCCGCACGGTACAAGACGAGGCCCGGCGGCGCACCGGAAACCTACCGGCGGTTCGAATCCCGCTCGGCCCGACTCGTAGCATCATCCCGTCACGTCTCGCTGATGGGGGTTGCGCGTGGGTCCGTTGCACGGGTTGAAGATCGTCGAGTTGTTCTGCATCGGGCCCGGGCCCTACGCCGGCATGCTGCTGTCGGACATGGGTGCCGACGTGGTGCTGGTGGACCGCTCCGAGGAGGTCGAGTACGGCTACCCGGACTACCCGTACCGCTACCTGTACCGGAACCGCCGCTCGATCCGGCTCGATCTGAAGTCCCCGGAAGGACGTGAAGCCGTCCTGCGCCTGGTGGAGGAGGCCGACGGGCTGATCGAGGGGTTCCGGCCCGGGGTCGCCGAACGGCTCGGCCTCGGACCCGAGGACTGCCTGGCGCGCAACCCGCGCCTGGTCTACGGCCGCATGACCGGCTGGGGCCAGCAGGGCCCCCTCGCCGGGCGGGCGGGCTTCGACATCAACTTCATGTCCACCACCGGTGGCCTGTGGGCGATCGGTGACGAGGACCGGCCGCCGGTCCCGCCACTGATCCTGGCCGGCGATTTCGGCGGCGGTGGCGTATTCCTGGCCCTGGGCATGACCGCGGCACTGCTCGAGGCGAGCCGCTCGGGCAAGGGCCAGGTCGTCGACGCCGCCATCTCCGACGGCACGTTGAACCTGATGGCGTACTTCTACGGCAACCTGCACGGCGGCACCTGGGTCAACCAGCGCAAGGCCAACCTCGTCGACGGCGGCGACTGGCGTTACGGGGCCTGGGAATGTGCCGACGGCAAGTACGTGTCGACCGCGCTGCTGCAGCCCAAGTTCCTGCGCAACTTCATCGCCAAGACCGGTATCGACCTCTCCGGGCTCGGCGACGGCAACGACCGGGCCAACTTCCCCGCCTACCGCGAGCGCATGGCGGCGTTGTTCCGCACCCGCAGCCGCGACGAGTGGGCGGCACTCTTCGACGACGACGACGACACCGTCATGCCGGTGATGGACCTGCTCGAGGCCCCGCTGCATCCCCAGAATGCCGAACGCGGCTCGTTCGTGGAGATCGACGGCACCACCCAGCCGGCCCCTGCACCCCGCTTCAGCCGGACCCCGTCGGAGATCACCCGCATCTCGCCCCGACCCGGCCAGGGCGGCGAGGAGGCCCTCGCCGAGTGGGGCCTGTCCACGGCCGAGCTGTCCACGCTGCGCGACCAGGGCGCCTTCGGCTGAACGCGTGACGGGCCCGGCATGTCGCGCCGGGCCCGTTCGAGGAGGAGGTGTCGCCGACGGGGCGCGGGCTCAGCGGCCTTCGAAGGTCGGCTTGCGCTTCTCCCGCAGGGCCTGGACGCCTTCTCGGTGATCCGACGAGGTCAGGGTGATGGCCTCGGCGGTGGAGGCGTAGTCGAACGCTGCGGCGATGTCGAGGTCGAGCCCGCGGTACACCGCGGCCTTGGCCAGCGACAGCGCCAGCGGCGGGCCCTCGGCCAGACGGGCCGCGAACGTGCGGGTCTCGGCCAGCAGCTCGTCGTGGGGAATGACCCGGCTGACCAGACCGATCCGTTCGGCCTCGGCGGCATCGATGAGATCGCCGGTCCAGATCATCTCGAGCGCCTTGGCGATGCCGACCGTACGGGGCAGCAGGTAGGTGCCGCCGGTGCCGGGGAACAACCCGATCTTGGCGAACACCTCACCGAAGCGGGCCCGGTCCGAGGCGAAGCGGATGTCGCAGGCCAGGGCGATGTCGCAGCCCCCACCGGCGGCCACCCCGTTGACCGCGGCGATGACCGGCTTCTCGCACTCGCGGATGGCCAGCACCATCTTCTGGGTCTGCTTCAGCCACAGGCGCCGGTCGAACGGGCCGGGAGGGCCACCGTAGAGCCGATCGCCCGACTCGCCGAGCTGGCGTACGTCGCCACCGGCGGAGAAGCCCCGGCCGGCACCGGTGATGATGACGACCCGTACCGACCGGTCGGTATTGGCCTCGTGCAGCGCGGCGATGGTGTCGGCCTGGATGCCCTTGGACATCGGGTTGAGCTTCTCGGGCTCGTTGAGGGTGATGGTGGCGATGTGGTCGGCCACCTCGTAGATCACCGATTCGTAGCTCATGACGGTCCTCAGCCGACCGGCGGCTTGGCCGACAGCCAGTAGTCGTTGGTGCGGTCGTGCGGGGCGTTGGCCCGCTCGGTGTTCACGAATCCGGCGACGGCGAGCCGCTCCTGGATCTGCTCGCGACCCCAGGCTGCGCCGACGCCCTCGCCGTCCGGCGCGGCGAGCGAGACCTGCATGCAGTGCATGGTCGACACCGAGTACAGGAACGGTGCATGGGTGCGGCCGTGGTTGTCGTGCACATGGGTCGAGGCGTTCGGCTCGACGCACAGGTAGCGGCCACCGGGCCGCAGCGCGGCGTAGATGGCGGCGAACACCGGGTCGGGACGGGGCTGGTCGTGGATGGCGTCGAAGCTGGCGATCATGTCGAACGCCTCGTGCTGGTTCATCTGGGCGGCGTCGACGACGACGAAGTCCACGTTGGTGTTGCCCAGCTGCGCGGCCTCGGCACGGCCCCGACCGATCGCCTCCTCGGAGATGTCGAACCCGGTGAAGCGGCTGTTGGGGAAGGCCTGGCCCAGGATGTTCACCGCGTGGCCCGACCCGCAGCCGACATCCGCGAAGTCGATGCCGGTGTTCAGGGCGTCCTCGAGGCCGGGGATCTGCGGCACCACGTGCTGCAGCAGGCCGTTGTCGAAGCGCTGGGCCGACACCTCGGCCATCAGTCGGTGGAACGACGTGTACTTGGTGTAGGGCACGCCCTCGCCGGTGCGGAACGACTCGACGACGTCGTCCTCGACCTTGCCCATCTGGCCGATGAACTGCAGCCCGTTGGACAGGTTCAGCGTGCCGGCGGCCCGGGTCAGCAGGCCTGCGTGCTCGGCCGGCAGATGGTAGAGGCCGGTCTCGGGGTCGTGGTCGACGATGCCGCCGACGGTCACGGCATTGAGCCACTCCTGCACCGGGCGCACGTGCAGCCCGGCGGCAGTGGCGATGTCCTGCGCCGTCGAGGGCGGCAGGGTGGCCATGACGTCGAACAGGCCGGTGCGATGGCCGAGCGAGCACATGAGCGCCATGGCGCCGCCGTTCATGACGGACACCATCTGGTTGAGGAAGGCCTTGGCCCGGTCTTTGTCGAAGCTGGTGGCGGTGGTCACGCCCCCAGCCTGCCGGTTATGGGCCCGCCCCGCCAGTCGTTCGGGGCACAGGCACCGACGCCGGGTTGGGTGGGGCTCAGCCCGGCTCGCCCAGCAGCACCCCGGCGGGCACCTCGGCAGGGTCGCGGCCCAGCCAGTCGGCCAGGACCTCGGCGTTGTGCTCGCCCCGGTGGGCGGCGGGGCCGGCCACCTCGGTGGCCAGCGTCGAGAACCGTTGGGGCGCCCGCATCACCCGCCGCGTGGAGCCGGCCCGGTCGTCCACACGCACCAACGTCCTGCGGGCGGCCAGGGTCGGCGAGTCGTACACCTCGCCGAGGGCCTTCACGTCGCCCCAGGCCAGGTTGGCGGCGTCGAGCGCGGCGTACAGCGCCGCCCGGTCGGTGAAGGAGTCGAACCAGGCCTGCGCCGCGGCCTGCCGGGCGTCGATCTTGTCCTGCAGCGACGGCCCGGCCGGCGTCGGCTCGGCCATGCCATGGACCCGGGTGAGCTGCCGCCACACCAGCTTGAGGTCGCCGCCGGCGAGCAGGATCGGCCCGGTGGGCGTGTCCCACAGCACGCCGCCCACGTTGTCGGGCTCCATACCGTCGAGCATGGCATGGCCGTAGTCGTCGGTGAAGCACATGGCGTCGATCATGGCGATGTCGATGTGCTGGCCCTCACCGGTGCGTTCCCGGTGGTACAGCGCGGTCAGCAGCCCGACCAGCCCGTGCAGGCCCGAATAGGTGTCGGCGAACCCCTGGGCGGGGTCGGTCGGCGGCTGGTCGCTGAAGACGCTCTGACGGGCGATCAGGCCCGACTCGGCGTGCAGCACCGAGGCATAGGCCGCGCGCTGCGACTCGGGCCCGCCCTGGCCGAACCCGCTGATCGACAGCATGATCAGCCGCGGGTTGCGTGCGGACAGCGCGGCATAGTCGAGGCCGAACCGAGCCAGGACCCCGGGACGGAAGTTCTCCACCACGATGTCGGCCGCAGCGGCAAGATCGGCGACCAGCTCGGGCCCGCCCGGTGCGGTGAGATCCACGCAGACGTTCCGCTTGCCGGCGTTCTGCTGGGTGAAATACCCGGAGATCCCGGCGATCTTGTGCCCGAAGGTCCGGGTGAGGTCGCCTTCGGGCGGCTCGACCTTGACCACCTCCGCCCCGAGGTCGGCCAGGATCCGGCCCACGAACGGACCGGCGAGGACGCGGGAGAGATCGAGCACCCGCAGGCCTGCCAGGGGCGAGCGGGAACCGGTGGCGGAGGGATCGTTCGTGGCCATCACCGTCGATCTTCGCGCACCGGCCCACGGCCGGCCGCGCCCGACCCCACGAGGGTCCGCCGGCCCGGCCCGGCCCGGCCCGGCGGGTCAGTGCGGCGGGTCAGCGCGGCATCGCGAAGCCGCCGGACACGCTGAGCACCTGCCCGGTGAGCTGGCGGGCCTGGGCCGAGGCCAGGAACACCACCGACCAGGCGATGTCCACGGCCTCGGACCGGCGGCGCAGCGGGATGCCCGACTCGATGTTGCGGATCTGGCTGTCGCCCATCTTGATGTCGGTCTGCCAGAGGCTGTGCTCGCCGATGGTCCCCTCGTCGGGGATGACCAGGCCCGGGCACACGGTGTTGGCCCGGATGCCGAAACGCCCGTACTCCTTGGCGATGGTCCGGGTGAAGGACATGACCCCGGCCTTCATACCGCCGTAGTCGGCCATGCGGAACTCACCGAACCCGGCGTCGCTGGAGATCGACACGATGGCCCCCTCGCGACGCTCGACCATACCGGGCAGCACGGCTCGGGTGGCGTTGAGGGTCGGGAAGAAGTTCAGCCGGTAGGCCTGCTCCCACCGCTCGGGGGTCAGGTCGAGGAAGAACTCGGCGGTGCCGTTCCAGCCGACGTTGTTGACCAGCACCGACACCGGGCCGAGATCGGCGCCCACCGCCGCGGCGGCCGCGGCGGT
>CAIXPF010000082.1 GCA_903921205.1 uncultured Acidimicrobiia bacterium | reverse complement strand
CGACACCCTGCCGCGTAACGCCCTCGGCAAGGTGGTCAAGTCGGACCTGCGGTGAGGCGGGTCGTGCGCAGAAGCCGGGAATCGGGCGACGCCGTCGGGCCAGTGCGGGAGTCGGGCCGGTGCGGCAGTCGGGCCGGTGCCGGCGCATGCGGCCCGACGGTGCCGGTCAGACGCTGGTGACCTCAGCGAGGGCGTACAGCCCGGCGACGTCGACGACCACGGCGACCGCCCACTCCCGGGCCACGAGGTTCTGGCCGGGCAGATCGCTCAGCGCCCGGTCCACCCGGGCCTGCACTGCCGGTCGTCCAGCGCAGGCGAGCCGCAGGTCGAGCAGGTCGTCGACCAGTCGGCTGCGGGAGATCAGGGCGCCGCTCCAACGATCGAGCATCGCCGCAAGCTCACCGGCGACCGGAGCGGGCAGAGCGGGCAGTTCCGGGGTGGTGAAGTCGGTGGTCATCGCAGGCTCCTCGATGGTCGGGATTCGGGCAGGGACGGTGGTCGGGGGGACCGGCGGGTCAGACCACGGCGCGTAGCCGGGCTGCTCCGATCGGGTGGGGAGGTGCGAAGCCGGCCAGGGTGCGCTCCTCCTCGGTCTCGCCGCCCCAGAACCCGTGCTCCCGGTGGATCCGGGCGTACGTACGGCACTCGAGTTGCACCGGGCAGGACTGGCAGATCGAGCGGGCGGCGGCCTCTCGCTTCAGTCGGGCCTGGGGACGTTCGGCCGGCGGGGGAAAGAACAACTCACTCTGGCCGGAACAGATGCCCTCGGCCATCCATTCCTGCTGCGACCACCTTGGTAGCAGCCACACTGCTGGTTCCCGGTTGCGATCTTCCATGTATCGAAGGTTAGACGCGTGTTCTGAGCAAGTGATGTAAACGATCGTATGAAAAAAACAGGGAGCCTCATCTGTTCGGGCTATGACCCGGCGACGGCCTGCTCGGCAGCCCGGGCTCCTACGCCGTGCGCGGCGCCGCCCGGGGGTCGCCCGGTCAGTCCATGAGGACGCCGGCGCAGGTGGCGAGGGTCTTCGCCCAGGAGGCGACATCATCCGCGGCGCCGGAGGGGCCTGTGCCGAGGGCGCAGGAACCGAGCTCGCCGAGCTTGGACTGCCAGTCCTGGGGGAGCGCGTCCTCGAGCAGGCCCGAGGCCTGCACCTCGTCGCCGACGAGCGAGCCGAGCGCAGCGAGCTCCGACCGGCAGGACAACCCCGCAGCGAGGGCATCGGCTGCCGGTATGACCCTGCCGTTGATCATCAGCTGCGGAAGGCCCCGGCCGTCCTGGCCGACCTCGACGCTCGGCAGGCCGGACGAGAAGTCCAGGTCGATGCCGGCGTCCTGCAGACAGGCGACCAGCGCCCCGGCCTCGTTGCCGCTCCCGGTTCCGATGCTCCCGGTACCGGCCGGGAGCCGGCTCGTGGCCTCGGTGGAGGCCCGCTCGGGCAGCGCGGTGTCCTGCGACCCTGGCAAGCCGCCGGCGGTCGCCACCCCGAGCCCCACGCCCGCCAGTGCCAGCACCGCTGCGGCGCTGCCGCAGGCCACCCCGATTCGTGTACGTGTCCACTCCATGGGGCAACGGTGCCACCGCACACCGAAAGGGCCGGTAAGACCGAGCGCGGCCGGTTCACGCCCGTCCAGGTCGGCCGGTTCAGGCTCCGGTGGGGCCGGCCGGGTGGTCGTCGAAGGCGGCGAGCAGTTGCTCGGCGGCCAGCGCGGCGGTGAGCGTGCCCGCCTGCACCTGCGCCTCGAGTTGCTGGGCGAGGTCGCGGGTGCGTTGGTGGAGGCGCTGGAGCAACCGCTCCTCGACCATGGCCCACATCCAGCGCAGCTGCTGGGCCTGGCGTCGGGCGTTCCAGTCGCCGGCCGCCTCGAGGAGGTCCCGGTGCCGTTCGATGTGGGCCCAGATGCTGTCCAGTCCCCGTCCGGTCTGGCCGGAGCACGTCACCACCGGAGGCTGCCACAGGGCGCCCGGCGGGGTGATCAGGTGCAGTGCGGTGGCGTAGTCCGACGCCGAGGCCGTGGCCCGCGGCACGTTGTCGCCGTCGGCCTTGTTCACCGCCAGCAGGTCGGCGAGCTCGAGGATGCCCTTCTTGATGCCCTGCAGCTCGTCACCGGCGCCCGGCAGCATCAGCACCAGGAAGAAGTCGACCATGTCGGCCACGATCGTCTCGGACTGGCCGACGCCGACGGTCTCCACCAGCACCACGTCGTAGCCCGCGGCCTCCACCACCACCATGGTCTCCCGGGTGGTCCGGGTCACTCCGCCGAGCGTGCCGCGCGACGGGGACGGACGCACGAAGGCCGCCGCATCGGTGGACAACA
Organism: uncultured Acidimicrobiia bacterium; assembly: GCA_903921205.1. GTDB lineage: Bacteria > Actinomycetota > Acidimicrobiia > Acidimicrobiales > CAIXPF01 > CAIXPF01. The sequence goes on along the minus strand of CAIXPF010000082.1, from coordinate 9,280 downwards.
GCGGCATGCGGGTCTTGTCACCCAGGATCGAGCCACCGGTGCGCGACGAGGTCGGGTCGACCGCCAGCACCGCCACCCGGTGCCCCTGCGCGGTCAGCTGCGTGCCGAACCGCTCGATGAAGGTCGACTTGCCGACGCCGGGCACGCCGGTGATCCCCACCCGGTGCGCCCCGCCGGCATGGGGCAACAGACGGATCAGCAGGGCCTGGGCCAGCTCCTGGTGGGCCGGCTTGATCGACTCGACCAGGGTCACCGCCCGCGCCACCACGGTGCGGTCCCCGGCCAGGACACCGTCGTAGTACTGGTCGAGGGTGAGGGTCGGCGCCACGGGCGATCACGCTACCGGTTGGGCCCGGCGGCACGGCAGCGTGCCACCGGGCCGGCGATCAGGCTGCCTGCCCGTGGGGGCCGGGGTGGCCGAGGGTCTCGCCGAGCTTGCCCAGCAGGTCGACCGCGGCCTCGGCGACCACCGTTCCCGGCGGGTAGATGGCGGTCGCCCCGGCGGCGAGCAGCGCGTCGTAGTCCTGCGGCGGGATGACCCCGCCGACCACGATCAGGATGTCGCCGCGGCCGAGGGCCTCGAGCTCCGCCTTGAGCTCCGGCACCAGGGTGAGGTGCCCGGCCGCCAACGAGTTGACCCCGACCACGTGCACGTCGGCATCGACTGCCTGGCGGGCCACCTCGGCCGGCGTCTGGAACAGCGGTCCGATGTCCACGTCGAAGCCGAGGTCGGCGAACCCGGTGGCGATCACCTTCTGGCCGCGGTCGTGGCCGTCCTGGCCCATCTTGGCCACCAACAGGCGAGGACGGCGGCCGTCCTCCACCTCGAAGGCCTCCACCAGCTCCTTGGCCCGTTCGAGCGCAGGGTTCGTCACGCCGACCTCCCGGGAGTAGACGCCGCTGATGATGCGGATCTGCGCCACGTGCCGGCCGAAGACCTTCTCCATGGCGTCGGAGATCTCCCCGACGGTGGCCTTGGCCCGCGCTGCCGCCACCGACAGCTCGAGCAGGTTGCCCTCGCCCCGGTCGGCGCAGGCGGTCAGCGCGTCGAGCGCGGCCTGCACCGCGGCGGGGTCGCGCTCGGCCCGCAGCCGCTCCAGCTTGGCGATCTGGCCGGCCCGCACGGCGGCGTTGTCGACCTTCAGCACGTCCACCGGCGGTTCCTGCTCGAGGCGGTACTTGTTGACCCCCACCACGGTCTGGCGGCCGGCGTCGATGCGGGCCTGGGTGCGGGCCGCAGCTTCCTCGATGCGCAGCTTCGGGACGCCGGCGCTGATGGCCTCGGCCATCCCACCCATCTCCTCGACCTCGGTGATGTGGGCCCAGGCCTTGGCCGCGAGGTCGGCGGTGAGCCGCTCGACGTAGTAGCTGCCGCCCCAGGGGTCGATGACCTGGCAGGTGCCCGACTCCTGTTGCAGCACCAGCTGCGTGTTGCGGGCGATGCGGGCAGAGAAGTCCGTCGGCAGGGCCAGCGCCTCGTCGAAGGAGTTGGTGTGCAGGCTCTGGGTGTGGCCCTGGGTGGCGGCCATGGCCTCCACGCAGGTGCGGATCACGTTGTTGTAGACGTCCTGGGCGGTCAGCGACCAGCCCGAGGTCTGGCTGTGGGTGCGCAGCGACAGCGACCGCTGGTCGGCCGGGCCGAACGGCTTGACCAGCTTCGCCCACAGCAGGCGGGCCGCCCGCAGCTTGGCCACCTCCATGAAGAAGTTCATGCCGATGGCCCAGAAGAAGCTCAGCCGCGGGGCGAAGGCATCCACCGCGAGCCCGGCCTCGATACCGGCCCGCAGGTACTGCACGCCGTCGGCGAGGGTGTAGGCCAGCTCGAGATCGGCAGTCGCCCCGGCCTCCTGCATGTGGTAGCCGCTGATCGAGATCGAGTTGAACCGCGGCATGTTGCGCGACGTGTAGCCGAAGATGTCCGAGATCACCCGCATCGACGGTGCCGGCGGGTAGATGTAGGTGTTGCGGACCATGAACTCTTTGAGGATGTCGTTCTGGATGGTCCCGCCGAGCTGCTTGGGGGCCACCCCCTGCTCCTCGGCCGCCACGATGTACAACGCCATCACCGGCAGCACCGCGCCGTTCATGGTCATCGACACCGTCATCTCGTCGAGCGGGATGCCGTCGAAGAGCTGGCGCATGTCGTAGATCGAGTCGATGGCCACCCCGGCCATGCCGACGTCGCCGGCCACGCGGGGATGATCGGAGTCGTACCCGCGGTGGGTGGCGAGGTCGAAGGCGATCGACAGGCCCTTCTGGCCGGCTGCGAGGTTGCGCCGGTAGAAGGCGTTGGATTCCTCGGCGGTGGAGAACCCGGCGTACTGGCGCACCGTCCATGGCTGGTTCACGTACATGGTCGGGTACGGGCCCCGCAGGTACGGGGCGATGCCGGGATAGCCGTCGAGGAAGTCGAGCCCGTCACGGTCCGCTGCGGTGTACAACGGTTTGACCGCGATGCCCTCGGGGCTGTCCCAGACCAGCGCATCGGGGTCCTTGCCCGTCGAGGCCTGCACGGCCGCGGCCCAAGCCGTGGTGTCGACCGGTCCGCTCGGCAGCGGGCCGAGGTCGACGGTGGTGAAATCGGGGATCGAGCTCATCAGGGCGGAACCTCCGGGGGGAACTCTACGGGGCGGTCAGCGGCGTGGTCGACAGGGCCGGACGCCGGCCCGAGGGGTGGGGAACGGTCAGCGGTCGAGGGCCCGCCCGACGATGTCGAGCAGGTCGCAGCCGACGAAGACGAACTCGTCGACCCCGGCGGCCTCGTAGGCCGCACGGGACGGGCCGGGGTTGCCGGCGAGGTAGACGGTTGCACAGCCGGCGGCCTTGAGCGCCGCCGCAGTGGCGGCCGCCGACTCGGCGTAGACCGCGTCCGACGAACAGATGACCGCTCGGGTGGCACCCGATGCGGTGAACCCCGCTGCCGCCGCCTGCGGGTCGGCGAAGCCGTCGTTGCCCAGCGCACGGATGCCGCCGACCTCGAAGAAGTTCTTGGCGAAGGTGGCCCGGGCGGTGTGGGTGGCCACCGGGCCCAGGTTGGCCAGGAAGACCGAGGGCCGGCCTGCAGGGCCTGCGGCGAGGCGGTCGGCCCGGTCGCGCAGCTCCTCGAACGGTGCGGCGAGCCGGCGCAGCGGAATGGCTGCCCGCCGCACCGCGGCGCCGGCCGGAGCGGCCATCGGGCCGTGCCCGTCGATCACCGGCAGCGGCGTCTCGTCGAGGTCGGGGAACTCGCTGACGCCGGTGAGGGCGTCCTTGCGCCGGGCCAGGTTCGCCCGGCGGGCCTCCCAGGTGGCGGCCAGCTCGTCGGCCACCGCGCCGGTGGTCAGCGCTGCGGCCATACCGCCGCCGGCCTCGAGGGTCTGGAAGCGGCGCCAGGCTTCCGCCGCCAGCTCCTCGGTGCGGGCCTCGACATACCAGGATCCGCCGGCCGGGTCGACCACCCGGTCCAGGCCCGACTCCTCGGCCAGGATGATCTGGGTGTTGCGGGCCAGGCGGACCCCGAGCTCGTCCCACTGCCCGGCGGCGGCGCCGAAGGGCAGCACGGTGATGGCGTCGGCCCCGCCGGCGGCGGCGGCGAAACAGGCTAGGGTGGCCCGAAGCAGGTTCACCCACGGGTCCCGGCGGCTGTACATGGCCTGCGAGGTCACCGCGTGCAGGGTCATGCCGGCATCGGCACGGGCCCCTGCGGCCTCGGCGACGCGGGCCCAGCAACGGCGGGCGGCCCGCAGCTTGGTCATCGTGGCGAACTGGTCGGCGTCCGCAGCGAGCCGGAACGAGATCCGGGCCAGGGCGTCGTCGACGGACAGGCCGGCAGCGACCATCGCCCGCAGATAGGCCACACCGGTGGCCAGGGCGGTGGCCACCTCGAAGGCGTCGGACGCACCGCCCTCGGCGTAGACGGTGGCGTCGACCCGGACGGGGATCACCGTCGGCCACCGGGCGGCGGTGTCAGCGGCCCGCCTACCGAGCGCAGCCAGTTCGTCCTCGGGGGAGGAGGCCGACCAGCCGTGACGGGCCAGGGCACCGAGCGGGTCGAGGCCCAGCTCGCCGACCGCCGCTGCGGCGGGCAACCCCCGTTGCTGCCACAGGGCGGCGAGCAACTCGCCGCCGCGGGCTGCGTCGGGGCCCCAGTCGAGACAGATCGGGGCGATGTCGAGATACACCCCGTCGAGTGCCCGGTCGAGCTCGTCCACGGTGGCGATCCCGCACGGGCCCAGCACGATGGAGCGCACGCCGCGCTCGAGGTCGGTGAGGATCGCGGCGTTGAGGGCCGCCAGGTCGGTTCCGGCGTGGTACTGGCGGACGTCCCAGCCCTCCACCACGCTGCCGGCCGCGGCCCGGCCCCGCACGAACGGCGCAGCACCCGGAGCGCCCGCGGCATCGGAGCCGGGGCTGTCGGCCCGGGTGTACAGCGGCTGCACCCGCAGGCCGTCGTAGGTCGTCGTCACCAGCTTGCGGTCGAAGGGGGCTCCGTCGAGCACCTTGTCGACCAGCTTCAACCAGTCGGCCTGGTCGGCCGAGGGGAATTCCGCACCGAGAGTCAGCTCGTCGTTGGCCACGACCGAACGCTAAGCGACGCGACGGCCCGCGCCCCAAGCGACCCCGGCCACCGGTGCGCGACCGCGCCGACGGCCGGACCGGCGAAACGATGCGGCCCCGGCCCGGTGGTGGCCATAGGCTCTCGCCTCCGTGAGCGACGACCAGCAGCGCACCAGCACCGCCGGCAGCCTGGAGGACCAGCGCCGGATCCGGGCCGACAAGGTGGCGGCGGTCCGAGCCGCCGGTGGCGACCCCTATCCCGACCGGTTCGCCCGCAGCGCCACCAGCGCCGACCTGCACGAACGCTTCGGCGGGCTCGAGCCCGGCGCCGAGACCGGGGTGATCGAGTCGGTGGCCGGCCGGGTCATGTTGCGACGCAACATGGGCAAGCTGATCTTCCTCACCGTCCAGGACGTCACCGGGAGCCTGCAGCTGTTCGTGTCCAAGGCGGACCTCGGTGACGACGGGTTCGCGGCGGTGGCCGAGATCGACCTCGGTGACTGGGTGGGCGCCACCGGCGAGGTCATCACGACCCGTAAGGGCGAGCTGTCGGTCAAGGTCGGCAGCGTGCAGCTGCTCACCAAGGCCCTGCGCCCGCTGCCGGACAAGTGGCGTGGCCTGTCCGACACCGACACCCGCTACCGCCAGCGCTACGTCGACCTCATCGTCAACGAGGAGGCCCGTCGCACCTTCCGGGTGCGCCATCAGGCGGTGCGTTCCCTGCGTCACCAGCTCGACGAGGAGGGGTTCGTCGAGGTCGAGACCCCGGTCCTGCAGATCGAGGCCGGCGGGGCCGCCGCCCGGCCGTTCGTCACCCACCACAACGCCCTCGACCAGGCGATGTACCTGCGCATCGCCCTCGAGCTGCACCTCAAGCGCCTCGTCGTGGGCGGGATCGAGCGGGTCTACGAGATCGGCCGGGTGTTCCGCAACGAGGGCATCTCCACCCGCCACAACCCCGAGTTCACCATGGTCGAGGTGTACTGGGCGCTGGCCAACTACGACGACATGATGGCGTTGACCGAGCGGATGATCTGCCGGGCTGCGCAGGACGCCATCGGCGGCTACGTGGTCGCCCACCCCGATCGGCCCGGTGCCACCATCGACCTGACGCCCGCCTGGCCGCGGCGCAAGATCACCGAGCTGATCACCGAGTTCACCGGCGAGACGGTGTCGGTCCACGACGACGTGGCCACCCTGCGAGCGGTGTGCGACCGGCAGGAGGTCCACTACGAGGACTGGTGGGGTGCCGGCAAGCTGGTCTACGCCATCTTCGACAAGAAGGTCGAGGAGCAGCTCGGACACGAGCGGCCCATGTTCGCCTACGAGTACCCCACCGAGGTGTCGCCGCTGGCCAAGCCGACCCCCGGTGATCCCGACAACACGGACCGGTTCGAGCTGTTCATCGGCGGCAAGGAGCTGGCCAACGGCTACTCCGAGCTGAACGACCCGGTCCGCCAGCGGCAGATGTTCGAGATGGAGGTCGCCGCCGCCGAGCACGGCGACATCGAGGCGGCCCGCACCGTCGACGAGGACTACCTCCGGGCCCTCGAGTTCGGGCTGCCTCCGACGGGAGGCCTCGGGGTGGGCATCGACCGGGTGGCGATGCTGCTGTCGGGCCAGCCGTCGATCCGCGAGGTCATCCTGTTCCCGACCCTGCGTCCGGAATCGGTCGAGGACATCCGCCGGCTCGCCTCCGACACCGAGCACGACGCCGAGCCGGGCGAGCACGACCAGGCCTGAGCACGACCAGGCCCGGGCGCGGCCGGGTCGGGCCGGTCGGGGGTCAGCGGCCGGGCTCGGCCCCGGGCCACACCGTGGTGTCGTCCCAGTAGTAGTCACCCCGGGCGTCGTCGAGCCGGCAGCCCGAAAGGTCGACGCCGCGCAGGTCGCTGTGGGACCACACCGTGGCGGTGCAGTCGGCCCCGTCGAGACGGGCGCCGCGCAGATCGCAGAACACCAGCACCGCCCCCGACAGCACCGCGCCACGCAGGTCGGCTCCCTGCAGGTCGACGTTGACCAGCACCGCGTCGCTCAGGTCGGCGTGCGACAGATCGGCGTCGGTGAGGCGGCTGTCGACCACATGGGCACGAACGAGGCGGCACCGTTCGAGCACGGCACCGGTGAGGGTGCAGGTCTCGACGTGCAGACCGCTGAGGTCGGTGCCCGGCAGCGAGAGGCCGGCCAGTTCGTAGCGGCGCCAGTGGGCGCCGGCCAACACCCCGGGGTCCGGCGTCCGGCGCAGGTCGAGGACCGGGGCGTCGTCGTTGCTCGTGATGTGATCCGGTCCGAGTCCCGGTTCCGGCGCGACCCCAGCCGCCATGCGTGCCGCCCTCTTCCGACGTCCGACGTCGCGTCGGCACGGGGCGGCGTGCAGGTGCGACGACCACAGCGTAGAGGAACGACACGGCGCCGGCCGTGGTCGCGCGCCGAACCTATCGGTGCTGGTCACGCACGGTGTCCCGACCGTCCGAACCGGTGGCATTTCGTGGGCCGATCGACCTGGCCGCGCCGGTGTGGACGGATGCGGCCCGGTCTCGCTCAGCGGCGGAAGCGCACGCGGTAGAGCGTGTCCCAGCGCTTGCCGGTCAGCAGGAAGGTGCCGTCGCGGGGGTCGTGGGCGATGCCGTTGAGCACGTCGTCGGGGCCGCCGCCGGCCGGCTGCAGTGCCGAGGCGTCGATCCGAGCGGTCACCCGGCCGGAGGCGGCGTCGATCCGGACGACGTCGGTGCTCAGCCACACGTTGGCGTAGATATCCGTGCCCACACATTCGAGCTCGTTGAGCCGTTCGACCGGCCGGCCGGCCTCGAGCACCTCGATGGTGCCCAGCACGGCGAAGGTGACCGGGTCGCGCCGGGTGAGCCGGTTCGACCCGTCGCCCTGGATGAGCTCCCGGCCGGTGCTGCACAGACCCCAGCCCTCGCCGTCGTAGCGGAACTGCGACCGGGGGCGCAGCGTGGCCCGGTCGAGGTCATAGGCCACGCCGGAGGTCCAGGTGAGGACCACCAGCCTGCCGTCGTGGGCTGCGAGGCCTTCGCCGAACACCGTCGGCGGTAGGTCGTGGCGCTGCAGCACCGCGCCGGTGGCCGGATCGACCCGCCGGACCGACGAGCGGCCCTGCAGCCCGGTCGACTCGTACAACGCACCGTCGACCAGGACCAGACCCTCGGTGAAGGCCTCCGGGTCGTGGGGGAGGCGTTCGAGGACGTCCACCGTGAGCCGCTCGACGGTGTCGCCGGGCCGGACCGACGCGCCGGTCGTGACGGACGGTGTCGTCCCGCCGTGCACGGACGCAGACGATCCGGCGAAGGCCGCGTCGTCGGTCGTGGTGCCCGCGATCGGTACGGTGCCGGTGGAACAGCCGAGCAGGGCGGCGGCGAGCAGCAGGCCCGGCAGCACCCGGGGGCGACGCGTCATCGCTGAAACGGTACCGGGAACTACCGTGATGACGAGGCGGCCGCCGCGCCGCCGACCCCGGCCCGGCGGCCGGTCGGTAGGGAGGAGTCGGCATGATCGTCGGGGTTCCGGCAGAGACCAAGACCCTGGAGCGGCGGGTGGCGATCACCCCTGCCGGGGTGAGCGAGCTGCGCCTCGCGGGTCACGAGGTCCTCGTGGAGACCGGGGCCGGTCGCGGTTCGGGCATCGGTGACGAGGCTTTTCTCGCGGCCGGCGCACGGCTCGGCAGCGTCGATGACGTGTACGAGCAGGCGACGTTGATCCTGCACGTCAAGGAGCCCCAGCCGCGCGATCTCGAACGGCTCGGGCCCCGGCACGTGCTGTTCACCTACCTGCACCTCGCCGCCTACCCCGAGGTGGCCGAGGCGCTGCTGGCCACCGGGGCGACTGCCCTGGCGTACGAGACGGTGCAGCTGCCCGACGGGCACCTGCCGCTGCTCGCCCCGATGAGCCGCATCGCCGGTCGCATGGCCATGCAGGCCGCCGCCCATTTCCTCGAGGCCCCGCACGGGGGCAAGGGCGTCCTAGCCGGCGGTATCCCCGGCGTGGCCCGGGCTCGGGTGACGGTGCTCGGCGCCGGGGTGTCGGGTTGGCACGCCATCGACGTGGCCGTCGGCATGGGGGCCTCGGTCACCGTGCTGGACATCGCCCTGCCCAAGCTCGAGGCCGTCGAGCAGATGTGGGGCGGCCGGGTCGAGACCATCCACTCGTCGCGTCATGCGGTGGCCGAGGCCGTGGCCGGATCGGACGTGGTCATCGGGGCGGTGCTGGTGGCCGGTGACCGTGCGCCGGTGCTGGTCGACGAGGCGATGGTGCAGACGATGGAGGCCGGCAGCGTGTTGGTCGACATCGCCATCGATCAGGGCGGCTGTTTCGCCACTTCCCGGGAGACCTCACATGCCGAGCCCATCTTCGTCGAGCACGGGGTCATCCACTACGCCGTCGGCAACATCCCCGGCGCCGTGCCCCGTACCTCCACGTATGCCCTGACCAACGCCACCATGCGCTACACCGTCGCCCTGGCCTCGGGGGTGCGTGCTGCCGTCGCCCGCCATCCCGAGCTCGGCGGGGGGCTCAACGTCGTGCGCGGTGAGCTGACCAACGCTGCGGTCGCCCACGGCCTCGGCCGCGCCGCTCGGGCACTGCCGGAAGCCCTCGCCATCCTGGACTGACCGCCGGCGCCGCTCGGGGCCGGTTGCGGGGCGTCAGAGCCGGGACAGCCCCGCTACGCTGCAGCCATGGCTGCCCAGGCGTCCACGGCGGTGAACCTTGCCTTCGCGCAGTACTG